>JBPCVQ010000367.1:0-2716 GCA_051010395.1 Geminicoccaceae bacterium | reverse complement strand
CCGCCGGAGAGCGCTTTGGGCTTGCGGTCGAGGAGGTGCTCGATCTGAAGGATGCCGGCCGCTTTCCTGACGCGTTCCTCGACGCCTCCCGCATCGACCTTGGCGAGCTTCAGGCCGAACGCCATGTTCTCGTAGACGCTCATATGAGGGTAGAGCGCGTAGGACTGGAAGACCATGGCGATACCGCGTTCTGCTGGCGGCAGATCGTTCACCTCCTCGCCATCGAACATCATCGTCCCTGACGTGATGTCTTCGAGGCCGGCGACCAGGCGAAGGAGCGTAGACTTGCCGCAGCCTGAGGGACCGACGAACACGATGAAGTCCTTGTTTCGAATGTCGAGATCTATGCCCTTGATGACGTGAACATTGCCGAAGGCTTTATGCATGTCACGCATGGTGATCGCCGCCATCCTTCTTCTCCCCGCCCTTGTTATCGGTCTAACGTTCCAAAGAAGACTCCGTAGGGTGGAAGCACGACGCGAGCGCCGTTGATTTCCGTGGTGAAGCCCGACTCCGGTATTATTTTAACTTCTGATGGTGCTTCGAATGTTGCTGGCCCGGCGCCGAGGTTGAAGAGGCAGAGAAGCCGCTGCCCCACCGTCTCTCTGACCATCGCCAGGATCGGCGCTTCGGCCTCCAGGAACTGGAGGTCGCCCGTCAACAGAGCGGGCTGCGCCCGCCGCCAATGCAGGAACGTCCGGGTTCGGTTCAAGACCGATTGCAGATCGCACTCCTGCCTGTCTACCGAATGTTCGAGGTGATCGACCGGCACCGGCAGCCAGGGCTTGCCTGACGTAAACCCGGCGGTGGGTCCGTCGCTCCAGGGTATGGGGGTGCGGCAGCCGTCTCGGCCTTTGAAGGCCGGGAAGAAGCTGATGCCATAGGGGTCACGGAGATCCTCGAAGGCAAGATCGGCTTCGGTGAGGCCGAGTTCCTCGCCTTGATAAAGGCAGATCGTGCCGCGCAGGCTGCAGAGGAGGGCGGTGATCAACGGCTGCCATGCGGCGGCCTGGTCATGGGCGCCGTAGCGTGAGACGGCGCGGGTGACGTCGTGATTGCTCTGAGCAAAGCAGGCCCAGCCGCCACCGATATGGCGCTCGACGTCTTCGATGACGTTTCGGATCGCCTTGGGCTCGGCGCCTAGCCGCAGCAGTTCGAAAGTATAGGCGGCATCGAGACCGCCGTCATCGGTATAGGTCGCAAGCCGCTCCGCCGCACGGTCGCCGCTCATTTCACCGAGCAGAAAGGCGCCGTAACTTCGGGCGAGATCCTTTAGCGGCTGCAACACACTCTTTGGCAGATCGGGGTGGTCGCGCTGGCCCTTGTGTATCTGGCGGGCGAACGGCATCCCGTCGACGATGCCGCCGACCGGTGCGTTGTTGCTCGGGCGCACCGGATTGTTCCGAAGTTCCGGATCGTGCAGGGCAAAGTCGATGGCGTCGACCCGGAACCCGTCGATGCCGCGTTCCAGCCAGAACTCGGCCTCGGCGAGCATCGCCGCGCAGACGTCGGGATTGTGCCAGTTGAGCTGCGGCTGGGAGGGGAGGAAATTGTGGAGGTAATATTGGCCGCGCCTGGGTTCGAAGGTCCAGGCGACACCGCCGAAGACGGAGAGCCAGTTGTTGGGAGGCGTACCATCCTCGTTCGGCTCGGCGAACACATACCAATCCGCCTTGGCGTTGTCCCGGGACTGACGTGCCTCTTGGAACCACGCGTGACGATCCGATGTGTGGCAGGGAACGAGATCGACCAGGAGCTTGAGGCCGAGCCTGTGCGTTTTTTCCAGCAGATAGTCGAAGTCGCTGAGTGACCCGAACATGGGATCGACGGCGCGGTAGTCCTCGACGTCATAGCCGTAGTCGAGCATCGGCGACTTCATGAAGGGCGAGATCCAGAGGGCGTCGACGCCGAGCGAGGCGATGTGCTCGAGGCGTTGGGTGATCCCGACGAGATCGCCGATGCCGTCGCCATTGGTATCCTGAAAGCTGCGTGGATAGACCTGATAGATCACGGCGCCACGCCACCATTCGATCGAAGGTCGATCCTCCATAATTTTCATCCTCCTGTAGCCTCAGCCGTCAAATCGGAGATGATGCGGCGCTGGAGAGCGATCATCGATAATCCTTTTTCGACGTTCATGCAGGCAACACACGCGAAGCTTGGCAATCTTTCCTTAACCATTTCTTGCGATGGTGTTTCTTGGTCCATGGGATCCTGGGAATCCGCCCGCCCGCAATGAGGGTTGGGCCAGGCACGGATTCCCAGGATCGCGCGGCGTGGTGAGTCGGTTCATGCCAGGCTCCAATCATCGTTTCATTTGCTTCTTCATCGACAGAGGGCCATTCGGTGAGCGTGTCATGTGCAGATATGTCGCCGGCAAGAACCTTTTCCAGAACCATGATCGCTTCCTCGATATTGTTCATGCCCTCGCTCAACTCATGTCTTGATGCCGCCATCATCATCCAAATGACCTCCGCAACGTCGTTGGCCCGATCTCATCAAACTTGGGCGCAAACCGTGGGTCCTGGTTATGGCGGTCCAAATCCGTGCCGATGGCCACGCCATCAACCTTTGACGGCGCCGGCGGTGAGGCCGGAGACGATGCGGCGCTGGAAGATCAGGACGAGGATGATCAGCGGCACGGTGACGATGACGGAAGCCGCCATGATGTTGCCCCAGGGTAGCTCGTAGGACGACGCGCCCGAGATGAGAGCGA
>JBPCVQ010000366.1:0-21968 GCA_051010395.1 Geminicoccaceae bacterium | reverse complement strand
GCCGTCGCTCCGAACCATGCTTGAAGGACGTGAACGGATCGATCGCTATGCCTATGACTGGTCGCTGAACGATAGCCGCAGCGCTGGCGCGCCGCTCACGACTCGCCGCCGGCCGCCACCTTGGGATGGAAAGGCGCGGCAAGATGCATGGCTCGCCGGCGACCTTTCAGTCGCTTCAGCGGCAAGCCCTCAGGCCCGACGTCATCGGCGGCGATGACGCCGAAGTCCGGTCGCTCCTTGCCGCTCAGCGGATCCCAGATGCGACCGTCCTTGAGATCGATGGGTGCGAGAACATAGCGATCGCGCTTGGCGTTGTGAACGCACATGCTAATCGGTCCATCCCTAGTCGCCACCATGAAAACGCAAGAGGCACAGCGATCCTCTTCCAGTGTTTCCGCACCCATGAAATTATGGATAAAAAAGCTGAGCTTGGTGGCGCGCCGCGTGCGCAGGAGACCCGAGCGAAGCGCCCAGGCCTTGCGAACGAGCCACCAAAGCGCCCTTACTGCAAGGGCCGGACGAGCAGCGGCCATGGCAAGAAGAGCGAGGGCCCGGTTCCGATGCCAAAGCGACCGCCGCTCGGCCTCTGCTTCGAACAGACTGGCAAAAAGTGCGTGATCGTCGAAAAGAGGCACGACCTCACCGTTCGACACGAGAATGCCGGTATACTTGTTGCAGCGGGGATGGCCGATCAGGGGCATTTCGAAATCCAGATCCAGACCGGTCGCGTCAACAATGTGCTGCATCATCCGTTCCTGGCTGACCGCGTCGTCACCGGGACGATGCACGCCGCGTCCGGTATCGGCCTGGAGCTGAAATGACGCCAGATGGACGTCATCGGCATGATCGACAAAGAAGCGGACAAGATCCGGCATCTCATCGACATTGCCGTCGAACACGGTGGTGTTGAAGAAGACACGAAGACCCAGCCCCTTGGCCTGCTGGATGTAGTCCAGGCGCAATCGATTGAGCGCCTGTTCGCTTTCGAAGCCCTTGCGTTCTTGGGTCAAATCGACGTGGAAAGCGACATCCAGGAGACCGGCAGAAGCAAGTTCCTTCAACAAGCTCCGCGTCGACTTGATGCCGTTCGTGAACAAAGAGGGGCGCATCCCATGCTTGGCAACGCGGACTACGATCGCCGCGAGCTCTGCAGCTTTGCGCAAGGTGGGATCACCGCCTGAGATCTGGACATCCGTGCCCGGGCCGTATTGATCGGCGATCATGTCGATGCGGCGAAAGACTTCGACTAGAGGCAGATCATGCACGGCCTCGGCCATGTCCGACAGGTAGCAAAGCGAGCAATCGAGATTGCAACGTTGGGTGACCTCGAGACTGACGCAGCCCATGGCAAAATTGCGTCCGGCGATCTGCGATGGCGTCCAGAGATTGTTGGTGATCAGCGCCTGCCTCAGGCTTTCAGCCGGATCGTCAACGCCGTCGCGTCTTGGCATAGGATGCCAAGCGGCGATTTGATCAGGGCTGAGAAAACGCTTCGTCGACATAGTGGTATCCAGACCGATATCGCCTGCTATGGGTGAGCGAACTGCAAGGCTATTCTAGACCTGCCGGATTGAACGCCAATCGACATCTCTTGACAGGTACGCGAGCTTGTCTTGAGGTCTGGAAGAGTAAGGTGGGTGCCAGATGCACCGTCAATTAGCCAATCGACGACAGCTACGGCCTCAGGGCTATAAGTCTCCGTGGATGGCGGCGAGCGCAGAACATCAGCAAGCGATAGGTTTTTTAACATTCCGTGAGCTGCCATCATCGTCCTCCTCGGCTTTCTTTCGTCAGCCCAAATCAATCATTTGAAATCGACGCCCTCGCAAAATCCACGAGTGGGGACGACGAATGATACCGCCCAAGTCCGTTCCTGATGGCACGATTGCGAGGCAAGCTCTCCAGCGGCTTTCAGGCTTAAAGCCCGAACGCATTGCAGGAGGCTCCAGTTCGCCCTTTTCGGACGATCAGCATCGTCGAAGCCATACAACCTCATTTGGCATGAGGGTTAGTCGCGGATGTTCTCGCCACCGTCTTCGAGCTTCTCCGGCCGATGCCAATAGTGAAATTGCGGCGTCCAATCTGACATGCCCAGCCCCGCCAAACCGAGGAAATGCCACATTGGAGAATAAAGGTCGCCGGGACCGAAAGATGTACGGCTGCAGCGCATGATCTTGTCATCTTTGCGTTGGTAGACGGCAGCTCCGGGGTAGTTTGAATGATCCCCCATGGCGCACTGTTCGGCCATGTAATTACTGCCGCCATGGGAAGCCATGCGGAACTTCCAGCCGCGATCCAAGGCTATCCGCCTTTGGATTTCGGGTGGATCTTTCGAGACCAATGCAACTGCCATTGCATCTTCTAGATGTTGGAGGACGCCGTTGATGCCATCCGCCCAAAGAGTGCAGTAGCGGCATCCCTGCCCCATGTTGTGGATCATCAAGAGACGCCCGCACCCACCAAAAAGGCCGGAGAGACGGACCTCGCCGTCGGGTGTCTGAAAGGCATAATCCTCAACCTCGACATCTGGCTCCGCCCGGCGCAAGACTGCCAACCTCTGGGCCTTCTCCATGATCTCGCGTTCAAGCTCTTCTGCTTCGGTCATACCAAACCTCCCAGGCTTCAAATGCGCACTGTCCAACGAGTTGGCAGCGTAACTCCGCGGTGTCATGCTCGGCAATTGCCGTCATGGCTTTTGTTGGATAGTTGCGCAGAACGAGATTTCCCTAATGACCGCTGTTGGCACGAAGGGTAAGCGCGGGCCTGCTTTCCGCAACGGCAGCTGCTGATAAGGAAAGCGGTCATTTGACTGCGTCGGCCGAGCTTGCGGCAGCTTTTTTCGGCAGTTTTGGACGCAAGGCCCAGCGATCGGCGAGGCTGTTGGTGGCCGGCGTCACAAGCCTGCTTAAAATAGGACGTCGCCTTCTCGTAAATCGCGGGCATGCCTGCGCTAAGCGGGTTGTCGCCATAGTGAGAGCCCAAGCGATAGCAGGCTTCCGCCATCTGTGCGTCACATGCCATTTCTAAGAGCTCAGGCCTATCACGAACGCCTGGGACAGATGATAGCAAGAAACATGCATCGACGTCATCGACATCACAGGCCTGACGCAGCAATGTCCTCCCTTTGGTGCGGTCTCTCGTAACGCCAGTGCCGCTGACATAGGCCTCGCCGAGAAGACGGCAGCCCGATGCGAAACCCAGAACGCAGGCACGTCGATAACGTGGTATCGCTCTATTGGGCGTCTCCTTTGCTTCGACGGCACCAAGCTTGAAACATGCTTCTCCGTCGCCTGCGTCACATGCATCGCTAAGCAAGCCCTGTTGCTCGGTCAACTCGTTAGCTGAGAGAACCAGGCTGCCTGCCGCATGCAGCCAGATTGACAGGAGCATCAAAGAAACAGCTCGCACGCTCAATCCTCCCAAATCGCTTCTCCAAAAAGCATGCGAAGCATGTGGCTAGCTCCAGGTCCCAGCGTCATTCGCTCTGGTCCGACCTCTTTGCTGGTGCGATGATCAGCGAGCTCACCATCGAACGCGCTCCGGCTGGGCATCTCGTTCAGTTTAAAGGACGGCCGGTCGCGAGAATTACGAACAGTTGGAGCAAGGCGGTCGCACGCGCTGGACTTGGCGACGATGTGACGCCGATGACACTTCGCCGGACGATGACGCGTGAGCTTCGCCGTCGTGGCGTCCAGCCTGGGACGTGGCCGGCATCATGGATCATGCGATGGACGAACGTACTACAGAGATCTATGCGGAATACGATCCAGGCTTCCTAAAACCGGCTGTAGACGCTATCGACGGCTATATGAATGAAGTCCTAATAAGCCTATTTGCATGCCCAAAGGAGACATGAAAAATGATTAAGTCTTTGAAAGATATGGAGCGGGTGATGAGAATCGAACTCACGACACGTAGCTTGGGAAGCTACTGCTCTACCACTGAGCTACACCCGCAACTCCGGTAGTCATAAATCCCCAAAGCCGCCGACGCAACGGGTATTGAGCGAGATCAAGGTTCGGGCCGCGGTCCTACCGCGTCGTGAGTTTGACCTCGATGCGGCGGTTGCGGCGGTAGGCGATTTCGTCGTTGCGTTCGTCCAGCGGCTGGTATTGGGCGAAGCCGGCGACCGCGATGCGTCCGGGGGGGATGCCTTGACGGATGAGGAACTTGCCGACCGTCGTGGCGCGCGCCGCTGAGAGTTCCCAGTTGGATGGGAAGTCGGCATTGCGGATCGGGCGACGATCGGTATGGCCGTTGATCTGCAGCACCCAAGGAAGCTCACTCGGAATTTCCTCCGAGATTTCCTTCAGGCTTTGGGCAAGGGCTCGTAGTTCGTCCTCGCCACTCGTTTCCAGTATGGAGGCACCGCTCGGGAATAGAATTTCCGATTGGAAAACAAAGCGATCGCCGACCACACGAATACCTGATCGACTGCCCAGAATTTCGCGAAGGCGTCCAAAGAATTCAGAGCGAAAACGGCTGAGTTCCTCGACCTTGCCTGCAAGCGCCACGTTCAACTTGCTGCCGAGATCGGCGATGGTCACCTTCTGCGCATCGACTTTGGCGCGCTCGAGATCGAGGGCTTCTTCCAAAGAGGCAAGCTGGATGCGCAGCTCGTTGATCTGTCGGTTCAGTATATTGATCTGAGCAAGAGACTCGCTGGCAAGCTCGCGCTGAGTTTCGGCATCCTCGCTAGCTTCGCCGACGCTGCGCAGAAGCTCTGCCAGCCGGACCGCACGCTCCTCCAACTCGCGCTGAGCAAGCAGTGTGCGATCCTGCTCGCTGGCAAGGCGGCCTTCGAGTTGTGAAGCCCGATCGCGGGTCTGGGCAAGCTCGGCGAGAAGCGCTTCGCGCGCCCGGCGCAGCTCTTCGAGCCTAGCCTTAGAAGTTTCCGGTCGGTTTCTCGCAGCCTCAAGCTGAGCTGCAAGTTCGGCGATTCTCTGTTCGCGTTCGGCCAGTTGCTCGTTGTCGCTCTCTCTATCCTTGCTCGTCTCATCAAGGGCTGTTTGCAGTTCCTGGATCTGCTTATCCTTGTCAGCCTGATCGCTTTCGCTGGTTGAGAGCAGTGCGTTCAGCTCGGCGATCCGTTCTTCCAGGCTTTTCCGCTCCGCCTCGGACTGATCGAGCGCTTTGACCCCCACCTTCAAGGTCTCGCTCTCGGTTTGGGCAGCGGTCAAGAGTGCCGTCAGTTGCTCGATTTCGCCGGCAGCCTCGGTCTTCGCCTTTTCAGCTTCCCTCAGGAGCGCGGTCATTTCGGCGACGTCGAGCTCCAGATTTTTGCGCGCCTCCTTCAAAGCCTCGATGTCGCGCTTGAGCTGAACCAGCTCGGCAAGGCGCGCTTCCATGGTTTCCTTGTCGGTCACGATGGTTTTCTTCGCCTCTTCGAGCTCGGCCTCGAGTTCGGCACGCAGCTGGCTGGTGCGTACCAGGTCATTCTCGAGCTCATCCGCCTGCCCGAGATCCCGACGAAGCTCGGACAGCGTCTGGGCAAGGAGCTTCTTGTCTTCCTCCAGCGTTATCAACCTGTCCCGGTAGTCGTCCCGCTCCGCCTGGATCTCGGCGAGATTGGCCGTGCTGTCCTCGCGACCGGCATTGGCCGCCTGCAGGTCAGCTGTGAGCTGCGCAACCGAACGGCGAAGGTCCGTGTTGGTATCCTGCTCCAGACTGAGTTGATCGGTAAGTTCCGAGATTGCCTGTTCCAGGCTGAGGAGCTTGCTGTCCTTGCCTTCGAGCAACTGGCTCAAGAAGAATTGGCCGAGCACGAACACCACGAGAAGGAAGATGATCACCAAGAGCAGCGTCGACAAGGCATCGACGAAGCCCGGCCAGATATCGACGCTCGACTGACGGTTATCGTGGCGGGAACGAGCCATGTTTGTTCAGGCCTGCCCTGTGCTAATCGGCAGAGCTGCGACGGCTGCCTGACGGTTCCCCGCCGGATGCGACCGCAGCAATGGTGCGCGCCACCATTTTGATTTCGCTTCGAAGCTCGTTGGTCATCTGACTTCGACCCTGAACGGCTTCGTCCAGAATGCGCGCGAGGTACACGTCCATGTTGCGAATATGATTGCGCGTGGTCTCGTCGATGGCGCTGGCGTCACCCTCGGCGAGCCTTGCCAGTACGGGGCGAAGATCATCCTGGTTCGAAATCAGCCGACCGAGGAGAGCCTGTTCGGTCGATATCTGATCGCCCAGCGTCGTGAGGCGTTCGGTGAGACCGACCATGCTGCTTTGCACGCTCCGCTGGTTTTCTTCCGACCGCTCGATGCTGCGCTGCATGTTCTGCATGTTCTCGGCCGTCTGTTCCATCAGTGCCTGCAGGTAAGCCGGGATCGGCACGTCGCTGCCGGCGCTGACCACGCCTGATGCGGCGGAGGGCGTTGGCTCCGCGCTGCTGAGGCGGGTGAGGCTGGTGAGCCATTCCTCCATTTCATTGTAAAACGCATTTTGGCCCTGGGTCGCCTGCAGATCGAGAAAGCCCAGGATGAGGGAGCCGGCGAGGCCGAAAAGCGAGGAGCTGAACGCCGTGCCCATGCCTTCCATGGGTGCGGCGAGACCTGTCTTGAGTTCATCGAACACCGTTGCGATGTCGCCGTCGCTGCTGACCGAGAGGCCGGCTATGACATCGCTGACCGAACCAATAGTGCCGAGCAATCCCCAAAAGGTCCCGATCAGACCTAAGAAGATCAGGAGCCCAGTGGCATAGCGCGTGATGTCCCGTTGCTCGTCGAGCCGGGATGCGATGCTGTCCAGAAGATAGCGTACCGAGTTCGCCGGCAGCATCACCCGGCCGCGACGCTCCTGCTCGCCAAGCGCATGGGCGACCGGCGTCAGCAGGAACGGGGCAGCCTGGATGGCATAACCTGGTTTGCTGGTGCGCAGACCTTCGATCCAGCGGATTTCCGGCTTCAGCATCCAGACACGGCGCATGACGTAGAAAATGCTGATCAAAAGCACCAGCAGGATCAAGCCGTTGAGAAACGGGTTGTACATGAAGATGCCGATGAAGGTTTCATAGGCGAAGACCACGGCCGCCACGGCCAGCGCCAAGAAGACGATCATCCGATTAATGAAGCGTTGCGGGTTGCTCATCGGGGGGTCATTCCGGCCAGGCCACATTGGTTTCAACTGTCATTTGCTATGGCCTCTGTCATTTATCGTCGCCAAGATCTCAGCCTCATCCTTGCATAGGCGCCCGTTCTACAGATCGTCAGCCGATTCGGCAATGTCGAGGATGCCCGTGCCCATGTGAACGTCAAGCATTCGTGACGCCGACTTTGTCCGAAATCGGCGCATATGTGGCGAGCCGGTGACGGCGGAGTTTGACGTTGGCAAGTGTCAGAGACGAGCCCATGATATTGCTCACGATCGGTTTTCCGTGTGGAGGAGAGGTCGATGCAACGGCATCACGATATGGGCGGTCTGGAGGCAGGCCCGATTGAACGGGCGGAGCATGATTATGCGCCTTGGGAAAAACGGGTCGACGCGATCCTCCGGCTTCTGATCGACAAGCAGCGCCGTGTTATCACCGTGGACGAGCTTCGGCGCAATATCGAAGAGCTTGGGCCCGGCGCTTATGATGAGATGAGCTACTACCAGCGCTGGATGGCTTCGATCGGCAATAATCTTCTGGAAAAGGGTGTGATCGGTGTGGACGAGCTCGGTAGAAAAATGGCCGAGGTGGAGGCTAAATGGCAGGCAACGAGGGACGCATGAGCACTCGTTTTCGTCCAGGTGATCAGGTGAGAGTGCGCAAAGCCCATCCTCCCGGCCATGTGCGTACGCCCTTCTACATTCGCGGCCGCGATGGAGTTGTTGAGAGTATCGCCGGCGATTTCGCCGACCCTGAAGAACTCGCCTATGGCCGGGATGGCCTACCGAAACGGACACTCTACCGGGTGCGCTTTCGTCAAACCGAGCTCTGGCCCGACTATGCAGGCTCAACGGGCGATAGTTTGATCGTCGACGTTTACGAGCATTGGCTGGACAGCCGAGGGCAGGAAAAGGAGGCGGCATCATGAGCGAGGATCATGGCCATCAGCATCCGCATCCAACACAGCCGGATATCGAAGATCAGCCGTTTGAATACTACCAGGTGATGGCTGAAGCGGTCGGCGAGATCCTGATCGAGAAAGGCGTCTTCACCGCGGCCGAGCTTCGAAAGACCATCGAGCAGATCGATGCGCGCTCGCCCGCCGACGGCGCCAGGGTCGTGGCGCGTGCCTGGCTCGATCCGGCCTATAAAGAACGCCTGCTCAAGGATGGTAATGCTGCTGCGGCCGAAATCGGGATCGATGCCGGCGTCATTCCCATACAAGTCGTGGAGAATACCGCAGACGTGCACAATGTCGTCTGCTGTACGCTTTGTTCCTGCTATCCGCGGTTGCTCCTCGGCTTGCCGCCCGACTGGTATAAGGCGCGCGCCTTTCGTTCGCGCATCGTGCGTGAGCCGCGTGCTGTCCTCGAAGAATTCGGCACGGTCATCCCAGACGGCATCGAACTCCATGTCCACGACAGCACTGCCGATCTTCGCTACATGGTCCTGCCCCGCCGCCCGGACGGTACGGACGCGCTGAGCGAGGCCGAGCTTTCGGCCCTGGTTACCCGTGATTGCATGATCGGCACGGCCGTGGTCGAAGCCTAACCATCGGCCGGTGCCCTGATCCCAACTTCAATTGCCAAACTCTGCGTCATTCAGATGATATGGCCATACCACTAGTGCTTCATCATGGTCGCATTCACCGAGAGGTTCTCAGGGGTGCCGGACCAAAGCTTTCCGACGAGTTGATCGAAGAGGAGCACGTCGGCGAAAGGGACGCTCAGCGAGAGGGTCACGTCAGCGACACCGTCGATTTCCGTCTCGTCGACAGCGACCTTACCCGTGACGTTCGTGTTCTCGGCCAGCCTTTTCAGGACGAATTTCTCCACCTCTCCCTTTTCGAGGGCGCCGACGGCGAAACGACGGGTGGCGTCCCTCGTTATTTCACTGAGTATATTGCGTGTGAAATAGATGTTCGACATCTCGACGATCGCGACGATCATGAGGAGCAGGAACGGTACGATCAGAGCGAATTCGACAGCACCCGCGCCATGCTGACCATCACGTTTCGTAAAGAAACGTCTGCCCGCATGTCGGATCGATATCCAATATTGATCACTTGCCATGAACTGCGCCGGCCCTTCATGTCGGATCGCACTGCTACCGTTCTACGATCTATTGGTTAAGGAAAAGTAAAGACGGTGATCTCCAGGTCATCTGGCAGCGGAGGCATGCCCCAGTTTGATTTCAGGCTTGACACGAGGAAGATCCCCGGCACCACTGCACACAACCGCATGTATGAGAATTCAGGACGACCGTTTATGCCCAGCTTCGATATCGTTTCCAGAACCGAGCTTCCCGAGGTTGACAACGCACTACAGAGTGCCCGGCGTGAGATCGAAACGCGCTATGATTTCAAGGGCAGCAACTGCTCGATCGAACGGTCCGACGAGGCCCTCACGATCAACGCCGATGACGACTTCAAGCTGAAGCAGGTGCAGGAATTGCTGCGCGGCCACATGGCGAAGCGCAAGGTCGATACCCGCGCCTTCGATTTCCAAAAGCCGGAAAAGGCGAGCGGCAACAGCCTTCGCCAGACCGTGGCGATCAAGCAAGGAGTCGACCGGGAACTCGCCCAAAAAATCGTGAAGGCGATCAAGGCCGAAAAACTCAAGGTCCAGGTGGCCATTCAAGGCGACGAGCTGCGCGTTTCAGGCAAGAAGCGCGACGATCTCCAGACAGCCATCGCCTTCGTCAAAGAACAAAAATACGAGCACCCCCTTCAGTACATCAATTTTCGCGACTGACGGCGGGGCCGTCGGCCTGGACTTGCCTGAGCCTTGCAAGCGGGTTTGGTGTCAGGCTGGGTGCAGATCGGTTTGTGGGAGGGGGCGATTTCAAGTGGTTGGAAAGTCAGCTGCTAACGTTGTTTTAACCAAGCTCTGATATCGAGCCATCCTGGTCCATGCGATCCTGGGAATCCGCCCGCCCGTGGAGAACATTCGGCCGGGCTCGGATTCCCAGGGTCGCATGGACCAGGGCGTCATCGTAAGGGACTCTTCTTAAGGAAAGGTTAACTGTGATTACGTCCATCCCTCGGCAGCATCCGCCTGGATTCGTTGGACATAAGTAAAGAACCGGCGGCCTCGCAGCCACCGGCTCAAAGTCAACCAGGTCAAGGTTCGACCTATTGGAGGTAGGCTCGCTCTTTGGCCTTGTCGACCTCCTCCAGGAACAGGTTCAGGAGTTCTTCGCCCTTTTCGCCGTAGGCGGATTTGATCAGCTCGATCACGGCTGGCTGTGCGGCGTTTTTGAAGGCTTCCTTGTCTTCTTGTGAAAGCGCGTGAACTTCCATCTTGGCCTGGAGCTTAGGCAGGCCCTGGTCGGAGGCCTCGATCGCCCGCGCGATACCGCGCGATGCGACTACGCCCGACTTGGCGGCATAGTGGAGGATGTATTTTTCATCCTCGGTCAGCCCGTCGTAAAATTCCTTGTTGAGCAGGATGGTGTAGGGCGTGAACAGGTGCTCGGTGAGGGTGAGGTAGCCCTGGACCTCATCGAAGTTCGAAAAGGCGATGATCGGAACCGGGTTCATCTGGCCGTCGATCACGCCGGTCTGCAGCCCCGAATAAACTTCGGCCCAGGCGAGCGGATAGGCCTCGGCGCCGAGGGAGTTGATGAGGGTCTGATGGCTCTCGAGCGTCATGGTACGGATGCGCAGGCCTTCGAGGTCCTCGAGCTTGGCCACCGGTTTTTTCGAGTTGGAGATCGAGAAAAAGCCACCGGTGTCGGCAAAGCCCAGGACCTTGACGTCACCGAGGTCGGCCTCGATGTCTGCTGCGAGCGCTTGACCGAACGGGCCGTCGAACACGTCATAGACGGCTGAGATGTGCGGGAAGGCGAAGGCGACGTCGATCACGCCGATCTTGGGATAGTGGGATGCAAGGCCGCCGACCGAGGCCAATGATCCCTGAATGACGCCGTCCCTGACCTGCTGGGCGATCTCGAAATCCTTGCCGAGCTGGCCGTTCGGGAAGATCTCGACCTTGATCTCGCCATTCGTCGCACTCTCGACGATGTTCTTGAACACCTTGCCGAAGGCGCCGGCCGGGTTTTCGAACGGATCGTCATTGTTGAGATGGCCGAGTTTCAGCACCTTCTCAGCTGCCGCGGGCAGTGCGGTTACTCCCAGAGCCAAGGCGAGTGCCGCCGGTGCCAGCATGACCTTGCTTAACGTCTTCATGATCGTCTCCCTGTTTGCTGTCGCGTCCCTGTGACGCGATCAGGTCATTGTGGTTGTGACGTCAAAACAGCATCTTCAGCAATTCGACTTTCGACAGACTTCCCAAACCTGGGCGCATACCATCAACCCAGGCCATGGCGGCCGAAAGTCCATGACGTGGCCACGCCACCCATGCCACTAGAGGCCGAACATGCGGGGCAGGAACAGAGCGAGTTCCGGCCAGTACGCGATCAGGATCAGGATGGCGACCTCGGCGAGCAGGAAAGGCCAAAGGGCGCCTGCGATCTTTTCGATGCGCTCGCCGGTGACCGAGGAGAGGACGAACAGGCAAGCGCCCACCGGTGGGGTCATCAGCGAGATGTTGAGGGCGAGCACGAAGACGATGCCGGCATGCACGGGATCCATGCCGATCGCCAGCGTGAGCGGGGCTAGCACCGGGGCAAGGATGATCAAAATCGCCGTGATGTCCATCAGCATGCCGACGGTCAGCAGCAGGATCAAAATCAGCGCGATGATGACGTTGGGATTGTCGGAGATACTGAGGAAACCCGCTGCGATCGCCTGGGGGATCTGCATGAAGGCGAGCCACCAGCCGAGGATGGAGGCCGACGCGATGATCAGGAAAATCACGCCCGTGACGCGGGCCGTCCTGATCAGCATCTGGACGAAGTCGTCGATGGTGATCGCGCGGTAGATGACCACACCGATGAAAAGGGCATAGCCGACCGCCACGGAGGCGGCTTCGGTCGGCGTTACGGCGCCGCCCAGGATGCCGCCCAGGATGATGATCGGCATGATCAGCGCGATCAGGCTGGAGCGAAAGGCGATCAGGATCTGCATCAGGGTGGGCGCGTCGTCGGCTTTTGGAAGATTGTTGCGGGTGGCCAGGCCTTTGATGATCGCCATGCAGACCAGACAGATCAAAAGGCCCGGCAGAATACCAGCCGCAAACAGCCCGCCGATCGAGACGCCCATGATCGAGCCATAGATCACCATCAGGCTGGAGGGCGGGATTGTCGGACCGATGATCGAGCCTGCTGCGGTCACGGCGCAGGCGAACGGGCGGGAATAGCCTTGCTTCACCATGGCTGGCACCAAAGTCTTGCCGAACGCCGCGGCGTCGGCGGTCGCAGCGCCGGTAATGCCGGCGAAGAATACCGAGGCCACCATGTTGGTGTGGGCGAGACCACCGCGGAAATGGCCGACCAGGACCTGGGCGAATAGGACGAGCCGCTGGGTGATGCCGGTGTGGTTCATGATCTCGCCGGCCAGAATGAAGAACGGCATGGCGAGGAAAGGGAAGAGGTTGAGGCCCGCAAAAAAACGCTTGGGCGCCATGGAAAGGAAGCTGGCGCCGCCGGCATCGATAATCCCGGCAAGGCCGGCAATGCCCAATACGAAGCCGATCGGCATGCCGAGCGCCAGGAGCGTGAAGAAGATGGCCAGGACCAGGATCATGATCTTGCCACGGTCGGTTCTTCGGCTTTTGGAGGATCGGGGGGATCGGGATCGGCATGATCGAGCCTCCCTGCATCGCGTATTCCCGCGAGCACGATCTGCACGCAAGCAAGCAGAGCCGAAACCGGGACCGATGCATAAGGGATGGCCATGCTCATGCCGAAGATCATGGCGAACTGCTTGGCGCCGGTGCCGGTCATGCCGATGCCGTAGATGAAGAGAAAGGCGAAAAAGGCGAAGGCAGCGACGTCGAACAGGATGAGGAAGGTTTTCTGCATGTTCCTGGGGAAGCGATCGAGCAGCAACCGAAAGCCGATATGCTCACGCCTGGCGATGCCGGACGAAATCGCCAGGAGGGCGGCCCAGATCATCAGGTAACGTGCGAGCTCTTCGGTCCAGGGGATCTGTACGCGCAGGACATAGCGCGCCACCACGCCGAGCCAGACATCAGCGACCAGAAGCGCCATTAAGAGCGCAACGATCCGCTCGACCAGCCAGTTCAGGCGGTCGCTGAGCGCTGCCGCCTTTCCTCGAAGCGGTGTCGCCGAGAGAAGGGGCTCGTCGCTGCTCACTGCTTTTGGTCAGTGCTGCTGGACCGAATTGCCGGCCGTTCTTGCGCCATGCTTTGCGCCTCCCTTGCCTTCCTGTATGCATGGCCGGCTGAAACTCTGTCAATGACGCGTACCAGGCCCTGCCATGATCTCTGACCCAATCGCCGAGCCGTTGAGTGGACCCGTTCTCGCCCGTGCAATCGACCGGCTTGCTGCCGTTGATCCGGACGTTGATGCCGCCGTGACGCGCATCGGCTATCCGATCCCACGCCTTCGCCCGCCTGGTTTTGCGACCTTGCTCCGTATCATGGTGTCGCAACAGGTCTCCACCCGTTCGGCGGCAGCAATCTGGGGACGGCTGGAGGCGGCTTGCGGTGAGGCGACGACGCCGGACAGCTACTTGAAACTGGATGAGCCCGCTCTTCGGGCAGTCGGCCTTTCAGGCCGGAAGATCGAGTATGGAAGTGGATTGGCGCTGGCGATCCAGGATGGTTCGCTCGACCTCGATCGGCTGGATCGCCTTCCTGACGACGATGCCATCGCCGAACTCTGCAGCCTCAGGGGCTTCGGCCGCTGGAGTGCCGAGATCTACCTGCTGTTCGCCCATAGCCGCGCCGACAGTTGGCCCGCCGATGATCTCGCCGTGCAGGTCGGCATGCAGCGGCTAAGGGGCCTGGACGAGCGCCCCGACCGCAAATCCATGGACAGGCTGGCCGAAGGCTGGCGACCGCTTCGCGGTTGCGGCGCGATCCTGCTCTGGCACGTCTACGGCGCCGCCACCCTCGACGGCTAGTGGTGGCGTGGCCACGTCATCTGACTGCCACCTTATTCGAAGAACGAGCCAAGATCCCCCCGGTATGCGGTCTCTTGTCGGCATGAGCCCGAGTGGTGCTGATACCGAACACCAAGCATAGTCGCATCAGGTTGGTTCATGTCGCCCTGCCCGCCGGTTGCAACCACCGAACGAACTGACTGGATTAAACCCCTCTTAAGCTGCTGTTGGCAAGCATCCGCTTGGTCCATTGTCGCAGAAGCGGATGAAGAAACGGTTAAGGTTCTTGCGAAACGCCGAAGAGGCCGGCCTGATATGACTTTGCTCTCATGGTGCGGTGGCATGGCCATATCATGAGGTTTTCGGCGTTTGCGTGCCGACGCCTCATGAGCCCCTTCGGTCGCATAAGAAAACTGGACTTATGTGATGCGACATGCAAATCAACTATTAGTTGATTTTTTGGATATCACACAATGCTCATGAGCCAGGCCCTGCACCGTTCGGTCCTTCGATGTCTGGACATCCTGCTGCCGCAGCGCTGCCTCGGATGTGGCGTGATCGTGGATGGTGGGAATAGCCTCTGCGCACATTGCTGGCGACATCTCACCTTTCTTGGCCCACCCATGTGCCGCCTTTGCGGCTATCCATTGCCGGAAACGGTTGCAGACATGCCGGTTTGCGGCGCTTGCGCTTCGGAGCCGCCTCTGTTTGCTCGCGCGCGAGCAGCTCTTCGCTATGACGATGGCGCCCGGGGCATGATCCTCCGCTTCAAGCATGCGGATCGCACGGATATCGCCAGGACCTTCGGCCGCATGCTCGAAACCGCCGGCGCCAAGCTTCTGGCGGACAGTGATCTGATCGCGCCGGTACCACTCCATCGCTGGCGTCTCTTGCAGAGGGGCTACAACCAAGCTGCCTTGCTGGCGAACACATTAGCGCATGGCGGCGAGAGGCAGGTGGTTCCCGACCTGCTCCAGCGCATCCAGGCGACCGCATCGCAGCAAGGCCTCGGTGGCGAGCAGCGAAAACGCAATATCAACGCCGGTGCGTTTCGTCTTCATCCCAGGCACCGTGCCAGCATTACCGGCCGGCGTGTTTTGCTCATCGATGATGTTTTGACCACCGGGGCGACCGTCACGGCCTGTACGCGCGTTCTCATGAGGAGTGGGGCGGCTGCAGTGGATGTTCTGGCGATCGCAAGGGTAGTCAGGGATGCTGGCGGCACCATATCATCGAATGGCTCTGAAGAGAGCCCGTGAACCGCTGACGACCGGAAGAGATCTTTACCCAATGGCAAAAGTTGAAGTTTATACAACACCCATGTGTCCTTATTGCTCGCGCGCCAAGCGGCTGCTGGACAGCAAGAACGTCGACTACATCGAGATCAATCTCTGGAGCGAGAGGACGCGGCGCCAGGAGATGTTAGAGCGTACCGAAGGACGAACTTCGGTGCCGCAGATCTTCATCGACGGCCAGGGGATCGGCGGTTCGGACGAACTCGCCGCCCTGGAACAGTCGGGTCAGCTGGATAGGCTGCTGGCCCAAGAATAGAACCAGGCGTCGTCGTTCCGCCGACCGCTAGTGGTGTGACCACATCAGAAGCTTCAGTTGACGAGAAGGGCAACACACTGGTTCTAAGCCCAGTTGCAAAATTCTGAACGAATCAGGTGATGTGGTCCTACCACCAGATTGGCAATCGACGTGGCGGTTCCGAAGCTATTTCATGCCGCGCTGCTTCTCGATCTGATCGTAGGCCGTATTGACCATGGCAAGGCGGTTGTTGGCGCGGCTGATGAACTCTTTCGGCAGGCCTTTGGCGATGAGCTGGTCGGGATGCAGCTCTCGCACCAGCTTGCGATAGGCCTTCTTGATGTCGGCGTCCGTAGCGGAGCGGGAAACACCGAGCACCTTGTAGGGATTCTGGCCTTGCGACGTCGGCTTGCCGGCGGCGCTGAAGGTCGCGCGCATCTGTTCGAATTTGGCCTGATCGAAACCGAAGATCGAAGCAACCTCTCTCAGGAACTCGATCTCGCCGGTTCTAAGGTCGCCATCGGCTCTGGCCACCTCGAACAGGCCGATCAGCAGCTCCTCCAAAAGGACGGGGTCGCGGCCGAAGAGAGCGGCGATCTGGCGTGCGTAAGGCTCGAATCCCTCGGCCGACGTCTTGGCCTGGTCGTAGATCCGGGCGACGCCGCCCACTTCGTCTTCGCTGAATTTGAAGCGCTGCTTGAAGGCGTCGACTTCGTCCCGTGTCACCTGGCCATCAGCTTTGGCAAGCTTGGCGCCGAGCACGATGATGGCAGTCGCGAAGGCTATACGCCGGGTTTCGGTCGGATCGTCGAAGATCGGCTTTGCGCCCACCCCATTGGCACGGCCGGACGCCCGGCTGCGCTGACGCCTCCGATTTCGTCGCTCCGCCGCGCGATAGCGGTCAAACAGGTGACCAGAGACGGCGCCGATGACACCGCCAGCCGCCCCCCCAAGGATATAACCGAGAATGCCCCCCGCCACCATGCCCATGATGGACAAGGAGCCCATGCTTCGTTCTCTATCCATTGACCAGGTTGTCGCCATCATTGCCGGTAGCCCACCACGGTTCGAGGTCAACACACTCGATAGGTACCATAGGCGAAATCGGGCGGTGCTTTCCGGGCAAACTGCTGAACGTCATACTGTCGGGTGCCAATCTAGGCTGAAGGTCGGGCCGATATCCCGTCGTCAGCCTGCGCGGGCTTTCTTGCTCTTGCTTCGGGGTTGGGCGCGAAGGGCAGCGGCATAGGCCTCGCTTGCCCAGGCTTGAAGAACTTCCCGCTCGTCAAGCCCCTCGGGCGGGGCCTCGCAATAGCTCATCGTGGCGGTTCGCCCGTTCTGGCCGACATAGGAGAACGGGCGAAGCCCGCGCTCCTCATAGGCCGGACGATTAACCTCATCGACCTTGAGGTAGAGCGTATCCCAGGCGATGAGCGCAAACATCACGTCATGCAGAAAAAGACCGTGGCCACCGAACATACGCTTGGCGAGGACCGGGCCAAGCGGCTGCAGGTTTTCGACCATGAAATGGACGAATTCGCTTTCGACGCGGTGGTTCATACCCGCCATCGAGATGCCCTCCGGTCAAACCGACCCGACCGTGCGTGGCACTGACCAGATCATTCGTGTTCACGGGTTTTTTTGAGAAAACGAGACTAACGCTCTGGAACATAGCGCTTCACGTCAGGATAATCGAGGGTTTATGAAAAATTTTTGTATATTTTTTCCCGAGCGCCTGTTTGAGCGCGGACGAGATAACAGCGCCCTCTCAATATGTAACCTGGCCTCTTTGGACCTCAATCAGCATCGATCTACCCCTGGAAAAAGCGTCGACGGATCTCGGCAACCACGGCCTCGAACATGGTCGGGGTCAGGCGACCGGTGTTCACATTGTAGCGGGAGCAATGATAGCTCGGGCAAAGCGCCCGACCATCAGGCAGGCGGTAAACCGCGCCGTGGACGAAAGGATAGGCTTTGGCGGCAAAGCCGAGCGCCCGGAGCGTCGAGCCGTGGGCGATACCGCCGAGCGTCATGATGACCGCCGGTGCTGAGGGACCTGAAAGCTCGCCCTCCAGAAATGTCCTGCATCCATTGATCTCAGCGCCGACAGGCTTGTTGGCCGGCGGAACGCAGCGCACCGCATTGGTAATGCGGCAGTCGATCAGGGTCAGGCCATCATCCGACCTGGCACCAAAGCTGCCCTTTGCGAATCCGTAGCGGATGAGGGTGGGATAGAGGAGATCGCCTGCGTAATCGCCGGTAAAGGGGCGCCCGGTTCGATTGGCGCCGCGCAGCCCCGGCGCCAAGCCGACGATCAGGAGCCGGGCGCCCTCTGATCCGAATGACGGAACCGGCGCATTATGCCAATCGGGAAAGGCTTCCGCGTTGTCGTCTCGAAAAGCGACCAGGCGCGGGCAAAGCGAGCAGGAAAGAGAAGGAGTTGGGCGCAACGCCGAAGCGCGCGCCTCAATAGGTCCCTTGGCGATGGTCACGTCGACTGGCGGTCAGGCCGGTTCGAAGTAACGATCGTCCTCGTCATCCCCTTCGGGAGCTTCATCACCGTCGTCGATGTCATCACCCATGCGGGGTGCCGGTGCCATGGTCGGGCCTGCACGGTGCTCACGAGCGATGAACGGCGCCAGATCCTGCAACTCCATGAACGTGTCAGCTTGTCTGCGAAGCTCATCGGCGATCATCGGCGGCTGGGTCTTGATGGTGCTCACCACCGTCACTCGCAGGCCACGTCGCTGCAGGGCTTCGGACAGCCGGCGGAAGTCACCGTCTCCCGAGAACAGCACGATATGATCAAGATTCTCCGCCATTTCCATGGCGTCGACAGCAAGCTCGATATCCATGTTGCCTTTGAATTTCCGGCGCCCCGAAGCGTCGGTGAATTCCTTGAGCGGCTTGGTGACCACGGCGTAGCCATTGTAGTCGAGCCAGTCCACTAACGGTCTGATCGGCGAATATTCCTGGTCGTCCAGCAATGCCGTATAATAGCAGGCGCGCACAAGCCTGGCGCAGCCCGCGAATGTATCGAGCAGAAGCCGGTAGTCGATGTCGAAACCGAGGGCACGTGCGGACTGATAGAGGTTGGCACCATCTATCATGATCGCAAAACGATCATCCTCGTGCAAAATATCTTCAAGAAGGGGGCAATCCATGTTGTTCGAACCTCCGATCCGAATAAGCCGGCGTAAGCTGCCGTTACTCTAAGTGATACGCGCCGACGATCATACAGATCGCCGGAAGACCGTAGAAATGATGACTAGCCGCCAGCGTGACAAGCTGCAAATTTCAATTGCTGCCACCCACAGCGACGATTGCGACTGCCCTCCGCCCGCGGGACGTGGAAGCACTACGCCGATGCTAATCCCACAATACTTCATAAGTCCGAAGCAAAGCAACCCTGACGTCAGATTGGTGGATGTTTTTGACCATTCCAGTCATTTTTTCCTTGAAGAAATTGAACTTAATCATCAAGTCGTGACAGCATAGTTGTGATATGGAAGGCGGGGTGCGACTTGATCGCGCATCTTGGCTTGCTGGCTTCAGCTCAAGAGTTTGTTGCTAACCTATTCGCGTCCATGTAACAATTACGCAATGGAGATATCGGATAACTGGAGATAGGCTGTATGGCGCGCATCACCGTCGAAGACTGCGTGATCAAGGTTCCCAACCGTTTCGATCTGGTGATGTTGTCGGCGCAGCGCGCTCGCGATATTTCCGCCGGAGCGCCATTGACGGTTGATCGTGACAACGACAAGAACCCGGTCGTAGCATTGCGCGAGATCGCCGATGAGACGGTTGACCTCGATCATCTCCGCTACGAGCTCATTCACGGTCTGCGCCGCCATGTCCAGATCGACGATCAGCCCGAGGAGGCCGACGACGTGCTTCCGGGCTTCCACAGTCCCGCCATTGAAGACGGCAGCCTGTCGGCGCCGGTCGATCCGATGATGGAGCAGACCACGACGGTTGCGGAGGTCGGTTCGTTTGCCGACGAGCCGCCGGTGGACGATTAACAGCTAAGGGGCAAAAGGCCGGATTTTGGAAACGGTACAGCAACCGCTTTCCACGGAGCTTCCAACCGGTATGACGCCGGCACCAAAAGCTGTACGCCGCAAGATCATGCGGCAGTTCGAACTTGTCGAGCTGGTTCGGGCCTATGATCCGAATGCCGATGAAGATCTTCTGAACCGCGCTTATGTGTTCGCGATGAAGGCGCATGGTGCTCAGGTCAGAGCGTCAGGCGATCTCTATTTCTCGCATCCGGTCGAGGTCGCCGGCATTCTGGCGAAGCTTCGTCTCGACAGTGCATCGATCGCTACTGCGCTTCTGCATGATACGGTCGAAGACACCACCGCCACCTACGACGACATCGACAACCTCTTCGGCGAGGAGATTGCGCGGCTGGTCGATGGTGTGACCAAGCTTACCAAGCTCGAATTGCAGTCGGTCGAGAACGCACAGGCGGAGAACTTCAGGAAGCTGCTGCTGGCGATGTCCGACGACATCCGCGTGCTGATGGTGAAGCTTGCGGATCGCCTGCACAACATGCGTACGCTGCAGCACATCAAGAAGCCGGAGAAGCGGCGGCGGATCGCCAGCGAAACCCAGGAGATTTATGCGCCGCTGGCCGAGCGGATCGGCATGCAGGCGATGAAGGACGAGCTCGACGACCTCGCCTTTGCCACTCTTTGGCCGGATGCACGGGAATCCGTCCTCAACCGCCTCAGCCAGCTGAGAAAACACGACACCGACCTGATCGACCGCATCGTTGCCGAACTGACGACGACGCTGACCGAGGCCGGGCTCGAAGTCGATATCACCGGTCGTGAAAAGTCACCGCTGTCGATCTGGCGCAAGATGAAGCGCAAGAATATCAGCTTCGAAGAACTTTCCGACATCATGGCGTTTCGTATCCTCGTGGATACCGTGCCTAATTGCTATGCAGCGCTCGGCGTGATCCACGGCCACTATGCAATGGTGCCCGAACGCTTCAAGGATTTCATTTCGACGCCCAAGCCGAATGGCTATCGCTCGCTGCACACGACGATCTTCGGCCCGGAACAGCGGCGGATCGAGGTGCAGATCCGAACCGCCGAGATGCATGAGATCGCTGATCTCGGCGTGGCGGCGCACTGGGCCTACAAGCAGGAGCGCCGGCTTACCGACGGTCGGCAATATCGCTGGATTCGCGGGCTGCTCGAGATTCTGGAATATGCATCGGGTCCAGAAGAGTTTCTCGAGAACACCAAGCTCGAGATGTTCCAGGACCAGGTGTTCTGCTTTACGCCCAAAGGCGATCTGATTGCGCTGCCGCGCGGCGGCACACCGGTCGATTTCGCCTATGCCGTCCATTCCGAAGTTGGCGATATGGTCGTGGGTGCCAAGGTGAATGGTCGATTGGTGCCACTCAGGACACGCCTGGAGAACGGTGATCAGGTTGAGATCATCACGGGCAAAGGGGCCGGACCGTCGCCGGCTTGGGAACGATTCGTCGTCACCGGCAAGGCCAGAAGTCAGATCCGGCGTCACCTTCGGACCCGTCAGCAGAAGGACTATATCGATCACGGCCGCGACATGCTGCAGACCTCGGCCAGGCGTGAGAAGTTGGAGATCGGAGAGCAGCATCTCAAAGATGTACTGAAGGGCTTCGAGCAAAAATCGGTCGAGGACATGCTCGCAGCGATCGGCGAAGGCGTTCTTCGCCCGCGGGTCGTGCTCGATGCGCTCCGTCGCAATCAGCGTACCACCAAGACCACCGAAGGTCCGGGCGGCGAGAAGAAAGTCATTCAGCTCCGTCGTCCGCGCCCGCAGGCGGTGCCGGATGGCCGCGAGGCCATGATATCAGGCCTGCTCGCCGGCATGGCCATCAGCTTTGCCGGCTGCTGCCGCCCGATCCCTGGCGACAAGATCGTCGGCGTGGTGCGTACCGGACGTGCCGTTGCGATCCACAGAAGCGAATGCGCCACCTTGTCACGCCATGCCGAAGACAGCGGCGACCGCTGGCTGGATCTCGCCTGGAACGAGGATCATCCGGATGCCAAGGCGATTGCGCGAATTCGAGTGCTCAGCCGACACCAGCCCGGCAGCCTCGGCCTGATCAGCACGGTGATCGGCAAACATGGCGGCAACATCACAGACATCCGTTTTGGCGCCAAGTCGCCGGATGTGTTCGAGGTGGTCATCGATATCGAGGTGAAGGACGTCGACCAGCTGGAAGGCATCGCTGCCAATTTGCGTGCAAGCGAAGTCGTCGAATCGGTCGAACGCTCCGAAGGCTGACCGTCGGCAAGGCCGGTTGAGTCGCCGTTAAGCTGCCTCCAGTTGGGTTTTTTCTCTTCAAAGCAGCATCGAGGGCTGGCC
>JBPCVQ010000365.1:0-2842 GCA_051010395.1 Geminicoccaceae bacterium | reverse complement strand
GCTGCCATCCGACAACCAGAGAGTCTATCGGCTCGAGCTCGATGACGGCACCGCTCTGCTCGGCCGTGTCTTCACCAAGGACGAGGCCGGGATCGTTCGCGCTCGCCTCAAGCCAACCGACGCCATGGATGCATCCAGCCTCCTGGCCGCTGTTCTCGACGAAGGGCGCCGCATTGAACTGGCGCATGGAACCGCGCTCAACAAGCGGACGATTGCCGGCAAGCCTCGCCTCGAGATCGAGAATATCACCAGCGCGCTGATTGGTGGCCTCAAGGCACGGGGATGTTTTACCGAGATGATCGACTGGAAGCTGCGTGCGTTCGTGCCCTTGCATGAGGAGCGCGCCAAAACCACCCCGATCATCGAGACCATCCTCGAGGTGCTGCCGATCCTCGCGGAGTAAAGACCGGCTCCTGACTTTTCGCCCCAATCGAGGGGCGGAAAGAAAGGAGTGCATGAGATGAACTTCGTTGCCCATGAGGAGACCGATCCGACCGGTCTCCGCCTCATCATCAGGTCGGATGATGATCCTCTCAACCCGCGCCGCGAATTCGACAACCTTTGCCGGATGGTGTGCTTTCACGGACGCTACGAGCTCGGCGACCCGCATAGCTTTGATAGCCCTGACGACTTCCGGCAGGCCATGCGTGGCGAGATGTATCTTGAGCTGCCGCTTTATCTCTACGACCACAGTGGCATCACCATGAGAACCGCCCCCTTCTCCTGCCCATGGGATTCAGGCCAGGTCGGCGTGATCATCTTCGAACGTGAAAAGGTGCTCGCCGAATTCGGTCGGAAGCGGCTCACCGCTGCGCTTCGCGCGAAGGCCTTCGAGCTGATGAGCGTCGAGGTCAAGGCCTACGACCAGTACCTGACCGGTGACATTTGGGAGGCTCGGGTCGAGGACTCCGATGGAGAGATCCTTGACTCCTGCTGCGGCTTCTACGGGCTCGATTTTGCCAAGGAAGAAGGCCGCTCGATGCTTGGTAGCTGCGCTGCCGCCTACCGTGAGGTCCAAGCCGGAGTGTTGGCGGCAGGCATTGCCGAAGAGCGTCCCGATCTGGCGCCTCAATGGGAGCAACGGTCATGACCATCGAGAGCAGGGCGCCACTCTACGAGATCGGCATTGGATATCATGCGGGGTACGCGATGTCGATCGAGATGGCGGGCGACACCGTCGAGCGCGCTTGCGCCGCGGCGTTGGCCTATGCGCAGGACGCCTTCACCCGATGGCGGCCAGAAGCGGCCTATGGTCCGTATTTCATCACGGAGATCACCTGTCTGTCGGCTGGTGATGCTGCGGTGCCCGTTCCCCAGGCCCATCGTTAGCCGGTCGCTGGCCTTGTCCAACAGGAGATCTGCACGGTCATCGCTGCCTTGCGCTTTCTAGCCAGGCATCTCGATGCCCCCGAAGCGCGGCCCTTCGATCGCTGCCTGAGTGGGGACGGCACCGTCGAGCCTCTTGATGCCGCGGCGATCGGTGCGCTGGCCGACCGGTTTGTCGATTGATCCCGCTCTCTTGCAGGCCCGTGTACTTCTCGATGGATGCGCAGCGACTCGATTCGCGGGCGATGGCTCATCCTTCCGGCGAGTGTGGCATGGTCACCGAATTGGTCGCTTACACCGGGCGGCCGTGGTGCCGGTCTTGTCGCGAGCCGATCTGCAAGTCTTCCTCCCGCCCGCTGTTCCGATCGATGTGACGTAGCACAACGCCTGGACCGCCCAACCAGAAAGGACGCAGCAAGCTGCTCGGCTTTCACGGGCTGAAGAAGCCCGCGAACCTTCCGCATTTCAAGTTGAGCGGCCCAGGCGCCGCGCTCCTCGATGTCACATCGAAACAGCCAGGCGGGAGGAAAACGATGACCGACTATGAGCCGACAGAAACCGATGCTCCGGCGCTGGATCAGAGCTATCACCTCGGCGATTCCACCATCCCCAAAATCTACGAGCAAATCGAACACGCGGGATCTCGCGGCGACGATTATCGAGAAAACCTCGACGATCCCGAAGACGAGGCGCTCAACAATGTCGTCGAAGGCTTCTCGCTGATCATGGGCGCCTTCAAGGAGGGCACCATTGGAGAACTCGACGGCGAATCCATCGCATGGGGCCTCACCAACGCATCCTATCGACAGCTGGAGAGGATCCGCAAAGAGCACGATGACGTTGTGAGCGATCTCAAACATCTCGGCCGCATGAGATTAGACGGCATGGAAATCCACGTCCGGAAGCTGGAGCAGCGGCAAGCCCAGGCCCATCATCTCGAAAAGCGCATCGTGTTCCTCGAGATGGTGCACAAGGCAGCGATCGCCGCCCACGATGAGAAAGCCGTCCGCAGCTGGTCCCCGCCGTCAGGCGCCTCCTACGTGCCGCGCCTCACCGATACTGCCGCCAGCATCCAGCTCCGGCATCATCTCGCGGCCGTCAAGGCCAGGGAGTTGGACGCACTCGCGCCGAAGGGGCCGAAAATCGTCGTCGCCGGCGCACCGGACTGGGCGGATGCTCCCAAGCTCGAAGCCGCGCTAAAGCGGGAGCACCGCGCGCACCCCGATATGGTCCTGGTCTCGGGTGACTACACATCCGGTCCTGACACCTTCGTTGCCAAATGGGCCCGGGACAACAACGTTCCGCTTCTCGTCGTGCCGTGTGAGCAAACGAAGCACGGCAAACGTGCGGCCTTCATCCAGGTCGACGAGTTCATCGCTCTGAAGCCGCTGGGCATCATCACCTGCCAGCGCCCAGAGGGCAAACAGCCCCACGGTCCCACCGCCAATCTTGACGATAAAGCGGGGTTGCAGAAGCCGCCGATCAGGGTCAAGCGGCTCTAGCGAAGGAACCAGCC
>JBPCVQ010000364.1:0-11099 GCA_051010395.1 Geminicoccaceae bacterium | reverse complement strand
TTTGGTCGCCTCCCCAGCTGCTTTGACGGCAGCTTCGACCGCGTCATCCATGAGATCGTAAGGTTCGATATCGAGTTTTTCCCGCACCATGGCTATGGCTTCATCCTCTCCCGTCCCATGGATGGAGAAAAAGACGGGAAGCTCAGGCTTGACCTCCGTCCAGGCTTCCAACAGGCCTTCGACCATGACGTCGGTGCGCGCAAAGGCGCCGCAAAAATTGATCAGCAGGCTTTTTACCTTGGGATTGGCGAGAACGACCTCCAACGCCGGCTTGCCCTTGGTATAGGCATCGCCGCCGATCTCCAAAAAGTTCGCGGGAGCACCGCCAAAATGCCGGATCGCATCCATTGTGGTCATGGTGAGGCCGGCGCCATTGGCGAGCACACCGACCTCGCCGTCCAGCTCGATATATTTTAGGCCGTGCTCCTTGGCGCGCGCTTCGAGCTCGGTGAGCTTGTCGGGCACGCCACTCGCTTCGAGATCGGCTCGTCTTCCAAGGCCTGAGTCGTCCACGGTGAGCTTGCAATCGAGGGCGACCAGCTCGCCGGTGGTGGTCATGACCAGCGGATTGATCTCGATCAGCTCGGCGTCACTTACGCGATAGGCGTCATAAAGCTTCAAGAAGAACTCGACCAGCGTCTGCTTTTCCTCTTCGAGGCCGAGCACGCCGAAGATGTGCTCCAGGAGCTCGTCGTCGACACCGTCCCGGATGTCCACCGGCAGATGCGCCATCTTGTCCGGGTGTTCGGCGGTGATCTCCTCGACCTCCATGCCGCCTTCGGTCGAGAACAGGAGGAGGGGGCTTTTGGTTTCCTGGTGATTGAGGACGGCGGCGTAGAATTCATTGGCGATCGACGCCTTCGCCTCGAGGAGAACCTTCTCGACCTTATGCTCTCCGATGGTCATGCCGAGGATGGCCTTCGCCGCCTCTTCGGCCTCCCGTGGGGATTTCGCATGTTTGATGCCACCCGCTTTGCCGCGTTTCCCTGTAGGCACCTGGGCCTTGACCACGGCAGGGCCGATCTCGGCGCTTGCCTGCTTTGCTTCCTCGGGCGTTCGGCAAAGCCGACTTGGCGGCACGGCGATGCCGGCGGCTGATAGCACCGGCTTGGCAGCGTATTCCTCGAAGTTCATTGACCGTATTTTTCCCAGTACTGGCCGAATAATTCGGCTTCGGTGGGCTTGTCCTCGGCCACGGATGTGACGAGGTGGGTGATATTGATGAAGTGGCGGTAGTTCAAGTTTTCGGTGATCGAATTCCCGCCCCAACTGCCGCAGCCCATCGAAAGGGTGAAGGGCAGGCCGGTGTCGAAGCCACCGCCATTGGCGAAGGTATGCGCTTGATTGATCAGGACGCGCACGACGGCCATATCCTCCGCGAGCTCTCGCGCGCGTTCCATGAGATTGGTGTGCAGGCCGAGCGAGTGGCCTTTGCCCTGGAACTCCAGGATCTCGCCTGCAAGCTGCTTGGCGTGTTCGAAGTCTCGCGCGCGATAAACAGTCAACACCAGCGACAGCTTCTCACCGGAAAGCGGGTGGGCGGGGCCCACACCCGTTTCTTCGACCATGAAGTGGCGGGCGCCACGGGCTTCACTCGGGAGTTCGAAAATGTCGGCCAGGATGGCAGCATCCTTGGCGATCACCTCGCGGTTCAGTTTGCCGTCGACCCAGAGCCGCTCCACTAGACGCCGCCCTTCATCCGGCGAGGTCATGTACCCTCCCGCCCTGGTCAACGCAGCGATCGCATCGTCGAAGACTTCGTCGACGATGATGACGCTGTTCTCGGAGGAGCAGCTGGTGGCGTTGTCGAAGATCTTGGAGGCGGTGATCTTCTCGGCTGCTGACCTGAGATCGGCCGTCTCGTCGATGATGACGGGCACATTGCCGGCACCGACGCCGATCGCCGGTGTGCCGCTGGAATAGGCTTGGCGCACATTGTTCTGCGAGCCGGTGCAGACGATGAGATCGGCAGCCGCCATCAGCGCCTTGGTGCGCTCGCGGTCGACAGGCGCTGGGATAATCTGCACCAGGTCCTCCGGAGCGCCCACTTTTGCGAGTTCCGCCCGCATCCCGTCAACGGTCGCCGCCGTTGCGGCGTAGCCGGCGGGGGAGGGGGCGATGATCACGGCATTGCCGCCTTTCAGCGCCATCATCGCCTTGTTGACGGGTGTTGCCGCCGGGTTGGTGGAGGGCGTGATCGCGGCGACCACACCGATCGGCTTCCCATATTTGACGAGGCCCTTGTCGGGCAGTTCCTCGATGACGCCGGTGGACTTCACGCGGAGCAGATCACGCAGCGTGCCGAAGGTCTTCCTCTGGTTCTTCGTGACCTTGTCCTCGACATTGCCGAGCCCGGTGCTCTCGACGGCGAGTTCCGCCAGACGCCGCGCGTTCTCCGGCTTGTAGATGGACCAGGCAAGCGCCGTGACCGCATCGTCGATCGCGGTCTGGTTCGTATTGTCGAACGCGGCCATCGCTTTCTTCGCATGCTCGACAAGCGTAGCAATGACGGTTTCGGGAGTGTCCGATTTCTCCGCTGCTTTGGTCATCTTGGCTCTCCCTTTCCCGTTTCTTCAGGCAAGTCCCGCGTTTGCCGCATGGCAGTGATGATGTTCCAGATCAGGGTCAGCGCGGCCACCGTCAAGAGGAGGCCGGCGATCGGGCGAGAGAAAAGGGCGATCGGATCATATTTCAGGAGCTGCATCGATTTGGTGAAGCTGCTTTCGCCGAGCTTGCCGAGGATCAGCCCCATGACGATGCCGGCGACCGAGTAGCCGGAACGGCGCAGCAAAAATCCGGCGATACCGGCCAGGTACATCACCCAGATGTCGACGGTGAGATTGCGAAGCGCGTAGGCGCCGATGGTGGCGATCAGGAGAATAGCGGGTGCCAGAAGATGGAAGGGGATGCGCAGCAGATGGACGACGGTCTTGGTCTGGATGTAGCCGAGGCCCAGGATCGCGACATTGGCGAAGAACATCGCGGCGAACACCACCCAGACCAGCTCCTTCGAGGTGATGAACACCAGGGGGCCGGGCTCCATGCCGTGGATCTGGAAAACGCCCATCATCATCGCGGTGAGCGCGCCACCGGGAAGACCAAGCGCCAGGAGGGGGATCATGGCGGCTCCCGTGGCCGCATTGTTCGCCGTCTCGGAGGCAACCACGCCGCCGAGTTCGCCCTTGCCGAATTTGCCCTTGGGGTTCCAGCGGATGGCCTCGCTGTAGCTCAGGAACGCTGCGAGCACGGCGCCGATGCCGGGGAGAATGCCGGCAAAGAAGCCGATCACCATCGAACGCAGCACGGTGATCTTGAGGCGCCAGAATTCGACGAAGCCCGGAAGTTCAAGATGCACCCTGGTCGCAGCCGGGTTCTCAGTCAGCTTTTTCGAACCTTGCGTGAACACCTCGGCGACCGCGAACAGGCCGAGCACCACGGGAATGAAGTGGATGCCTGCGAGCAGGTAGTAGGTGTCGAAGTTAAAGCGGGCGATGCCGTCGGCGGGATCGGTGCCGATGGTGGCGATCAGGAGGCCGAGCGAGACGGAAAGCAGCCCCTTCCAGAGGTCGGAAGCGCCGACGGATGCCGACACGGCGAGGCCGAAGCAGATCAGCGCAAAGATTTCCGGCGGCCCGAAGGCGCGTACCGCCCAGCCGGCGATGGTCGGTGTCGCCGCCATCATCACCACGGCCGAGCAGATACCGCCGAAGGCCGAGCAGATGACGGCCGCCCCGATCGCCTTGGCCGCCTCGCCGTTCTGGGTCATGGGGTAGCCGTCGAAGGCGGTCGGGGCGTTTTCCGGCGAGCCCGGAATGTTGAAGAGGATCGCGGTGATCGCGCCTCCGAACACGCCGGAGCAATAGATCACCGAGTAGAGCATGATCGCATGGGTCGGGCTCATGGCGGCGGTGAACGGGAGGATCACCGCGCCGAGCGTCAGCATATTGATGCCGGGAATAGCGCCGAACAGCATGCCGCCGAGGAGGCCGCCCGCGAAAATCAGGAGGGCCGTCGGGTCACCGAAGAGGGCTGAGGCGCCGAGCCAGAAATCAGCCATGGTAACATCCGCTGCCGGCGTCCCGGCCGCTGCCGGCGTTCCGATCGCAGCGGGCGTCCCGGCTCATCGGATCACCGTCAGCAGCCAGTTGTTGACATCATAGAAGCCCGGCCAGTTGCCGACGGGCAGGGCCACGTAAAATAGCTTGGTGAAGATCAGGTTGATCACCAGAGAAATGACGACCACGGTTGCCAGAATCACCGGCCAGCGCCGCTCACCGACATAGAGGAGATAGACAGCGAGAAAAAACGGCGTCGTCACATAAAACCCCGTCCTCGGCAGCAACCACGCATAAACCAGTGGAATGAGAAACAGGCCGAGGTAAGCAAAAACCGACCCTCCCTCATCAGTCTCTTCGAAGGTATCCGCCGCGGGCCGCGCCCGCCAGGTGTTGACCAGGGCGGCGATGATCATCAGGAGGATGACGGCGCGCGGCCAGCTTGCAGCTCCCCACTGATAGGTGCCGACCTCGCCCGAGAACTGGAAGCTCAAGCCGAAGGCGATGAGCGCAAGCGCCAGCCAGAAGCCGAGTTCGAAAAAGGGGGCGAGACGCTGCATGGATCAGGTCCGGGGCAGGGGGGCTGAGGCGGTCGCCTTGGCGATCACCCCAAGTCACCCCTGGCCGCGGTGCGGCCTATTCGATGAGCCCGATTTCTTTGTAGACGGTCGTATAGGTGTCGACGGCGCCTGCGATCAGCTCCTTCGAACCTGCCGTGTCCCGGTAGCTGTCGATCAGGGTCATGTATTTGCTCTCGTTAAACGTCTGAAAGTCGGCGGAGTCGAAGCCTTCCTTGCAGGTCGCCTCGAGATAGCGCTTTCGATCCTCCGGCACGTCCGGGTGAATGTAAAAGCCGCGAAAGCGGAGCAGCGCTTCGAAGTCGGCGCCGGCTTCCTGGTGGGTCGTGATGTCGGCAAACGCTTCCGGCCGCTCCGGATAGATTGTGAGGATCGGCTTCATCTGGTCGGCATCAAGGAAATTCCGAACATCGCCCGGCTGCTCGAACAGCGCATCGACCTGGGCGCCGATCAGCGCTGCATAGCGTTCGGCCGGCTTGTCGAACGCGATCTGGTTCGTGGTGAAGCCGAGCGCATCCTCCAGCTTCTTCATATTAATACGCTCCATCGACCCGGCATTGCCGAGATTGGCGAGCGTCACCTCGTTGCCCTTGGCATAGGCGAGGAAGCTGTCCCAGTCGCTGAAACGATCGTCGTCCGGCCGGATGTAGATCTGGGAGAAGGTAATCTGCGCCATGCAGAGCGGCTCCCAGTTCTCACCTGGATTTTCCTTGAGCTTGCCCGCGACATAGTTAGTGACCGCATCATCGATCGATTCCAGGATCGTGTAGCCGTCAGCCGGGGCCGTCATGAAATCCGGGACCGCCGCCATGCCGCCGCCGCCCGGCTTGTTCACCACCTGGATCGGCTGGCCGAGCCCCGGCTCCATCGCTGCGGCCATCGCGCGCGAAAGCTGGTCCGAACCGCCGCCCGCGCCATAAGGCACGATCATGGTGAGCGGACGTTCGGGAAAGTCCGCAGGCTTCTCCTGGGCGATCGCGGCGGCGGAAACGGTCATGGCGATCGCCATGCCGACGATCGAAGGTGTTCTCAGCATCGTCTCTCTCTCTCCCTAATGAATGTGGCCTCCAACCCATCTATATCGGCTGTGCCACGTCATTTCCCTATCTTCACATTTGCCCAGCAAACTCGGAAGCACAAGTGCCTGATTGCGCCCATTGATATGATATGCGCGACACCCCAAATTCTCATCACGGAGAAAAAACGCTCAAGCCTGCGGATTTCTGAACCAAGAGGACGTGACTATGGCCAAGGCGACGTTTGCAGCTGGCTGTTTTTGGGGTGTGGAAGCCGAGTTCCGGAAGGTGCCGGGCGTCCTGTCGACGGCTGTCGGCTATGCCGGCGGTGCCGTCGAAAAACCGTCCTATGATATGGTGTGCACAGGCCGGACCGGTCATGCCGAGGTGGTCGAGGTGGAGTTCGATCCCGAGAAGGTGGGGTTCGATCAGCTCCTGGATACCTTCTGGGCCAACCACGATCCGACCCAGTTGAACCGCCAGGGCCCTGATATCGGCACCCAATATCGCTCAGCGATCTATTTCCACGATGCCGAGCAGGAAGAGGAGGCGAAAGCCTCGCTTGCCAGGCTTGAAGCGTCAGGCATCCATCGCGGCGCCATCGTCACCGAGATCACGCCGGCTTCGACCTTCTGGAAAGCTGAGGATTACCACCAGCAATATCTGGAAAAACGCGGCCTCGCCCACTGTGTCCTGCCGTAAGACGGCATTTTATCGGGCCCGGCCCGAAAACGTGAACCGGATCGGCAGGAAATCGCCGCCAAGTGCTTGCGAACCGAAGCAACCTTGACTATAACGCCCTTGCTTCAGGTCGGCCGAGCACCTGATAGCTTGGCACGACGAACGGAGTTCCCTTGATGTCGAAGCTTAAGACCAAGCGCGCGGCGGCGAAGCGCTTTCGCTTCACCGGCACGGGCAAGATCCTGCGAAACAAGGCTTATCACCGTCATCAGCTGACCCATAAGGCGAAGAAGGTGAAGGCCAATCAGCGTGGCACTGTCGTGGTTGCCGACGGCGACGCCAAGTTGATCAAGCGCATGCTGCCCTACGGCTAGGGGCTGCCAGCCCCTGGGTTTGCCAGGCAGTGGCCTGGAAGAAGACAGTTATTGAAGATTGAAGGTACGAGAATATGGCACGGGTCAAACGAGGCGTAACGACGAAGGCGCGGCATAAGAAAGTCGTCGCTCTCGCCAAGGGTTATCGCGGCCGCAGCAAGAATTGCTTCCGGCTGGCGATCAACCGGGTCGAGAAAGGCCTGCAATACGCCTATCGCGATCGCCGGGTGAAGAAACGGAACTTCCGTTCGCTCTGGATTCAGCGCATCAACGCCGCCGCGCGCGAGCAGGGTCTCACTTATGGTCGCATGATGCACGGCCTGAAGTCCGCCGGTATCGAGATCGATCGCAAGGTGCTTGCCGATATTGCCGTGCGCGATCAGCCCGCGTTTATGAGCTTGGCCAAGCAGGCCCAAACCGCCCTGGACAGCTGAGGATTCAAGCGTCATCAGTTCTAGGGTGGAAGAGGGGCCGGATGGCCCCTTTTTGCTGTTTTGCGATGGACGAACGTCGCCTTGATTTGACCAACAAAGAGACGGCCGATGGTTGAGATGGCAAAAAAGAGCGAAGACGCCGAGGGCGCGGTCGATATCGATCGCCTGGAAGGCGAGGTCCTCACACAGATCGACAGAACGGATATCCTTGATGCGTTGGAGCAGATCAGGGTAGCCGAGCTTGGCAAGAAAGGGCGGATCACGGCGCTCACCAAGAGCCTCGGCGCGCTCGCCCCGGAAGCCAGGCGCGAAGCCGGCCAGCGTTACAACCAGGTGAAGCAGGCCGTCGCCGATGCCATCGCCGAGAGGCGAGCGGCGCTCGAAGGGAAAGCCCTCGACGCCCAGCTTCTCCTTGAGACCGTCGACGTCACGCTGCCGACCCGCCCGGAGATCTTGGGACGGCTGCATCCGGTGAGCCAGGTCACCGAAGAACTGATCGCGATCTTCGGCGAGATGGGCTTTCGTGTCGCCGAAGGCCCCGATGTCGAGGACGACTTCAACAACTTCACCGCCCTCAACATACCCGCCGAACACCCCGCCCGGCAGATGCAGGACACCTTCTATATGGAGGCGGAGAAGGACGGCGCACCGCTGGTTTTGCGCACCCATACCTCGCCGGTGCAGATCCGGACGATGCTCGATGGTCCGCCGCCTTACCGCATCATCGCGCCTGGCCGCACCTATCGCTGCGATTACGACATCACCCACACGCCGATGTTCCATCAAGTGGAAGGCCTCTTGATCGACCGGCGCACCCATATGGGCCACCTGAAGGGCTGTCTGATCGATTTCGTTCGAACTTTTTTCGAGCGGGACGACATTCCCGTCCGCTTTAGGCCTTCCTACTTCCCCTTCACCGAGCCTTCGGCGGAGATGGACATCGGCTGCAAGCGTACGGCCGATGAGCTGATCATCGGCGAAGGCGATGACTGGCTGGAAATCCTCGGCTGCGGCATGGTCCATCCCAACGTGCTGCGTGCGGTCAATGTCGACCCCGAGGTCTGGCAGGGCTTCGCCTTCGGCATGGGTATCGATCGCATCGCCATGTTGAAATACGGCATTCCTGACCTCCGCACCTTCTTCGAGGGTGATCTGCGCTGGGCCGGCCATTACGGCTTCGGTGCGAACGACGTGCCTACCACCTATGGGGGGCTGTCCCGATGAAATTCTCTCTGCCCTGGCTGAAGGACCACCTGGAGACCGATGCCGAAGTCGAGGTGATTTCGGACAGGCTGACCTCGCTTGGTCTGGAGGTTGACAGCATTGATGCGCTGGGCGCGGATCTGTCTTCTTTCAGCATTGCCGAGATCGTCGGCCTTCGTCGTCATCCGGACGCCGAACGACTGAATCTCTGCGAGGTCGACACCGGCAAGGGCAGGCTGGAGGTGGTCTGCGGCGCACCCAATGTCCACCTCGGCATGAAGGCGGTGTTCGCAGCCGTCGGCACGGTCATTCCAGAAAGCGGCGAAGCATTGAAGCGCGCCAAAATCCGTGGCGTCGAAAGCCAGGGCATGCTCTGCTCCGCGCGCGAGCTGTGTCAGGGCGAGGACCACGACGGCATCATCGAGCTGCCGGCCGATGCTCCGGTCGGCCGTCCCGTGACCGAGGTGCTGACCGTCGAAGGGCCGGTGATCGACATCGACATCACGCCGAACCGAAGTGACTGCTTCGGGATCCACGGCGTTGCGCGCGAGCTTGCTGCCGGCGGTGTTGGCACGCTCAAAACCCGCGACTTCAGCCCTGTGCCCGCCCAGTTCGAGACCGATCTCGACGTGATTTTCGACTTGCCGGAGGGCAGGGAGGCCGCCTGTCCGCTGTTCGTCACTCGCGAGTTCCGCGGCGTCAAGAATGGACCGAGCCCCGCCTGGCTTCAGGCCCGGCTGACGGCCATCGGGCTTCGGCCGATCTCGGCGCTGGTCGACATCACCAACTACGTCACCTTCGATCTCGGTCGTCCGCTCCATGTCTTCGATGCCGACAAGCTCGACGGCAGGCGGCTCACCCTTCGCTTCTCCAGCGAAGGCGAGCAGCTCGAAGCCCTCGATGGCAAGACCTATGATCTCGACAACGAGATCGCGGTGATCGCCGATGCCTCGGGACCGGTGGCGCTTGGCGGCATCATGGGCGGCGAGCCAACCGGCTGCACCGAGGAGACCACCAACGTCGTCTTGGAAATTGCGCTTTTCTGTCCGCGACGGACAGCGAGGAGCGGGCGCAAGCTCGCGATCGAAAGCGATGCGCGCACCCGCTTCGAGCGTGGGCTCGACCCCGCCATGGTCCTGGCCGGCGCCGAATACGCGACCCGGCTCATTCAAGAGCTCTGCGGCGGTGAGGCGAGCCAGCTGGTGGTCGCGGGTTCGGTGCCTGGCCTCCGGGAGCCTTTCCCTTTCCGTCTCAGCTATCTCGAGCGTCTTGCCGGCATCACGTTGGATGTCGAAACGATCGAAGCCCATCTTCGAGCGCTTGGCTTTCAGGTCGAAATGGTCGATGAGGAAACCATCCAGGTGGTGCCGCCATCCTGGCGCCATGACGTGCGCATGGAGGCTGATATCGTCGAGGAGTTGGCGAGGCTCCAGGGTTATGAGCGCATTCCGCCCATGCCGGTTCGCCGCACCACGGCGGTGAGCGAGCCGATCCTGGCGCCCGAACAGCGCATGCGCTCGGTCGCGAGGCGTACGCTCGCCGCTCGCGGCATTTCCGAAGCGGCAACCTGGTCTTTTGTGGAGCCTGCGCTTGCCAAGCGCTTTGGCGAGGATGGCATACGCCTGCGCAACCCGATCAATGCGGAGCTCTCGGTGCTCCGCCCGAGCGTGCTGCCCAATCTCCTTCAGGCGGCAGGCCGCAATCGCAATCGCGGCATCGAGAGCATCGCGCTTTTCGAGAGCGGGCCGCGTTTCTACGGCGCCCAGCCGGGCGAGCAGGAGGTGACCATAGGCGGCATTCGCGTCGGCCCTAATCATGAACGGCATTGGTCCGATCAGGCACGCGACGTCGACGTTTACGACGCCCGCGCCGATGCGCTCGCCGTGCTCCATTCCTGCAAGGTCAATCCCGATGGCCTGCGCGTCATCGCGGAGGGACCGAGCCACTATCATCCCGGTCGGAAGGGGCGGCTGATGCTGGGCCCGAAGACAGTGCTCGCCGAGTTCGGTGAGATTCACCCGGGTATCGTCAATACGCTCGATCTGGATGCGCGCGCCGTCGGCTTCGAGGTCTTTCTCGATCGGCTCCCCAAGCCGAAAAACAAAAAGTCCTGCACCCGCCCGCCGCTCAGAGCGTCGTCCTTCCCGCCTGTCGATCGTGATTTCGCCTTCGTGATCGAGGACAGCGTGCCCGCGGAAAGTCTGATGAACGCAGTGCGCTCAGCCGACAGAACGCTGATCCAGAACGTGTCGCTGTTCGACGTCTATCAGGGCAAGGGCCTGGAGGAAGGCAAGAAATCGCTGGCGCTCGCCGTCCGCATGCAATCGATGGACCGAACACTTTCGGAAAGCGAGATCGAGGCCGCCGTCAGAAAAATAACATCAGCCGCCGCCAAAGCCACCGGCGCCACCCTCCGCAGCTGACGGCGGGGCGCCGCGGCCTTAACTTGGACCTCGCCGCCGAGGTGGCGGTGCCTTCACTGAACCTCGTTTTATGTTGAACAACTGCAGCTCTCTCAACGTCCTCGGAACGCCATGACCGATCTCGCTAAAATTCGCAATTTTTCGATCATCGCTCATATCGACCACGGCAAGTCGACCCTTGCCGATCGCATCATCGAGATGTGCGGCGGTCTCCAGGCGCGGGAGATGTCGAAGCAGGTCCTGGACAGCATGGAACTGGAGCAGGAACGCGGCATCACCATCAAGGCGCAGACCGTGCGCTTGGCCTACAAGGCGAAGGATGGACAAACCTACCA
>JBPCVQ010000363.1:0-9385 GCA_051010395.1 Geminicoccaceae bacterium | reverse complement strand
ACTTCGCCAAGATCAAGGAGTTCCGCAGAATTGCGACCCGCTACGACAAAACAGACACCAGTTTCGAAGCCATGATCTATATCGCAGCAACCGCCATCGTGCTCAGATGATTGTCAACAGACCCTAGCTGGCGAGTGATCCGATCGCTTGTCCATCGTTAGCGGCGCGTTCGCTGGCGAGTTTTGCGAGCGTGTCGCTTGTAGTCGACGATGTCTCGATCCGTGCCCGGTCCATCCCGGCCGGTTCGAGACCGCCGACGTCGGGCGTGCCGGCTATGGGCCTCGCGTCGGTGCCGTTCGTCGCGCCGACGTCTGTCACCATCGCTTTGAAGGTGGAAGGTGAAAGGCCGCGGTGCTGCTCGAGCAGCAGGGCGAGCCTGCCGGCAGCGAGTGGCGAGGCCGCCTGCTCAATGTCGCACCAGGCGAACCCTTCATCAGCGTACCCCCCATGAAAGCCGGGCCTGCCCAGCGAAGATCCGGGCTGTGCCGGGTGGGTGCAGCCAATCAGATCAAGACCGGTGCGCACCGACTTGGCGGCATCGCTCCAGAGGTCGGGGACCATACGGCCGGGATAGAGGCAGCTCTTGCCAAAGTTCATGCTTGTCCGTTGCGCCGCCCTTCCCTTGGAGGCGGCGCCAATCGCAATGACATCGGGGTGGCATGCAGGAAAACTCTTCCAGCCATTCGGTGCCGCAGCGCAGACGACGACGCCGCGTGCGGTCGCAAAGGCGATCGCGGCTTCCAGAATCCTCAGATAGTGGTGCAGATTGCAATCAGTTTGCTCCAGCTCATCCCAGCTGCCGTGATCGATGTCATACCCCCAGCTATTGATGATCAGATCGGGAGCAGGCGCCGAATCGACGGTCATGAGAAAATCACCAACCGGATCGAGCAGGCCTTTGACCGGGCGCAGCCTTATATCCGGCGCCGCACCGAAGAGGCAGGCCGCTTCGCCTGTGCCGTGTCCATGATCGTCCCGCTGAGGATGAAGCTGGCCAGGCCCCAGCAGCGTCGGCAGGACCCGATAGCCTCGTTCAGAAAAGAATCGATGGCGATAATGTCCGGTGCCGATCTGGGCAGCGACCACGCCATGGCCGGTTGTTCTTGGCGCCCCGGTGCCGTCGGCCCAGATGGAGATCGCAAGCTCGTCCGAAAGCGACCAGACAGGGAGATCCGCGGCGGCGACATCGCGCATGGGGGCGCTGGCGTCGTCGATCAGCCTTGGCGGTCGGGCGATCGCCATGCGGCCGGCTCGGCCTTCGAATGCAGGTGGCAGGACCGAAAGCCGATGCTCATGCCCCGATGCAATATCGAAACCGTCGACCTGTCGCCCGCGTCCGCCGACAAAGGTCCGGTTTTGAAGATGAAGGCCGAAAACACGCTCATACATCGCCCGCGTGCCGGCAAAGGAAATGGCAATGGGATGGAAGTTTAAGAGTTCGAAGCCCTCTGCCAAGAGGACGTCGGCAATGAAGCGCGCATCGTCAAGCATGAGAGCGACATTCGGCGTTCGGGTATCAACAGCCAGGATGTCATTCGCTGATTGGGATGTAATCACGGCAAGTACCCGTTCGCCAATTCGCGTCATGTTCTGCTCCATTTTTGAAAACCCTTGCCATGCTCGTCGGCTGATGATCGAAACGCCGACCGAGTGGCGTTCTGATAAACCAAAAACGGATATCTTGCTATGTTGAATTCTATTTTTAGTTGAGTTACGTTCCTCCCCATTCACGCATTGCAGCCGACCTGACAAGCCGCTGGCGCCTGCCCGTTTCGTTAAGAAAAAGAGCCCGGGATACCAGGCCCCAGGCTCTCATCCTGACCTCGACGCTCCGTAGACCATCGAGCCAAATCGAACGTTTTAGTTTGCCTTGCAAGGATTGCAGGGATTGCAAGGGTTGGCGGCAGCACAAGGATTGCACGGATTGGCCGCTGCACATGGGTTGCAGGGGTTGGCGGCCGCGCAAGGATTGCACGGATTGGCCGCAGCGCAAGGATTGGGACAGCAAGGATTGCAGGGGTTGGGGCAACAGGGGTTGCAGGCCGCAATTGCGGTGCTGCCGACGCCGAAGCCGCCAGTGCTGCCTGGAAGGCCGTCTGCGCCGAGCATGAGCGCACCGCCGCCGAGGACAATGCTGAGATAAGTGGTGGAAAGAAGTCGGGATTTTTGCTGCTTCATGAGAAGCTCCTCCTGTTTTTGATGGAAACGATGGAAGCTGGTTCCAAAACTTGACGTGTCGAAGACGGGATCACCTTATCCTCAGCGAGAGAGGTGTCTAGATGGCAGGACCGATGTAAGGATCACATCCTGTTCACGATCCGGTAAGCCCCCTCTACGCGACAGGCGTTCTGATCTACGGTTCCGTCGACGTCACGATGCGTTCGTGGCAGAAGATGAGAAGATAGCTCAACAACTTGGGCACCCTGACGGACAGAGTGGGAGAGAGCAGCATGACATTGCCGGAAGCAACGCCAAAGCCGGATCAATCCTGGATCGATGACTATCCGAACGAAACGCTGGAAGCCATGCTGGAAGCCGGCCACGAGGTGCTGGAGTGGCGCCGCATCATGCAGAAATCCGGCGACAATGTTGTCGGCATCGTCTTGAAGCATGAGGGGCAGTTCTACATCCTCGACCACTACCCCAAGGGCGACGTCTACGACCCGGAAAGCCACAGCCAGTGGTACTATCATGCCCATGACAAGAGCGAGCGGCCGGGCGAGCATGGTCACTTTCACACCTTCCTGCGCGGCAAGGGGATGAATGAGGGTGTGAAACCCGTGGAGCTTCCGGACTTCCAGCCGAAGGATGACCCGCACGATCTCCTGTCCCATCTCGTCGCGGTTTCCATGGACAAGTCGGGCTGGCCGGTCGGGCTTTTCACCACCAATCGCTGGGTCACCGGCGAAACCTGGTACGCCGCCCATGACGTCTGCTCGATGCTGGAAAGCTTCGATATGAAGATGGACAAGCCGACCTGGACGGTGAATCGCTGGCTCACCAACATGCTCCGCCTGTTCCAGCCGCAGGTCATCGACCTCCTGATGCAACGCGACGAACGCATCCTCGAGTGGAAGCTGAAACACCAGGACCGCAACGTCTATGAGGATCGTGAACTCGAAGTCACCTCGCAGCTCCCGATCAACGTCGAGGACCAGGTCGCCCTCCTCAGCCAGCGCCTCAAACGAGCTGTTTGATCACCAGACTTGCCTGGGGGGGATAGGAGCATTGTGAGTACGGCTCAAGCAGCAGTACCGACACCGGCGATGCAGACACCGGTGGTCTTGATCGGGCTCACGACGCTGGTCGTAGGAGCGGCGCTCCTCGGAAGTGACAACTGGCGCTATGGGGCGCTTTTCGTCATTGGCGCGCTTATGGGCATGAGCCTTTATCACGCGGCCTTTGGCTTCACAGCCGCTTACCGCAACGCCATTATCAATCGGGATGTTTCCGGCATCACGGCGCAGTTGATCATGATCGGCCTCACCATGCTGTTGTTTGCACCCTTTCTGGCATCGGGCGAAGCCTTCGGCCAGCCGGTAGGGGGTGCCGTCGCGCCGGCAGGCGTCCGCGTCGCCATCGGTAGCTTCATCTTCGGGCTCGGCATGCAGCTGGGTGGCGGCTGTGGCTCGGGTACACTCTTCACCGTCGGCGGCGGCAGCACCCGCATGGTGGTGACGCTCATCGCTTTTTGCGCAGGAGCCTTCGGCGGCAGTCTGGACGCTTTCCAGCTTCCGCCGTTGCCGAGCTTGGGGGCCGTCTCCTTCGGCAAGGTCTTGGGATGGCCGGCCGCTATCGCGTTGCAGGGCGCGCTTCTCGCAGCGATCTGGCTGGCGTTTCGCACATGGGCCGGCGATCGTCCGCAGAGGCCGGTCTGGGGGGAGGGGCTGAGCCCCCGGCTCCTACTGGTTGGTCCCTGGCCGCTTCTATTCAGCGCCGCCCTGCTTGCGCTTTTGAACCTCCTCACCTTGTTCGTTGCAGGCCATCCCTGGACGGTCACCTGGGCGTTTACCCTTTGGGCGGCGGAGATCGCCCAGATCATCGGCTGGGACCCGGCCGAGACCAGATTTTGGCGCGGCGGATTCCCGGCAAATGCCCTGGAAGGCAGCCTATTTCGAGACAATATCACGATTATGAATGTCGGCATCATGCTCGGCGCCCTCATGTCCGCCGGCACCGCCGGGCGCTTTGCGCCGGTGCTGAAGATTCCGTCCCGTTCGCTGCTCGCCGCCATCATCGGCGGCCTATTCATGGGCTATGGCGCAAGGCTCGCCTTCGGTTGTAACATCGGCGCCTTCGTATCAGGCACCGCCTCGTTCAGTCTGCATGCCTGGATCTGGATTGTTTTTGCGTTTGCCGGAACCTGGGTTGGTGTGAAGATGCGGCCTTGGTTCGGCTTTTTGGATTAGGCCACCGGATCGACCGGAATCGCTATGCCACCTTTGAACGAAACCCTGCACTTCTATAATGACAATGCCGCCGACTACGCAGCAGAGGCGTCCGGCAAGATCCAGAGAAAGCAAATCTTCCGGTTTTCAAGAGAGTTGATGCTGTACGTCTCCTTGGGGGGGCACGTCACAAATAGCAACGCGCCCCGTATCAGGCTTACGTAACCCAGTGCATCAGAGTTCTTCGACATTGATCCCAAAGGTGATCGCGCCGATGACCTTGCCGGAGGCAGGATCGACGACTGAAGCGCTCAATTGGCTCTGGAACGTTTCCGAACTGTCGTCGAACTCGACGTCATCGACAAAGATCTGCCCCGCACCTTGCCGGTAGGTCTTTTGCCATTTGGCTTCGTCACCCTGCATGTAGTCGGACGTAACGTCGCTGATGGCAACGTTCAGCCCCTTGTTGTCCATGACAAAGACTTCAGTCACGAGGTCACCGGATTCGCTTTTCTTATCGACCAGAAACGCCGATGCGCCCCTTTTCTGAAGACGATCGATCATTGGACCGCTGCCGTTCTTGGCCTCGCGCCGCCAATCTTTGTCCATCGAGTCGATTTCGGCAGCCGTCAGCCCTGCATGATCAGCATTTTGCTTCTTAATCGCCTCGATGAGCACCGGACTTTGCAGCCACGGCTGCAATCGTTGTTCAAAGAGATCGAGCATCTGGCTCTCATATTCATTGGCGGTCGAAGCGCCCGGCATCGCCAGGCTGGCTAGAATCGCGAATGCAGCACAAGACAGGACCTTCTTAGACACGACGCTGGAACTCCTTTCACAGACCGCAGTGAAGCGGCATTTCATCACGAACAGCCCTGACTATAGAATCGATTAGTCAACAGAATATTAACTCCTTTGGCTTATTTTCAGCGCCCTCGTGTTGGCGATCAAACTCAGTTCATGGACGTCTTGATGAAGATTGGCGCGAAGATAACCTTGGGCTTCTCAGGCGTTCTCGCCTTGACGGCAATCGTCGGCATGATTGGATGGGGAGGGCTGGACGGCTATGCTTCCGGCGTCGAAGAAGCGCAAAGCATGTCCGAGCTGGTCGTCGATCTCCATCGGCTACCGTCGCATATTGCGTCGTTTGAGCGTTCCCATGACATGTCGCAGCTGAACAAGGCAAAAGAAATCCTGAACGAAGCGCTGCAGGATGTCATGCAACAGGACGAAGCCAAGACATCCGCATCTCTAGCATCAATGGCAGACCAGCTGCGCAGCTATCGGGAAACCTTGGAACGATATGGAACGTTGCATGGAGAGAACCTGCGGCAGCAGGCGGTCATGGCGGAGGCGACCAATGCGATCGATAAGAGCGCCAAACAAATCTATGATCTCAACTACGATCGTTACGCCAATGACCTCTCCATCCTTGAGGAGCTGGAACGGCAAAGTGAACTGAGGTTCGCCTTTCTTGAACGGGCCAACGGGCTGATGCGTTCTACCCTCGCTGCGCGCAAGGCCGAGCTTGAGTATCAGTTGGACCCAATCCCAGAGGCACGTGAACGTGCCTCCTCCTTCATGAAAGAGATCTATCTGTCGAACCTGTCCCTGCGAAAGGTAGCCAAGGGGACGGGCGAAGAAGGCGCTGCAATCAAAGCACTTTCTAAAGGGGTCAAGAATTACCGCAGGCGTTTTTCCACCTTCATCGAAGCCGTCGATGATCAATCAGGCATTGCCGATGCGAAGCGGACGCTCGACGCCGAATCGCAAAATGTGCAATCCCTTACTGAAGGCATTTCCGCTCGTCAGAAAACGGCATTCGCGAGCATTTCCGGGCAAGCGCTGACAGCGCGCAGCAATGCGAGTGACGCCTTTACCGCCGTAACCCAGGCAATGGCTTTGAGGAAAGCCCTGATCGAGTTGCGCGATGCTGAGAAAGAGTTCTTCCTGCAACGTGATCCCAATATCGGCAATCGCATCTCATCGATCGCGAACACGGTCTCGCAAACCCTTACCGAGCTGGCCGCGCGGACCAGGGGGGACATCTCGACCGTTCAGCGGATGCAGAACATGCTGCCGAACTACAGCCGTGCATTCGCCAATGCGAGTGCTGCAAGCCACAGTGAGGTCGATGCGTTGGCAGCCATGCGCGAACTGGAAGCCAGCGTCCTGCAGCTTGCCAATGATAATGCATCTCAAGCGGTCACGGACATGGCCAGCCTCTACGAGTGGGGGCGCCTGACACTTGCCGTTTTTTGCATCGTCGCACTGATCGGCGGTGTCTCCATCTCGATTCTGACTAGTAGGAGCATCGTGCGACCGCTCAGAACCTTGACATCGAGCATTGCCGATCTCGCCAGAGGCAATGCGGATACAGCCATTCCGGAATTGGATCGTGCTGATGAGATCGGTGATATGGCGCGATCGATGGGCGTTATTCGCGAAACAGGCGCCATCGCTCTTCGAGCACAGAAAACACTGGAAAACACCGAAGCCTGCCTAATGATGGTCGACCGGGATGGATGTATCGCCCACGTCAATTCAGCCTTTTGCACCTTGGCGAAAGAGGTGAGGCATGCGGTCGGCACGCAGCTCCCCGGGTTCACTGCAACGCAATTCGAAGGCCAGCCCTTCGACTCCTTCCATAATGAGCCTGCACTGAAGTATGAACAGCTTCGCCTGCAAACATCACCCATAACGTCGCTAATCACCGCGGGAGAGCACACATTCGATCTCAAGCTCAACCCGGTCTTCAACGAAAACGGCGCTCCGATCGGCTCGGTCGCCAGCTGGCATGATCGCACTCTCCAGCTTCGGCTCGAGAGCGAGGTCGAAGCGCTCATCGACGCTGCAGCCGCCGGTAATCTCGGGGGTCGACTTGCCGTCGATCATGTCGAGGGCTTCATGCTCACCCTTTGTCAGGGAATGAACAGGCTGATCGGAACAGTCGAAGGAGGCGTCAAGGCGGCAAGCGGCGTCATGTCGGCTTTGGCATCGGGCGACCTGACCTGTAAGATGACGGGAACCTATAGCGGCATTTTCGAGGAACTCCAGGGCGACAGCAACAAGATGCGGAGTGAACTCTCGTCGATCGCGACCAGCATTGTCAGCGCAAGCAATGCCTTGAACGTCGCGGTCAAGGAGATCGCATCGGGAACCTCGGACCTTACCGCCCGCACACAGTCCCAATCCAACGTCGTCGAACAAACGTCATCATCCATGATGGATCTGACTGAGACCGTGAGACGCAATACCGAAAGTGCCATGGAGGCCAATCAGATTGCCGCGAAAGCTCAGTCGGCAGCAAACTCCGGGCATCATTCGGTTGAGCAGGCCGTCACCGCAATGGAAGGTATTCAGACGGCCGCAACCAAGATTACCGACATCGTCAGCATGATCGATGAAATTGCCTTTCAGACCAATTTGCTGGCCCTCAACGCCGCAGTGGAAGCAGCGCGCGCCGGTGATGCTGGCAAGGGCTTCGCCGTCGTCGCATCGGAAGTTCGTGCATTGGCCCAACGTTCAGCGCTGGCGTCCGGCGAGATCAAAGATCTTATCGAGAATACGGTCAACGAAGTCGGCAGTGGGGTGTCACTGGTGCAGGAGGTGGGCGGAGGGCTCCAGGATATCGTCAGCTCCGTCAATACGCTCACCGGCCTTGTTTCCGAGATCGCCCGAGGGGGCCAAGAACAGACAGGGCAGATCGCCGATGCCTGCAAAGCGGTCACTGGGATGGGTGCGATGGCCGACCAGAATGCCGCAATTGCTGGGCAAACAATGGCTGCAGTGCGATCACAAGGAGAACAAGTCAGCGAACTCCATCGCCTGGTCCGCTTTTTCCAAACCAACAGCGACGAAAGCAGGGCAGGCTGAATTGGCAAGCCGGGCCTCTCTTATCTGCTCGCAAGGCCCCAACGGACCAACAGCATGAAAAAATACATTCGATGTTGGGTCCTCGGGTGCAGTTTGACGGATTGATACTAAACCTATTGGAGAGTTTTTTCCTTTCGGCGCTGACACCATGATCGCTGCCGGAACCCAAACGCTCTCCTGATAGAATGGCATATAGACAATCTGCGCCGTCGTTTCAGTGGAGTCTGTTTAGCAGCCAGCCGAAGTTCGCTCCCTAGATATAGCGGTTTTTCATCTCATACCGTTTTCAGTTTGAAATGACCTTCTTGATCCACGGCTGGCAGGATAGAGATTTGATCCGATCGGCATCATCTGCGACGGCGTTCCAGGCATGGCAGCAGGTGTCGATGATGGCGTCTTGATCCTCGAAGACGCGGAGGCTCAAGAAGCGTTCTCGGAGGTAGAGCCAGTACTTTCGACTGGGTTGAGTTCCGGGCTTTAGGGCGGCAGCGAGATGAGGGTGACATTGTCCGGGGTTTCCAGGGCATGAGCGCCATGTCAGTCGGCTTGGTCGAGCACCATGACGGCATGCTCGTTTTCGGGCGGAGTTTTGGCGAACTCGGTGAAGAAGACCGACATGGCCGGTGTGTCGGCTAAGGGCAGGACAAGGCCGAAGGCATCGCCAGTCTCGGGTGCGATGGCACGGCCCATTTGAACCGCTTGTCGCAACGTCCCGGCGGGCGCTTTCTCTTTGGCCGCCAACGATGACAAAGCCTGCCCTTTTGTCCCACACGTGCTTCGTCCTGGAACCATAATCGGATGGTCTTGTCGGGATGAGCGTCGATGACGGTGGTCAACGCGTCCAGCAACCCTTTTTTTGGAAGTCGGCCTGAGCTTTGGGATCGGTCTTCGGATGAACCGATCGCGCCTTCTGGTGGGAGAGGCCAAGACGCTGAAGGACGCCCCACATACCTGATGTCGAGAGCTACTTGCCAAAGCACGCCTCGGCGAAATCGCAGAGATCAGATAGCGTCCAGGTGCATGTGCCGTCCTGTACAGGATCAGGATTTTGAAAAACTTTGGCCAGCAGAACGTGACGCTGCCCAACGCGTCATGGCGTCGAGCGGGTTACCATCCGTGAC
>JBPCVQ010000362.1:0-6226 GCA_051010395.1 Geminicoccaceae bacterium | reverse complement strand
CGGTGCAGAGGAAGGTGGTCATCGAACTTCGAGACCAGGATGTGGCTGAGAAGGTTGGCGCCGGCCATGCCTCGCTGGATCGGGGTCGACGGGGCTGGCTCCTGAACGATCTTCTCGCATCGCCTGCAGCTCTTCTTCAGCCTGGCGATCTGCAGCACCTTCAATTGGGCGCTGACGAACTCGAGCAACTCGTTGATGTCCTCACCGAGCAAACGAAGCTCGCCGCCGCAATCCGGACAGGCGTCGCCAGGATCGAGCACGCTGCGCTCCCGTGGCAGATGGGCCGGTAGTTTCTTGCGCCCGCGTTTCTTCTTGCCTTTTTTGTTCCCGTCGTCGGCCTGATCATCGGCGTCGCTGTCGGCTTCAGTCTGCTCGGCGGCGCGATCGGTCCGGAGATCCTCGAGCGTCAATTCCAGCTGATCGATCTGGCGCTGTACCTTCTCCGATGACTGGCCAAACTGGGAGCGCTTGAGCTTGTCGAGATTGAGCTGCATCTGCTCGATGACGACATCGCGGGCCTTAAGCTGGTTCTTGGCGTCCTCGAGTTCAGCTGCCTGTTTGGCGATGATCGCCTGCAGGGCCGCAACGTCGTTCGGGAGTTGGTCGGGCGTCAAGGTCATTCATGGATTTTACCCGGATGCCACCCACAAAGACAGGTTTATCTTGTTGAAAACGAACGACGAATCACGCAATGCGCCGGGGTGGAGAACTCCACGCTGGCCTTCTCCAGTCAATGCCCTCCCATAACATCGCGAGCTGAGCCGAGGTCAACCGGACAACCCCGTCCGCCGGCGACGGCCAGGGAAAACGGCCCCGCTGAAGGACCTTGTAATACAGGCAAAAACCCTGCTGATCCCAATACAAAAGTTTGATTCTGTCACCTTTCCTCCCTCGGAAGCAGAAAACTGCGCCCGAACACGGATTTTGTCGGAGCACCTGCTCAGCCGCTGCGGCAAGGCCCGTGATCCCTTTGCGCATGTCAGTCACGCCGCTGGCGACATAAACCCGAACCCCAGTGCCCGGCCCGATCATGCCGACTCCACGGCGGCGACCAGACGCCGGATCTCATGGCAGGGCAGCGTTGAGGGGAGATGCAGCGTCCGACTGCGGCAAAGCTCGATCGAGATCATGATATCCGCCGATGGCGTCTCGTCTATCGAAGGGGCCTCATCCTTGTTGTCGTCGCAAACCTCGACCGGCAGGAAGTCGACCACCGCGAAGGACTCCGACCGAAGCCGTCCCGAACGAAACGCTCGGCGCCACTGATAGATCTGAGAACGGCTGATGTCGTGCCGACGCGCCACAGCCCCAACCGATGATCCAGGCGCCGAAGCCTCCCGCAAGATCTCCAGCTTCTCTTCCGATGACCAGCGACGGCGACGCTCGACGCCTGTCAAAATCTCCATCCGACCCAAGCTCACTGTCCTTATGCACGCCCATAATCACGTCTCTATGGGCGCACACTATCAGCGCGATGGGAGAAAAAGACGGCGGTACTCGTTGGCCGCTTACCGTCAGGCTGCATGCCACATTGCGGCGATGAACTTGGCAAGCTCGTTTGCGGATATCCTTGGTTCCGGGCGGTGCTGGACGTGAGCGGTTGGAAGGCTAACCATGGACGATGACTTTCTGTTTGTAGAGCAAATGGATGCATATCGCTCAATATGCATTTCTACCCTTAATTACGAAAGTTTAAACGAAGAAGAAATCGATGGTTTTAGCGTTGATTGCGGGTACTTCATTTATGAAGTAAGTGAAAACCCGTTGGCCAAAGGCATATCGGTTCTTGCGAAGGCCGCGTCTTTTGAGGCTGCGATGCGATTGGTGGATCTTTGGCGATCCAGACCGACACATCACTAGGCCGCCTTCTTCCGCTTCTTGTACGGTCCGCGCTTGCCAGGCTTAGGGGCCGCGGCATTGATAACCCCAACAACGTCTTCCATGCTCCAGAGACGATCGGTCAGGCCGGCGGCCATCGCGGGCGTAACCTTCAAGATTTTATGGATGCGCGAAAAATTATACCATACGGTGTAGAGCGCAACCATATGCATATGGTTCTCAAACTTCTTCGAGAAGGCGTTGGTCAGCCGCGTGAAACGGTGCATGTGCATCCGCATGGTGAGGTTCTGACGCTCAACGTGCGAGGTGCTGACATGCTTCTGGTCGGGGCTGCCCATCACATGTTGCTTCTTAGCGCCAGTGCAGACTGACGGGCTGTATTTGCGCTCCGGCCCCTTGTTCTCAGGCTCGCCGTAGAGCTTCACAAGCTGCGCATAGTCAACATCAGCGCCGAAGGCCTCCTCGACCGCCTCTAAATAGGCCTTGTGGCCGTCGGTGGTAAGCTGCACCCGATTGGCCAGGCGATCGCGTATTCGCTGTCGCGACCACCGACAAGCCAGGAGACGATCAGCTTGCTGTCGCTGTCGAGCGCCGTCCACGTCCAGGTATCGCCTGCCTCTTCCGGTGCGTTTTTTGTTTTATCGACATTCTTCTGCTTGGCGTAGGTGAAGCTCCAAATTTCGTCGCACTGAACACGGGCCGCCTTCACGTCGCGGACATTCTCGTCATGGAAGGCGGCACAGGCCTTCCCGGCATCGACCAGCGCTTTGCTGACTGTGTTGATCGATACGCCGGTGATGCGGCTGATCGACCGCATGGACGAACCCTCACACAGCATGTTGAGGATCTGGACGCGAGTCTTAGTGGGGAGCTTGTTTATATGATTTGTATATGAACTTTTTCGCTTAGCTTCAAGCAAATTCGTCATGTCATCATCCATGCTTGCTAATTGACCTTAGAAAGCATATGCTTGGTTAAGTTTTTCAGCAAGCATGGAGTTAAAAGATGGCCGATGAAACTCGTCAGTCGAAAGGCGGCAATGAGAGAGCTAAGAAATTATCGCCTAAGCAGCGTTCGGAAATTGCTCGGAAGGCTGCAATCGCACGGCATAATAAAGACGTTCCAGTTGCTACTCATGAAGCCGACATGAAGATTGGCGATCTGGTCATTGATTGCGCCGTCCTTGAAGATGGACGGCGCGTCATATCCGAACGTGCAGTCACCAAAGCCTTCGGCGGGCGCAGGGGCGGGTCGCACTGGAAGCGCATGAAAGAAGGTGGCGCCAACTTGCCCGTATATCTATCCGCAAAAAACTATTTGCCATTTATAAACAATGACTTAGCAATGGCACTGACTTCTCCAATAATGTACCGCACCAAAACAGGGAATATTGCACATGGCCTGGAGGCATCGCTCTTGCCAAAGGTTTGTAATGTCTTCCTTAAGGCCAGAGATTCTGACCAGCTCTATAGGAGCCAAGGCTCAATGGCGCTCCAGGCAGATATCATCATGCGAGGCTTGGCCGAAGTTGGCATTATTGCCCTTGTCGATGAGGCTACCGGTTATCAATGGGATCGAAGATCTGATGCCCTATCTCAAATTTTGGAAGCCTTCATTGCTAAAGAGCTTCAGCCTTGGGTAAAAACTTTTCCTGATGAGTTTTATGAGCAGCTCTTCCGCCTTCGCGGTTTGGAATTCCCGCGAGACTCCGTAAAGCGTCCGCAATATTTTGGTCATTTAACCAACGATATCGTTTACAAGCGCTTAGCTCCTGCGGTTTTGGATGAGTTAAAAAAATCAACGCCTAAGACTCCAAAGGGCCGCTTGAAGGACCGCCTTCACAGTCGCCTTACACCGGATCTAGGCCACCCCAAGCTCCGTGAGTACATGTCATCGGTTGTGACGGCGATGAAGCTAAGTAATGACTATGAAGATTTCCGAAATAAGCTTGATATGCTTCACCCTCGATTCAATGAAACCATGATATTTGATTTTACATATGACGACCAGGAAGATAGTGGGAAAGGTCTTTAGTCTTTCTCCCACCTCTTAGCCGCCGCCTTCTTCGCGATCTCCGACCGCTGTTCAGCTGTCATCTTCTCAGCACGCGCCTTGCCGCCCTTCTTCCCAAGCGCAACGGCGGCCTTGTTCTTACCTTCATCGTCGAGGACTTCCTCTTCCTCGCCTGTCGCGATGCGCATAACCTTCACCGCATTGGCGACAACGTCGGCGGGTCTCTTCTCGCTCTTGGGGCCTTTAGGCATTGTCCGTTTCCTCGATAGCCGGATGCGGAGCGCCTGCATCACGCAGACATCTTGCCAGCTTCATGAATAAATTGGGGTGACCACGTTTGCTTTGGGGATCAGCGTTGACGGTCGTGTGGAAGCCCTCAACATCTTTGCCTGTTATATGGATTTTCCCGGTGTCTTGGTTGAAACAAACGCCAACCTCAAAGTAGACACTGTTTCCTGGCTCGCTTTTTCTCACCTGACCCTCCTATGATGCTTAGCGGTAAGCATACAGGAGTGAGCGCAGGCGATGCTAGAAAAATTTGATAGGGTCAAATTTCAAACTGATAGACTACCGTTTCTTGACAGGAATTTCACTTTAACGTTACATGAATAATAATGGATACGTCATGACGTCTCGTGGCAGGGCTGTCGGAGACGCGTTGCCGGGGAGCAGTTGGGGGGAAGAAGCGTCATGTCCGGTAAGGATCGACGATCTGCCGTCTATCGCAGTGCCGAGTGGTTTGCCAGGGAAGGCAAATATGGATTCGTTCCGCGCTCCTGGATGAAGAGCCAGGGATTTGGCCCCGAACTCTTCGACGGCCGCCCGGTGATCGGCATCTGCAACACCTGGTCCGAGCTCACGCCCTGCAATCGGCATTTGCGCGACCTTGCCGAGCACGTCAAACGGGGGGTGCTCCTGGCTGGCGGTTTCCCGCTTGAGTTCCCGGTCACCAGCCTGGGCGGGATGCGATAAGACCACGCCGGCGCTGCTGCTGGGTGCCGCAAGCTGCGACGTGCCGACCATTCTGGTGTCGGGCGGACCGATGCTCAATGGGCGCTTTCAAGGACGTGAGCTTGGTTCCGGAACCGACATTTTCCGATTCGACGAGAACTACCGCACGGGCAAGATCACCAGACGGGAATACGGGGATGCGGAAGCGGCCATGAGCCGCTCGGCCGGTTCCTGCCAGACGATGGGAACGGCATCGACCATGGCCTCGCTCACCGAAGCGCTCGGGATCGCCCTCTCGATGAACGGCTCGATCCCGGCGCCTGACAGCCGCCGGTCGGTGCTGGCGGAGTCTTCAGGCAAACATATTGTCGATCTCGTGTGTCAGGGTACGACAATCTCGTCGATCATCACCCGGCAATCCTTTGAGAACGCTATCAAAGTCAACGGTGCCATCGGCGGCTCGACCAATGCGGTGGTGCATCTTCTGGCCCTGGCGGAGCGCCTGGGCGTGCCCCTCGGTCTGGATGACTGGGATGCACTTGGCCGCGATCTGTCGTGCCTTGTCGATCTCAAGCCGTCCGGAAGATTCTTGATGGAGGAGTTCTACTACGCCGGAGGCCTTCCCGCCCTGATGACGCGGATATCGGACCGGCTCGACCTCGATGCCGTCACCGTGGAAGGGACCCCGATGCGCGATCGGCTCGAAGGGGTGCGATGTTATGACGACGAGGTTATCCGCACGCTCGACAATCCGGTCTCCGAACAAGGGGGGATCGTCGTACTGCGCGGCAGCCTCTGTCCTGATGGTGCCGTGCTCAAGCCGTCGGCGGCGTCTCCAGAACTCATGGTTCATCGCGGCAAGGCGCTCGTTTTCGAAGACGCGGATGATTTCAAGGCGCGCATCGACGATCCTGATCTCGACGTCGAGCCCGGCTCCATCCTTGTGCTCAAAAACGCCGGCCCGACCGGTTACCCCGGCATGCCTGAAGTCGGCAATCTGGCGCTGCCGAAGAAGCTGCTCGAACAGGGTGTCACCGACATGGTGCGTATCTCCGATGGCCGGATGAGCGGCACAGCCTTCGGCACGGTCGTGCTCCACGTCGCTCCCGAATCAGCGGTTGGCGGGCCGCTGGCGCTGGTCCAATCCGGCGACATGATCGCGCTCGATACCGAGCGGCGCACACTCGACCACGAAATCTCCGAGGATGAACGCGAACGCCGCCGCACGGCCTGGTCACCACCGGCGCCGGCTTACGATCGCGGTTACGGGCGGCTTTTTCTCAACGCGGTGCTGCAGGCCGATCAGGGAGCCGACTTCGACTTCCTGGTCGGCTGCAGCGGAACACCGGTTTCCAAACCTTCGTTTTGAGGCGATGTAGAATGTCCGAAGCCACCACCACTGAACCTGGCGACACCCAACCCC
>JBPCVQ010000361.1:0-21966 GCA_051010395.1 Geminicoccaceae bacterium | reverse complement strand
CGTCGCCGACCGGTGTTCACCACCTCCAGCCGGCAAACTTGGGCACTGTGACTATCCATAGGCATAGCCACACTCAGCACCAAAATGCGCGAAATCGTTAGGCGGTTCTCACCGGAGACCTACTATGAAACCTGGTCGAACGCTTCTTCAACAAGATCAAACAGTTCAGAGGGATCGCCACGCGGTATGACAGGAAGGCCGAACATTTTCCTCAATGCCATCAGACTCGTCGCTGTCAGGCTATGGCTCAGAGTTAGTGAGTCTGCGGACTAGATCACGACCCTTGCGTCACGGCTAGGCCACTTTGAGCGGCTTATATCTTATGCGGTGGGGCTGTTCGGCATCGGCGCCGATGCGGCGTTTGCGGTCGGCTTCATAGTCCTGGTAGTTACCCTCGAACCAGACCACCTGGCTGTCACCCTCGAAAGCGAGCATGTGGGTGGCGATGCGATCCAGGAACCAGCGGTCATGGCTGATGACCACGGCGCAGCCGGCGAAATCGAGAAGCGCATCTTCCAGTGCCCGGAGGGTGTCGACGTCGAGATCGTTGGTGGGCTCGTCGAGGAGGAGGACGTTGGCGCCAGTCTTCAGGAGCTTGGCCAGATGTACTCGGTTGCGTTCACCGCCCGAGAGCTGGCCGACCTTCTTTTGCTGGTCGGGGCCGCGGAAATTGAAGGCGGAGACGTAGGCGCGCGAATGCACATCGCGCTTGCCGATCTCGAGCACGTCATGGCCACCGGAAATCTCTTCCCAAACGGTCTTGGACGCCTCCAAGCTGTCCCGGCTCTGGTCGACATAGCCGAGTTCGACCGTATCGCCGACTTTGAGGCTGCCTTCATCCGGCTGCTCCTCGCCGGTGATCATGCGGAACAGCGTCGTCTTGCCAGCACCGTTCGCCCCGATCACACCAACGATGCCGCCTGGCGGCAGGCGGAAATCGAGCTGGTCGATCAGGAGGCGATCGCCGTAACCCTTGGTGAGCTTTTCGGCATCGATGACACTGTCGCCGAGGCGAGCGCCCGCTGGGATGACGATCTGAGCCGAGCCTGGAGCGCGGTCCTGGGCCTGGGTCAGGAGATCCTCATAGGCGGTGATGCGCGCCTTGCTCTTGGCCTGGCGGGCGCGCGGACTGGCGCTGATCCATTCCAGCTCGCGATCAAGGGTGCGCTGGCGCGCCTGCTCTTCCTTCTCCTCCTGGGCAAGGCGCTTTTGCTTCTGCTCCAGCCAGGAGGAATAATTGCCCTCATAGGGGATGCCGCGGCCGCGATCGACTTCCAGGATCCAGCCGGCGACATTGTCCAGGAAGTAGCGGTCATGGGTGATCGCCACGATCGTTCCTTTGTAATCATGGAGGAAACGTTCCAGCCAAGCCACTGATTCTGCGTCCAGATGGTTGGTCGGCTCATCGAGCAACAGCATTTCCGGTTGGGAGAGAAGCAAGCGGCAAAGGGCCACCCTACGGCGCTCACCGCCGGAAAGCACGGAGACATCGGCATCACCGGGCGGGCAGCGAAGGGCGTCCATGGCGATGTCGAGGGTGCGCTGGATTTCCCAGCCATCGACCGCGTCGATCTCTTCCTGCAGTTCAGCCTGTTCGGCCATGACCGCGTCCATCTCGGCATCATCCATGGGCTCGGCGAACCTGGCGGACACCTCATCGAAGCGATCGAGTAACGCCTTCGTGTTGGCCACCCCCTCCATCACATTGCCGAGCACGTCTTTCGACGGATCGAGTTCGGGCTCCTGGGAGAGATAGCCGACCTTGACGCCATCAGCCGCCCAGGCCTCGCCGCCGAAATCCTGGTCCAGTCCGGCCATAATCTTGAGAAGCGTCGATTTACCGGCACCGTTGACGCCGAGCACACCGATCTTGGCGCCAGGCAAGAAAGCGAGCGTCACCCCCTCCAAAATCTTCTTCCCACCGGGGAAAATCTTGGAGAGCTTCTTCATGACGTAGATGTATTGATAGGCGACCATCGCGAGATCCCTCAAGCAGAATGCCGCAGGGTTCTAGCAGGGTCTGCCAACAAGCAAAAGAGCCATACACATCAATCTCGCGAGCAAGATGCAGCTATATAAAGATCAAGCTCAAAAGCCCTGCCCCACCAAGGCAAGGTCAACGCCGGGGCGCGCTCGCCCCTAGCTGATGCGTTGGCGGAGTTCGTCGAGCAGGCCGTCGATGCCGCGACGCTCGACCACGGCGCCAAATTCAGAGCGCTGGGTGACGATCAGGCTGACGCTTTCGACGATGAGATCGATCGCCACCAGATCACCATCCTTCTTCTCACGTATGCGCCAATCGACATGCAATGCCGGCCTGTCAGGGCTGTGGATGAGGGTTCTGACCACGGCATCTTTCTTGCCCGCCAGCCTGCTGTCGGTGATTTCGAACTCCTGACCATTATAGATGTGCAATTTGGACGCCAGGCTGTCGAGCGCATAAGAGCGGAATAATTTCAGATACTCGGCCTGCTGCGCTTCATCGGCCGCGCGCCAGTGGCGGGCGAGGATCAGCCGAGCTACCAGATCAAGATCAATCGAGTCATCGAGCAAAATCACCAGCCGCTCGAACTTTTCATCCTGGGAGATATCCTGCTTCAGGATGTCCAGGACCTGCGTCCCCACGGTCTGGATAAGATCGCGTGCGTCGTCCGGCGACGGCGCTGCAAAAACCGGGGCGGCACCAATGGTCGAGAGCAGTGTCAAGGTCGGAACAGCTGCGAGAAGGCTCCGGCGTCTCATCTTCATGTCAATTACTCTCTTCGTCTGCATCTTCGGGTTCCTCGAAATCATCGAACTCCTCATCGAAAATGCTGTCGTCATAGATGTCGTCGCCATAGGCGTCGTCAAGGGGCGGGGGGGCACCGTTTCGGATTTCGTTCTGGCGGAACTGCTGCGCCAACGTACGCGTCGCCGCGTAGAAGTCGATGCTGGTGCGCTCCAGCTCATCTATCGTCTCGATGTTCTGTTCCCGAAAGGAAACGATGGTCGCACCTCGACGAACAAGTCCGACTTCGGTCGGCCCGAGGAACGTCAGGGGATCGAAGGCGAAATCAACAACCAATCCGGCAAGATCACGTGGATTGGTCGGGCCGAGCAGAGGCATCATGATATAGGGCCCGGAACCGACACCATAGACCGCAAGGGTTTGGCCGAAGTCCTCGGCGTGGCGTTCAGGCATGCCGAGCATGCCGCCGACATCCACCAGGCCGCCTGCACCGAGGATCGTGTTGAACATGAAGCGGCCAACGCTTTCTGTGGCACGAAGCGGTTCGCCCTGAAGAAGATCATTGGCCACTGTCACGGGAGTCTTGAGGTTGAATAGGAAGTTGGAAAAGCCGGCTCTAACAAAACCCGGCGTGACGAACCGATAGGTCTTGGCGACCGGCTTCAGCAACAGGCGATCTAGGAAAAGATTAAACTCGAAACTGCCTCGATTGGAGCTTTCAAGCGGGTCCCCGGCGCTGGGCTGAGCGATAGCCGGAGGCGTTGCGCCTAGCATGACAACAACGGCCAGGAACCCCACGGCCCTTAGGAACCGCCGGAACCTTGCTCCCATCGCCGGGTGTTGTCTCTTCAACGAGGGATCGCCGCTCATCACGTCGCTCTCCAGTCCGATCATGGAGCTATTGCCCTTCAACTGATCATCATAGCTGGCTGTCATACAAAACACCGTTCGATAGGCTTAGAATACAGCGGGTTAACAAGCAAGATTAACCGACCCGATCATGGAAAATCCGATGTCATCCATTGCATGGGCGGCACCGAGAATGAGCCAGATCGCACACCTTCATCACGTAACATCATGCTCTCATATCCAAGTATGGCAATTAACCCTCCATCACAATTGCATGAAGGAGGTGTAAACGACGATAGTAAAAAAGTCGTAAACTTTCCGCTGGTTACTGCCCATTTCGGAGCCGTATCATGAAGAATGTTCACATCGTCTCGTTGGACAGCCTCCTCGATCGTCTCGAGGCTGTGCTGGGTCGAGACAGCCTGATGTTCCGTCGTTTCGAGGAAGGATTGCGTTTCGAAGATGAACGTCGCCTGACTGACGCGATGAGCAGCTTGCGCCTGTATCCCGAAGGGGTAAGGCGTGTTGTGGAAGATATGGTGATGAGCTGGCTCTTCGGAGCGCGGGAAGAAGAAGCGGCGCTTGGCATCGCGACGCCCGGCGCCTGATCGACATAACTCTCCCCTAATTGGGAGCGGCCACAAACGCCGCTCCCCTTTTTTGCCCATTGACATTCCCATATAAGGATTTCTTAATATCATTATGATTTCTTCTTGAGCGTAAAGTGCGGAGAATATGGATCAGGGCGGATATGGCGATCACCACTGACGGCCTGGACGTTGTTCTGAACGGCCTACGCGCCGCTGCTGACATGACGCGCCTTCGGCTTCTTCTACTTTGTGCCCAGGGCGAATGGAGCGTGAGCGAACTCACCCAGGTCCTGGGGCAGAGCCAACCGCGCGTCTCGCGCCATCTGAAGTTGCTGGCCGACGCCGGCCTCCTGGAGCGTATTCCCGAGGGAAGCTGGGTGTTTTACCGCCGTGCGCGCACGGGTTCCGGTGCTCGGATGGCGCGCAATATCTGCCGCATGCTGCCACAGGACGACAAGGCGGTGGCGCTGGATCGGAAACGTCTCGAAGCGGTGCGAGAAGCGCGCCGGGTGCAGGCCACGAGCTACTTCGCCGATAAAGCCGAGAGCTGGGATCGGCTACGCTCTCTTTACGTCGATGAGACCAAGGTCGAGGCCGCACTCCTTTCGCTATTCGAGGGGCAGTCGTTTTCCAGGCTCTTGGACATCGGCACCGGAACGGGGCGCATCCTACAGCTCCTGGCACCGCATATCGGCTTCGGCCTTGGGGTTGACCAGTCGATCGAGATGTTGAATGTCGCCCGCGCCAATCTCGATCGGATCAGCTTGCGCAACTGCCAGGTACGGCAGGGTGACATGTATCATCTGGCCCTCGACGACGGGGCCTTCGATGCCGCCATTCTCCATCATGTCTTGCATTTTGCCGACGATCCCGCCGCTGCTCTCACCGAGGCCGCGCGTGTGCTTCGTTCGGGTGGACGTCTGGTGATCATCGATTTTGCGCCGCATGGCGAGGAGGTGCTTCGCCGCGAGCATGCGCATCGTCGATTGGGTTTCGATAACGAGGAGGTAAGCACCTGGCTCGAAGGCGCCGGTTTGACATTCGAGACGCCGATTTCCTTCAAAGGCGATCCGCTGACCGTCGTGCTCTGGCCGGCGACACGCGCCCATGGCTCTGCCTCGAAGGACCCTGAGGATGAGAAGTCCGGCATGTCGAACATACCTTCTGCGGCTCGCTTGTCTAAAACCCGAACCGAGAAAGAAAGCCAGGTCGCATGATCGAAAAATCACCAGATCATTATGCCGAGCGCCGCGTCGCCTGGCTGGGCGAGCGCCTGCCGATACCGAGGATTTCCTTCGAGTTCTTTCCGCCCAAGACCGAGGAGGCGGACGCCAGATTTTGGCGCATTGTCGATCGCCTTCGAGAGCTGAAGCCGAGCTATGTATCGGTGACCTGCGGTGCCGGCGGCAATCCGGCGGAAGGCACGGCCCCGCTGGTCAATCGCCTCCGAAAGGATGCCGGTATCGAAAGTGCCGCCCATCTCACCTGCGCTACCGCCCCGAAGCCTGTGATCGATGACATCGCCTGGGACTACTGGCGCGGAGGTGTTCGGAAAATCGTAGCCCTGCGCGGCGATCGCCCGAAAGGGGGGGGGCAGCCCTTGGATCACCATCATCAATATGCCGCCGATCTCGTTGCGGCGCTTAAGGCAGTGGCGGATTTCGACATCGCTGTCGCCGGCTATCCAGAGACTCATCCCGAGGCCAGTAGTCCGTACGCAGACCTCGACAATCTGAAGCGCAAGGTGGATGCGGGAGCCAATCGCATCATCACTCAATATTGCTTTGATACGGATGCCGTGCTCAGGTTTCGGGATGCCATGGTCGGGCATGGCATTGATGTGCCGGTCGCCGTCGGTTTGCTGCCCGTGCATAATTTCAGGCAAACCAAGCGGTTCAGCGATAGTTGCGGTGCTTCCGTGCCCAATTGGCTGGGAGCCCTTTATGAGGGGCTGGACGACGATCCCGAACAGCGCGGGCTCATCGGTGCCTCGGTTGCGGCCGAGCAGGCCAGGCGCCTCGTCGTCGAAGGGATCGGTGAGCTGCATTTCTATACGCTGAACCGCTCCGATCTGACGATTGCCACCTGCCGCCTCCTCGGCATGAAGCCAATCCTGGCCAGTGCCGCTTAAGTCCGCCACGCGTGCACGAATGGGTATGCCCACATCGTTCGGTTTCCGAATGATATCGGAAATGAACACCGTAGATAAAAACTCAAAAATGTTTCGCTAGACAAACTTTCGTTGTGGCCTCGCCATTAGCGTTGTGGCCGTGCCACCAGCCAAGACGGGACATCCATGACCGACTTTCTAACCGCCCTCGCCCAGCGTGTCTTGCTGCTCGATGGCGCGATGGGCACACAGATCCAAAGCCGCGATCTCTCGATCGACGAGGATTTCATGGGCCAGGAGAACTGCTCCGAAGTCCTGAATCTCTCGAGGGCGGACCTCGTCCGCGAGATTCACTTAGGATACCTCGAAGCCGGGGCGGATGCGGTCGAGACCAACAGTTTTGGCGGCTCGCCGCTCACCCTTGGCGAGTTCGACCTTGCTGAACGAGCCTTCGAGATCAACCGGCTTGCCGCCTCACTGGCCAGAGAAGCGGTCGACAAGGTTTCCAGTGACGATCACGAACGTTTCGTGATCGGCGCAATCGGCCCCGGCACCCGCCTCCCCTCGCTTGGCCATGTGTCCTACCAGGACCTGGAGGATGGCTTTGCCGTGCAAACTGCAGGCCTGCTCGCAGGTTCTGCCGACGTCATTCTCTGCGAGACGTGTCAGGACCCGCTGCAGGTGAAGGCGGCGGTCAACGGCGCCAAACGCGCCATGAGCGAAGCCCATGGCCGCTGGCCATTGATGGTGCATGTGACTGTCGAGACGACAGGCACGATGCTGGTAGGCACGGACATCGCGGCGGCGACTGCGATCATCGATGCGCTGGATATCGATGTTCTGGGGCTAAATTGCGCGACCGGGCCCCAGGAGATGGCGGAGCATCTGCGTTACCTTTCCGAGAACTGGCGGGGGTTGCTCTCGGTTCTCCCCAATGCCGGCCTGCCCGAGTTGGTTGATGGCAAGACCCATTATCCCCTTGGCCCGGACGAGCTTGCCGGCTGGCTGGAGCGCTTCGTCACCGAGGACGGGGTCAATGTAATCGGCGGCTGCTGCGGCACCGAAATCGAGCACATCCAGGCCTTGGATCGGATGCTGAAGCGGCTCGCGACCGATGAGGGCCAGCCTGCCACGGACTACAGCCGTCCAGCACCAAAACCAAGATCAGCGCAGCCCGCGCCCGGGTTGGCGTCGCTGTTCAGCACGGTCGATTACCGCCAGGAGAATGCGTATCTGTCGATCGGCGAGCGCTGCAACGCGAATGGGTCGAAGAAATTTCGGGAAAAACAGGCGGCCGAGGACTGGGATGCCTGCGTCGCTATGGGCCGGGAGCAGGTGAAGGAGGGCTCGCACGCCCTTGATGTCTGCACCGCTTATGTGGGCCGGGACGAGATCTCTGACATGACCGAGGTGGTCAGCCGCCTGCGCGGCTCAGCCGATGCGCCGCTGGTATTCGACAGCACAGAGCTGCCCGTCCTGGAGGCCTCATTGGCCCTTTACGGTGGCAAAGGGGTCATCAACTCGATCAATTTCGAAGACGGCGAGCAGCCGCCGGCTGCACGGATGACGCTGGCGCGGAGATTTGGGGCATCAGTCATTGCGTTGACCATCGACGAAGACGGGATGGCGAAGGACTGTGAGAGCAAGCTTCGGATCGCACGCCGGCTCGTCGACTTCGCCTGTAAACGTCACGGTCTGCCCGCGACAGACTTGATGATCGATCCCCTGACCTTCACCATCTGCACAGGCAATGAGGATGATCGGAAACTCGGGCTTTGGACGCTGGACGCGATCGAGAAGCTGGCGGCCGAATTTCCGGACATCCAAATCATTCTCGGGCTCTCCAACATCTCGTTCGGCCTGAACCCCGCAGCACGGCATGTGCTGAATTCCGTCTATATGGACCATGCAATGCAGCGTGGACTGACGGGGGCGATCGTTCACAGTTCGAAGATCATGCCGCTTCACAAGATTCCGCCAGAAGAAGTTGAAGCGGCGGAAGATTTGATCTTCGATCGCCGACGCGACGGCTATGACCCGCTGCAAGCATTTATGGCGCTGTTCGCCGATCGAAAAACCACGACCGTGAAAAAGGAACGGCCCGCGGAAGTCGAGAAAAGGCTTTCACAGCGGATCATCGATGGTGATCGTCAGGGTCTGGGAGATGACCTAGACGAAGCGATGGTCAAGCATCCGCCGCTGGAGATCATCAACACCCATCTCCTGGATGGCATGAAGGTGGTGGGTGAGTTGTTCGGGGCCGGCAAGATGCAGCTGCCCTTCGTGCTGCAGAGTGCGGAGACTATGAAGGCAGCAGTCGCCCATCTCGAACCCTACATGGAGAAGGTGGAAGGGTCAGAGAAAGGGATTGTCGTCCTCGCCACGGTCAAAGGCGATGTTCATGACATCGGCAAGAACCTGGTCGACATCATCCTGACCAATAATGGCTACAAGGTGGTCAATCTCGGCATAAAACAACCCATCACCAATATTCTGCAGGCGGCGAACGAGAACCGAGCGGACGCGATCGGCATGTCCGGCCTCCTGGTGAAGTCCACCGTGATCATGCGCGAAAACATGGAGGAAATGACCAGGCAAGGTATCAACACGCCTGTCATGCTCGGGGGTGCTGCCCTCACCCGGCAATATGTCGAAGAGGATTGTGCGCACGCCTATGGCACTGGCGGTGTCGCCTATGCGCGAGATGCCTTCGACGGCCTGCATCTCATGAACAAGATCGTTACCGGCGAATTCGATGACCATCTCACCAAACAAAAGGAAAAGTCAGCGGGGCGCCCACAGCGAAGATCGAAGCCGAGGACTCTGGAGGTGATGGACGCCGTACCGGTGGTGCTCCGACCTATCGAAGTCGAAGAGTCACGGCTGCGGCGAAACGAATTGTCCAAAGGTGTCGAAATCCCGAAGCCACCCTTCCTCGGCCCGAAAGTGCTGGAAAACGTGCCGGTGAAGGCGCTCCTTCCGTTCCTGAACGACAACATGCTCTACCAGTTTCACTGGGGCTACAAGAAGGATGGCCGATCGCTGGGCGATTTCCTCAAATGGGCCAACAAGGAGCTGAAACCGATCCTCACCAATCTGGTCGAGGAGGCAGAGCAGGAAATGGTGTTCAAGCCCCAGGCGGTTTACGGTTATTGGCCGGCCGCCGGCGAAGGCAACGACGTCATCCTCTTTGATCCGGATGATCCGACCAAGCCGGCCGCCCGGTTCTCCCTGCCCCGTCAAAAGAAAGAAAATGGCCTTTGCATCGCCGATTTCCTGCGCGACGTCGGCGATATCGGCCGCGAGGCAGGCGCATCAGCCCGAGACGTCATCGGCCTTCAGGTCGTGACCATGGGCCAGCGAGCCTCCGAAGTGGCGCGGGATTGGTTCGCAGCCGATCGCTACAATGACTATGTCCGCCTGCACGGCCTCGGCGTCGAGCTCGCCGAAGCACTCGCCGAATATGTGCACAAGAAAATCCGGGGCGAACTCGGCTTCGGCCACCTGGATGCGCGTGATCGGACAGCGCTGATCAAGCAGGGATATCGAGGTTCACGCTATTCCTTCGGCTACCCCGCCTGCCCCTATGTCGGGGATCAAAGCCAGCTTCTAGAACTGCTCGGCGCCGACCGGGTCGGCATCGAGCTTGGCGAGGAAGATCAGCTTTGGCCGGAACAGTCGACCAGTGCAATCGTGCTGCATCATCCACAGGCGCGCTATTTCAATATCTAAGAACCCGCCTTCGCAAACTTTCGAGTGATTTCAGGCCCCTGGCAATCTGCGAGCCCGAGAAGTTGACGCTGATGACGCAGCGCATCGCAGGGGCTAAACAGGCCCCGGAGACAAGGTCATATGAATGTCGCTTCGCAGCCTGCTCATACGCCATCATCGGGCTCAGGCCATTTCAAGACATTGCCCGGCAATCCTGTTGCCTCGCCTGGCTTCGACTACGAGTCGATGGAAATCATCCGAAAACTTTTCGGACAGGTCGGGCCTAAAATGTGGGGCTCTTGACGCCGGTGGTCGGCACTTTGGGAAGGCCGCGGGGCGTAGAAAACGGTCGCGTCGCCGCATCGTTTTCGGCCGCGCCATTGAAAGCCGCTCCGGCCCTCGGCGGCTCATTGCCAGCCGGCTCGACGGTGGTGGGCGTCAGCTCGATAATCGGTGTCGCCGGTACGGCAGGCACAGCAGCGGCATCGGCTGTGTCTTCCGTTACCGGCGCTGCATCCCTCGAACCTGGTAATTCGACCGAACCCTCCGGAGTAATGGTCGCATTATCATCCGACTCGATCAAAATTGGCTGTCCGCCACCGGTGCCGGCACGATCTGCATTCTGCTGCTGCAGGCGAAGACGACCTTCTCCGGCGATGCGCCGGGCTGTGCCCTCATTGTCGTCCACCCAGCGTGACGCAGGTTCGAAGCGACGCCATGGACCGAATTCAGCAGTCGGGTCAACTTCCCGCCACTTCTGATGATACCCAGGTTCGTGAAGAGCCAGCAGGTTCTCGAATAGGGCACTGGTCAGAGTGCTCAGCGCTTCGTAACGCACCGAATTCGGGCTCCAGGCATAGGTCAAAAGTGCAGTACGCACAGCGATCGTCGGCACCACTTCGCCAGCAGTCATCAGGTTCGGATAGTCATATCCGTAAATGTCGGCGAAGCGGTAACTGTCGAAATAGTCGACGGTGGGAAGCGAGAGCAGCTTGAGGCCGCTGTTGTCGTTGATCTGCTGTAGGAGAGGCATGGGCTTGCCGCCGACGAAAAAAGCGCCCTGGATTTCGCCTTGTTTCAGCTTTTCGATGGCGGCGCGTGGTTCGAAAAATGTTGGTTCGGCACTAAGCCCGAGCTTGGAAAGAATGACGGATCCGGTGATATCCGTTCCGCTGCCCGATGCACCCAGATTAATCCTCCGCCCGTTGAGATCATTCAGATCAGCAATCTCGCTGCCGACCAGCAAATGAACCTCTTCCGAGAACATTTCACTGATATAGTTCACCTGATTCTGGACGGTGGGATAGACTGCCTGGTCCTGAGCGTAATTCAGTGCATCGGCGCGCACCAATGCCGTATCGACACCCTTCAGGTAAAGCAGATCGGTGAGATTTCGGCCTATGCCGCCACCATTGGTCGAAAGAAGCCGAACGCCACTTTCGGCGGCTTGCAACGCCGAGGCCAGTTCCGCTGCAACCCGGGTCGAGGTATCACCTTCCGTCCCAGTGAACATCGTCACCACGCCTTGATTAGCGGCGGCTCTTGCCTCCTCTACACTGGGATAGCGCGCCAGCAGGTCGGAATCGAGCTGCATCGGAGGGAGCGGAAGTTCGACCCCTTTCTCGGCAAAATAACGAGCCGCCCCATCATGGATAGGAAGAGGCAGGCTGTTGACGGCGTTATCCAAGCTGATCTGGCGCGTGGTGCTGTGCAGGCCGTGCAGATATTCGAGTTCTTCGAAGATCGTCTTGGTGATCTCATAAACGGCCTCTTCGCTCACATCAGCACGCACAGCGAGGATGTTCGGTGTGCCGATGGTGAAGATATCACGGTTTTGGCCAGGATAGGTGCTGCTTGGAATGACGACCCGCTGCCAGAGCCGTCGACCGCCATCAATCAGCGCCAGCTGCTCATCGCTGATCTCGAGCGCAGTAACCTTGTCCTCCAGTCTTTCGAATACATCCTGAACGGCGCCGGTCGGCACACCGCCGGAAACGCTCATGCCATCGATCTCGCCTGCGGCCAGAGCTTCCGCACTCTCACCATAGCCTAGTTCCCTAAGGTCGAAATCGCTGTCGATATCGACGCCCAATGCCGACATCAGTTTACGGTTCCCGAGTAGGGTGCCCGAATCCTGACGTCCGAGGGACACAGGTCGCCCCTTAAGACCGAGAAAGTCTTCGATCGTCCCGCTCTCGACTGCCTCCTTTCGAACCAGCAGATGGTCGGTGCTCAGCCAAAGCGCCGTAATCGCGCGTAAATCTTCGTCAGGCCCTGCATTTGCGAATTGGCCAGTCCCGGTGCGTGCCTCATGTCCCGCAAGCGCAGAGATAATGGCAAACTGGATGTCGTCCTGGCGGATTAGCTCGACATTCTCTTTTGAACCATCTGTATTGATCGCGGTGAGATCAACATTGGAACCCGGAAGCAGCTTGAGCTTGATGAGCGTGGAAAGCGCCACACCAACCGGATGATAGGTCCCACCCGTGGTCGCCGTGCCCAGAAGAAAGGAATTTCTGCCGTCCTCCGGAGCGTTCTGAGCCGCTGCCCGCCACGCCACACTGGTCTGGAGAAAGCAAAGACAGATGGCTACGCCCAGACAGCGCCAAGACGCACTTCGCGCAAGCATCGCGTTGTTTCCCTCACCCTGGTGACTTGTCATCATTCATTTTACCGATTGAAGCTGGAGACCGTGTCCATAAAGTTTTTCGTCGCCGGACGCAATGTTTGAGCCTTGTCGGCATTTCCTGGATCGCTGCGAATGTGGCAAAACAATCACGCCATCCGATTGACCCACCCTCTGATATTCGACCTTGAAGTTCTATCGTTGTAGATCATAAAGTCGATGAAGGGCTTCAAAGCGTTCCATTCGGCATCGGCGACCCTGCAGGGCATCGAGGTCGCTCATATGAGCCGAAAAAAGAAGAAGTTCGATAAAACAAGGCTGTCCCCCGCCCAGCAATTTGCCGCTCTTGCTGAATAAATCTGTCCAGTCCATAGCCGACCCTCAAACTCTCCAAATATTTGTGACAGAACCTCTGAGGAACGGCAAAAGCCAACCTTGAACCCCGCATTCCCGAACGGGATGCCCTTTGACAATACTATACGCTTGCAGGGATGCCAAAAAGCAGCTTGGAGCTGCACCAGAGGGCGTCTTGCCCAGTTGGGAAGCTCACTGTAGAAGTGGGTTCATAAGGGTCAAGCAAGAATGGGCTTGATCGCGGTCCTGGCGTCAGCAAGACATGCAGAAGCCCATGAAGGCCCCGTAGCTCAGTAGGATAGAGCGGCAGATTCCTAATCTGTAGGTCAGAGGTTCGAATCCTCTCGGGGTCACCAATCTTTTCAATGGGTTAGAGAGAATCTAAATCGGCTCTAAAATTTCCCGCACCGTTTTCCGCACCGTTTATTTTTTCAACGATGTGGCTTCCTGGCCTAATGGCCAAACCGAAACATGCAGCTTCCACGTCGAGATTGCTTCTTCCAGGCGAAGACGATGCCGGAGACAATTTCTCTCGCTATCTCGACATATAGGGTATGATACCCGTTTGATTTTCCACGACTCGGTTTCAAACCTTCGTCTTCGAGACGAAGCGCTTTAGCGTGAAGCGAAAGAAGTCCATGATCTGGCTCCGGAAAGAGAGGATTGGCGAAGCCATGAATCCTCTCTTTCCGGAGCCAGATCATGGTCTACACCATCGGCATCGATCACCGGGCCGCACATCTTCTCGTGCTCATGTGCCGATGCAGGCTGTGCTACGCCAACTGCCAGACCGCCGACGAACAGTGCCGCAGTGAGGACGCCGAAGCGCTGGGAGGTCGAACCATTTCGATTGCTGAGAGGCATGCCGTCGGCCCTTTGTTGTCATTGTTGGCCAAGTATGGGCGTAAGCTCGATGCCATGCCTTGAGATCGATCAAAAAACGGTGGGCTGTTCATAAAGAGTGCCATAAGATCACCTGGTTGCGTGCCGCGAGCAGCCGGAGCCTCGCCGATCAAACGCAATCTGCTCAAGCCGTGCGCAGCCGCTTCCAGAGCTCGGACGAGGCAGCGCCAAATCCCGCCGCGATGGCAAGAGCCGCGACAAGCCCACCAATGAAGGGGATCAAGGCGACGATGCCTAAAATGACGGCCCCGGCGATCGCCCAACCGATCCGGCCTGCAGGCTGAACGTCGCCGACGCTCCGACGCCCTATGAACAGACCGATGCAGTAGCTTGCGGCCACGAGCCCGAGCAGCACCAGAATGGCGATGGTCACCGCCAAGGCGGCGCCAAGGGGGGCATCAAAAACCGATGCGAACAGGAGGCCTGAAAGGATGCTTGCGAGCAGCATGACCGCAATGCCGCGTCCAAGGTTGGACCAGGGATGCGCCCTGAGCTGGACAGTGGCGTCAGCCACCAAACTCGGAAACGCCAGCTGGATGACCGCGACCAGCAACAGAATGGCAATTGCCCAGGACAGCGCGATCAAGAGGCCGACACGCAGCATGGTGAAGCCGACCGACGTGAGATCGGGCATGTCGCTCTCGACGCGACGGATTTCTCCTTCGATCGTTGCGCCGTCGGCGATCTCGGGCTCCGCCTCGCTCCTGTAGATCAGATCACCGGCAATCTTGGCGCCCGGTCCGATCACGATCCTCTCCGCAAGGAAGTCGGCCTTGCCACCGATCTCACCGACAACCGTGATACGACTTGCGGCAGCGCGCAGGCTGCCACCGATGCGCCCTTCCATGTCGATCGTTTCGGCAGCCAGGCGGGCATCACCGCCGATGGCGCCGTCGGATGCAATCCGCATGGAACGCGCGGCTGCCACAAGGTCGTCTTCAATGATGCCAGCGATGCTGATTGTGGCTGCCGCGGTGATCATGTCCGCGACGGTGCCGCCGCGCAGCTCGACATCGTAGTCGCGTGACCTGACTTTGCGACCGGTTGCCAGCACCCGGCAGGTAAGAACGGCAGTCACGCCTTGAGAAGCAGCACGACCATCAAATACAACGATCACGACAGAACATCATGACTGGCATCATAAGCGCCGTCGATCAGGTCATCGGCGGCAAGTGGTGCTTTCCGATCATTTGAACCGAGGTCGCCTGTGGCCCCTCCACACCTTCCTTCTCGTCGATAGAAAGACGCACCTCAGCACAGATATCAAGCTTATCGAAACCGCCATTCGCAACGCTGTTTTGATGGAAATAGATCTCCTGACCGTCCATCAGCCGCACGAAGCCAAAACCGTCCTCTCGGTTGATGGTGATGACATAGCCATGTGGCGGAACGTCGTGAACTTTTACCTTGCCGCGCCTGACGCGGCCATGATCTTACGTCTTACGTCTTACGTCTTGCGGCATTGAAGGCGTCACGGATGGCGACAAAGACGTCCTCATGGGCTTGCTTCTTCGACCCTTTGTGATTGATCGCGATCTCCTTGCCGGGCAGCGTGATATCCAGACCGACCCGAAAGAGATTGCCCTGGCGGTGCTGGCGATGGTCCTGGTCGACGACGACGCGGCAGCCGATGATCCGATCGAAGAACGTCTCCAGCTCGTCGACTTTCTCCCGAAGTCGAGCTTCGACTGCAGGCGACGATTCCATGTGACCTTCGGGCTGGTCGTGATGATGTTTCTGGACGTGACTCTGGGATGACGGTGCAATCGACCAGCGCGTGTAGTCACCGAATTCACCGCTCATTTCTTGATTCACGTCATAGCGAGAAGGCTGGCCAGCGATGTTCTGATTGATCGTGGCTGCTTCAAGATCTATGCACCAACGCCTTCCTCAATCCTGATCAGGATCGGGCTGTCGCTCATCTTCCAGGTGATGAGCAGCTGATATCTCTCCTGATACGGGATCGACCCACCAGCTCGACGAAGTCCGTGCAGCCGCTCAAGCCGAAGAGTTACCTGACCACAAAGACCGAGATCGTTGCATGGCAGGCTACATAGCCGGCATTTGAATGGAAAATATGCTCAACCCAACCCGGGATATGCGAAGCCATCACGATCACATCTGCCTTTGCGTCGACGGCAGCGGACAGAACCGCTGACGTGAGTTCCGCCTGCGGGTCATGGCTGAACAACGGAACCGATGTCGCTTTGATTCCATGGGTAGCCGCCTGCTGATCTGAGAAGGCTTTCAACGTGGCTGCATAGTCTCCAGGAGGTGGTACGTCGGCGGCAGGAACATTGCCATAGACTCCGACATAGACCACTTCGGCTGTGTGCGATTTGGCCATCTCAGCCGCCACGGCAAGCGCTCGAGACAGGCCTTCGAGATGACCAAGGTCGACCGGAACCAGGATTTTCGTGAACATCAGCTACCTCCCATGCTGCTGCAAAGATAGAAGATATGGGCACTTGTACCTTGATGTAGCTCAATCATGATCGAGGATGTCGCCTGGCAAATCTATGATGCGTGCCCGCATCCGATAGAACTCCGACATCCCGTGACCGGGCTCACCGATCGGTACGACACGCACATCGCCTGCTCGCTTGAGCAACAGAGCCAAGTCTACCATCTCGAGGTCCTCGAAACCTACGCCATGGCACCAGATGAGCCTGGCAACGTACCGCTGATACTTGGTCGGGATTGGATCAGCCGAGGACGCGAGTTCTAGGCTGCGGGCTCCTCAGTCTCCCAGCCTTCAGCCAATCAGCGGGACAAATCGGACATTGGCCAAGTCCTCACGGTCAAACCTATCAGCTGCCGTACGCGTGATACGGATCAGTTCCTGGGCCGCTGGGTCACGGCCCACAGGGACAACCGTGCGCCGGCCGAGACCAGGATCGCATCGAAAGGGGCGACCTCAATCCAGTCTTTGGTACCATCGGCGTGCAAGATACGAACATTGTCATAGCCTTCATCTGCCAAGTGACCTGCAGCTTCCTCGGCCAAGACGCCAATGCGCTCGATCGTATAGACGTCAGCGGCTATCTCCGCCAGGACGGTCGCGGCATAGCCGGACCCCGCCCCAATTTCGAGCACCTTCTCACCAAGTCCGAATGCCAGGGCCTCGATCATATACGCCACGATATAGGGTTGGGAGATCGTCTGTTCCGCAGCGATCGGCAAAGGCCTGTCAGCATAAGCGAGATCACGAAAACGTTCCGGCACGAAGGCCTCGCGGCGCACTTTGACCATCGCCGCAAGAACTTGAGCATCGCGCACGCCTCGGGCATGAATTTGTTCCGCAACCATGCGTCGGCGCGCTGCAACGAGATCACTCATGGACTTTATCCGTATGGCTGCCGCAGGTAGGTGACGTTTCTCTTTCTCCTGTCCGCATAACGGTGAGAATGACGCCGAGCATCAGTTTGCAGACGTTTTCTCGCTGCTGCCTTAATCCAGATCAAAGGTCCGAGTAAGAGCATCTTCTAGGCTGCCGGAATGGACGTTCAGAAAACAACCATCGCCGATGCCATGCCGCACGCGGATCATCAGCGAATCGCCGATCGCTTGACTGAAGCGGGCGATCTCTTGGAACAACAGGGTGCCAATCCTTTTCGCGTCACCACCTATCGCAAAGCAGCGGTATCCGACAGAACACGCGCCCCCAACCGGGAAACACAGATTGCGGTCGGAACGGCCATCAATGACCTGCGTCCGGCTAACCGAGATACCTTACAAGCGGAAATCACCAACGTCCTCAATTTCCGTAGCGACTTGCCCGACGGTCGGCTGGCACAGAATCGCCGGCCGCTGAGCGTGTCCCCGGACACCGCTCCTCAAACCGCGCTCCGAACGCCATGACACGCTTCCTGTACGCCGCCTTGGGACATGTTCGGCTTCACCTCGCGCATAAGCGTGCCCGTCCATGGGCGGTCATCCTGTTTGCGACGATGGCACCAGCGTCCAATGCCGAACCCATCGACCCGCACAGCCTGTTCGAGGCCCGATGTGCTCGATGTCATCAAGATCATGCCGGCGATTTTGCTCGCGAGACACTCCTTTTCAAAGAGGGAGAACTCATCGGGAAAAAAAGCCGAAAGCGCGTGCTCGATTTCCTTCCCAATCACCACGGTAAGCTCACCAGCGGCGAAGTCAGCGCACTCGTGGAGGCGTTCGAGCTGCAAGTCCGGAACGATGGCCTTTATCGAGAGAAGTGCAAAATCTGCCATGACCCTGCGAGCACCCTGGTGCGCCGGACACTTGTCCTGCGTAACGAGCAGCTGGTCGGACGCTATACCGACAGAAACATCAAGCGTCTTCTCGCCTATCACGGCCGTTTGAGCGACGAGCAGCAAACGGTGATCTACGACATGCTGGTCTGGCACCTTACGAGGATCGAAGATCGAGATGCCGATAAGCACACCTCATCCGACGGCCTTCAATAGACGGACATCGGAGGCTTTCGGTCATGACGACTGAACATGATCTGGAACATGGTCACGCGCCTGATCAAATCGCAGCGCGCCTGTCTCGCGGGCCTAAAGCCAGTTATCTCCGCGATTGGATCTATGGCGGTATCGATGGCGCCGTGACGACTTTTGCGATCATCGCAGGTGTGGTCGGTGCCGACATGTCTGCGCGCGTCGTCCTGATCCTCGGCACGGCGAACCTGCTCGCCGACGGCTTTTCCATGGCGGCCGCCAATTACTCGGGAACCAAAGCCGAGCTCGACGACTATTCTCGCATCCGAAGGATGGAGGAACGCCATATCCAAGTGGTGCCTGACGGCGAACGCGAGGAGATCAGGCAGCTCTTTGCCGCCAAGGGCTTCACTGGCGATGACCTCGCACGGGCGGTCGAGGTGATCACCAGTTCCGAGCAACGCTGGGTCGACATGATGGTCGCAGAAGAGCACGGCATCCCGGCCGTCGACCGCTCGCCGATCACTGCCGGGCTAATGACGTTTTTCGCATTTCTCGTCTGCGGCCTAGTCCCGCTCTTGCCTTTCATCGGCGGCGCCTCGGCGAGCGTTTCCCTGTCGGTCGTGATGACCGCTTTGGTCTTTTTCATCATCGGGTCGCTCAAGAGCCGCTGGTCGACATCCAGTTGGTGGCGCTCCGGAACAGAGACCCTCGCCATTGGCATGACTGCTGCGGGGGTCGCCTACGCCGTTGGCCTTGCGCTGAAAGACCTCGTCTGAACCAAAGCACATCACGACCGCCGTCAGCCCCACCGCCGAACACAAGTAGCGGGCTGAGATCGCCGATCTTCAGCTGACTGGCGGTAAGCGGTCACAATGCTCGTTCGGGCTTTGGGCCATCATGAGCTGCCACTTAGGCGTCGCTTGATCCTAATCAAAGCAGAATTTTTGTTCGCGGTCTTAGATAAGGCGGTCGCTGATTTTACTGTCTAGTCGAGCAAACGATCCATGATTTGGTCGAAGGCAAAAACTGCATGAACACTCAAGCTGTCGCAGAAGCTGCGGCACCTTCAAGCGGTATTGGTTTCTTCGAGAAATGGCTGTCAGTGTGGGTCGCTCTGTGCATCGCAGCCGGGATTGGCCTCGGCAGCGCGATGCCCGAACTCTTCCAAATCCTCGCCGGTCTGGAATATGCATCCGTCAATTTGATCGTTGCCGTCTTCATCTGGGGAATGATCTACCCGATGATGGTGAACGTGGATTTTGCCAGTCTTCGTCACATCGGTGAACGCCCAAAAGGACTGGTCATCACCATCGTCGTCAACTGGCTGATCAAGCCGTTCACAATGGTCGTTCTTGGCGTGCTGTTTTTTGAGGTTTTCTTCGCCGACATCATCGCTCCCTCCGATGCACAACAGTACATTGCCGGTCTCATTCTGCTTGGCGCCGCCCCTTGTACCGCGATGGTTTTCGTGTGGTCACAACTCACCCGCGGCGACCCGACCTATACACTCGTCCAGGTGTCGTTGAACGACGTCATCATGATCTTCGCCTTTGCGCCGATCGTCGCCTTTCTACTGGGCGTCACCGATATCGATGTTCCATGGCAAACACTGATTTTGTCTGTCGGGCTCTATGTCGTAACGCCCCTTCTTGCTGGTGCGATAACCCGAAGATATCTCTTGAGGAACGCCCGACACGGACAAACCGGTGAAGCCAGCGTCGCGCGGTTCACCAATGCGATCAAGCCGCTCTCGGTTGTAGCGCTTCTCGCCACGGTGGTTCTGCTGTTTGGATTCCAGGGTCACGTCATTCTCGATCGCCCGTTACTGATAGCCCTGATCGCTGCACCCCTTCTGGTTCAATCCTACAGTATTTTCGCCGTTGCCTATGGCGTGGCCTATTTGTGGCGAGTTCCGTTCAATGTCGCCGCACCATGCGCCCTTATTGGAACTTCGAACTTCTTTGAGTTGGCCGTGGCAGTCGCGATCAGCCTATTTGGCCTACATTCGGGCGCGGCACTGACGACGGTGGTCGGTGTGCTCGTCGAAGTCCCGGTTATGCTGTCGCTTGTCGCTTTCGCGAACCGAACGCGCAGCCTGTTTCCGGCAGCATCATGAAACCCCAGAAAATCTTTCAAAGGACGGGCGATATGAAACGAGAACATAAGCCCTGCTACGGAACGATGTTCCATGACACGTTGCACTTCGACACCAACCAAGCGATGAAAGGTAAAGTGTTCAGCTTTGAACTCGGCGCCATCAGCCTGGCGCGTTCTGATCGTCAGGTGAAGGCTGATATCGAGGAGTGGGACGATTGTCTGGAATGCCCAGAGTTTGAACATTGTTATAAGCTCTGCTTGGCCAAGTTGACCCTCGAGGCGGGAGTTGCAGTAGGACAATGCCAGGCTCATGCGAGTATACGGAACAGTTATTGTAACTAAAAGTTGAATATTAAGATGTCTTATTTCGATTAAGTGAACGTATTAACGAAGTTGATTTGCGACTGGTTTCACCAGACAAACGACCACCAAGAGATAGTTCGGGCGAGCGCCGATTTTGCTGATCCTGGTCACCAGAAAGGCCGTTGCGGAAAACAGTATCATGTCCGGCTCCGTCCGCAGGCTTTTCTGGTGCCGACCTCTACAGTCTGTCTCCAGTTTCAGTGATGATCAAGATGAGCGAAGCCGTCGCGAAGAAAGGCGGTGCGTCGCAAATCGCCTTCAGTTGCCAATGGTGAACCTGGATCCGATGCCAACGCCCACACGGCCACCCAAAGTGACATTGCTTGGAGACGATGAGGCACCGCGGGTCGGACCGGTCATCTCGATGACCCGAACGACGCCACTGTCCTTGGCGAGTGTGGACTGCCGGCTTTCGAACCCCCGGCAAACCCGGCGCGACGAGGGGGGAATGTTATTGCTGTCTTCGTCGTCCCTAAGACGATCACGAAAGGCGTAGCGCAGACCGAGCACGAGATGTTCGGCATCCTCTTCGATCACATCGACCTTGGTGATGGCATCGAAGTAGGGACGATTGCAGGGACCAACATCGTATTCGGCCGCATGGTCTTGGTAGTAAGCTGCCATGGCAGCTTGAACCGCCGCACCGGGGGCAAAGCCGGTATCGGGCACGGACGTCGTGGAGAGACCGGCACAGCTCGCCAAAAGGAATGACAAGGAAGTACTAAGCAGCGTCTTGGCCCCTGTCATGGCGATTCTCCTGAGCTTTCGTCGTGAGCAGCCCCGCTCCATGCTCGGTCTGCAACAGTAGCCAAGGACGACGAGTGTGCCATCATCCCTTCTGGCCTGACTTGATACGGCATAAACTGAAGCGACGTCCTCCGCTCAGCCCAACGCCAGCAGGAAAAATGTTAGGCTGCGAGCGCCGCGCTGGTGCCGTTGATCAGGAGGCCACCTTCGTCGGCATCGACGTCGACCGTCGAACCGTCGGGAACGCTGCCTTCGAGGATCAGCCTGGCCAAAGGATCCTGAAGGCTCTTCTGAATGATTCGCTTCAGCGGCCGAGCGCCATAGACCGGATCGTAGCCGGCATCTCCCAGCCAACGCTTGGCGTCGTCGCTGAGATTGAGCGTCAGTTTCCGATCCTCCAGCAGTGTCGCCAGGCGCATGAGCTGGATATCGACGATGCCGGTCATATCGCCACGACCTAAGCG
>JBPCVQ010000360.1:0-21453 GCA_051010395.1 Geminicoccaceae bacterium | reverse complement strand
GGTGCAGCCGTCGGGTGCGGCCTTGGCGGCCTCTTTGGCCCCCTTGTTACCGCCCTGCCCCGGCACGGTCACCACCTGGATCTTGGGTTGGACATCCAGCTCCTGGATGGTCTTTTCGAACTCCGAGAAGATCACATGGGTGCCGCCGCCGGCTTTCCAGGGCACGATCAGCTGGGCTGTATCGCAGGGAATATCGGCGGCCTTTGCGCCCGCCGTGCCAAGCAGGGCAAGGGTGGCGGCCGAAGCGAGGGTCGTTCTCAAGAAGGTGCTCACGTCAGTCTCCCATCGATGGATTTTTGGTGGAGTGCTTATCGGGGCCGGCGGTGCCGGCAGGCGGTTTTTTGTCTCCTGCCCAAAACTATAGAGAGGCTGTGCGCGCTTGCAAATGGCGCTGGGCTGGCGTTCTCTTGAATCTGACCCTGGCGTACGCTCTGTCGCCCCCGTTGGCGCGCGATCCAATTTCGGCGCCAGCTTGAAAGGAACTCTTGATGCGTGATCTCGAACGCCCCGGCCGCTCGCCGGTCCATGCGCCAGATGGTATGGCCTGCACATCCCACCCCCTTGCGAGCCAGGTGGCGATCGACGTCCTGAAAATGGGTGGCAACGCCATGGACGCGGCGGTCGCCGCCTGCGCGGTGCAATGTGTCGTGGAACCGGGCTCGACTGGCATCGGCGGCGATTGCTTTTGCCTCTACGCGCCGGAGGGATCGACGGATCTCGTTGCGTTCAACGGCTCGGGCAAAGCGCCTGCGGCGGCTTCGGTGGACTGGTATCGCGAGAACGGCTTTCACGAGATCGAGCGCAACACGCCCCACTCGGTGACCGTGCCGGGCGCCGTCGACGCCTGGGAGACACTAATCCGTGATTTCGGCCGAAAGTCGCTAGGCGAACTGCTGCAGCCGGCGATCGGGTACGCCCAGGGCGGTTACCCCATATCCTCGCGCGTTCATACGGATTTCGCATCAGCCGCATCGCTTCTGAGCAAGGATGAGGCCGGCACCCGCATCTTTCTTCCCGGCGGCCGCCCGCCGGCGGTCGGCCAGATGCATCGACAGCCGGAACTGGCGGCAACGCTGGAAAAGATCGCGAATGACGGCCGTGAAGCCTTCTATGCCGGTGCTGTCATGGACGACATGCTGACTTATCTGCAATCTCGCGGCGGGCTGCATACCGAAGAGGATTTTTCGAACGTCAGGGGCGACTACGTCCAGCCGATTTCTTCCGACTTTCGCGGTTATCGCGTCCATGAATGCCCACCCAACGGCCAGGGCGTGATCGCGCTCCTGCTCCTCAATATCATGAGCGAGATCGAGACCGGCGATCATCCGATCGAACTCGAGCGCATCCACCAGGAGCTCGAGGCGTGCCGCCTGGCCTATACGGCAAGGAACCTCTTCGTCGGCGATCCCGCCTTCTCCAATTTGCCCATCGAGGGGTTACTCTCCAAGTCTTACGCTGGGAAACTCCGAGACAGCATCGATCCCGAGCGCGCAAACGAAAAGCCCGAGCCGGGCATGCCGGCACATGAAGACACCGTGTACATCACCGTGGTCGACAAGGACCGGAACGCCTGCAGCTTCATCAACACGCTGTTCGCCGGTTTCGGCAGCGGCCTTGTGGCGCCTTCGAGCGGCGTGGTGCTGCACAACCGCGGCTGCGGCTTCAATCTCGATCCGGAAAGCCCGAACCGCATCGAGGGCAAGAAGCGCCCGCTGCACACCATCATTCCGGGCATGGTGACCAAGGGTAACCGCGCGGTCATGCCGTTCGGTGTCATGGGCGGCCAGTATCAGTCCATGGGGCACATGCAGTTCCTGACCGGGCTGTTCGACTACGGCCTGGACATCCAGGAAGCCATGGACCGGCCGCGCTTCATGGTCCAGCCGTTTACCGGCGAGGTCGAGATGGAGGGGGCGGTTCCCAACGACATCCAGACGGAGCTGAAACGGCGTGGTCATCGTCTGGTGAAACCAGCGAAACCGATTGGCGGCAGTCAGGCGATCTGGATCGATTGGGAAGAAGGTGTGCTGACCGGTGGTTCCGATCCCAGGAAGGATGGCGCCGCCATGGGGTACTAACGAAGCAAGAAGCAGGGAAATGCGACATGCCTGACTATTACGATCTCGGCCATTACGGCCGAAAGGTCACCACGGCGTCGGACGATGCCCAACGCTGGTTCGATCGAGGCCTCGTCTGGTGCTACGGCTATAATCACGAGGAATCGATCGCCTGTTTCCAGCGGGCGCTGGAGGCTGATCCCGGCTGTGCGATGGCCTGGTGGGGCATCGCCTATGCGTCGGGCTGCAATTACAACAAGCCCTGGGAAGCCTTCGACGAGGCTGATGCCATCAGCTCGGTCGCGGCCGCGTTCGAGGCATCAGAGCAGGCCAGACGCCTGGCCGCGTCGGCCACGCCGGTCGAGCAGGCGTTGATCGAGGCGCTGCCGGCACGTTATCCGCAGGCGACGCCTGGCGACAATATGGCAGCCTGGAACGACGCTTACGCCGATGCCATGCGCAAAGTTCACAAAGCCTTCAGTAAGGATGCTGATGTCTCGGCCCTATTCGCCGAAGCGCTCATGAACCGCGCGCCCTGGGCGCTCTGGGATCTGAAGACGGGTAAAATCGCAGATGGCGCCGACACGGCGGAAGCGATCGAGGTTCTCGAAGCGGCGATGGCCAGGGACGGCGGCGATCGTCATCCCGGCCTGCTGCACATGTACATCCACTTGATGGAAATGTCGCCGCATCCGGAGCGCGCGCTCAAGGCCGGTGACAAACTCCGCGACCTGGTGCCGGATGCCGGCCATCTCCAGCACATGCCGACCCATATCGATGTGCTCTGCGGCCACTACGAGACCGTGGTCAGATCGAACACGGCCGCGATCGTCGCGGACCGTAAGTTTTTGGAGCGGGAGGGAGCGCTTAAGTTCTATTCGCTCTATCGCTGCCACGACTACCATTTCAAGATCTACGGCGCGATGTTCCTGGGCCAGAGGCAGCCGGCGTTGCAGGCTGCTGACGAGATGATCAGGACGCTGCCGGAAGAGCTATTGAAGGTCGAAAGCCCGCCCATGGCGGATTGGGTCGAGGGCTTCGTGCCAATGAAGATGCATGTGCTGATCCGTTTCGGCATGTGGCGGGAAATCATCGACACGCCGCTACCGGAAAACCAGGATCTCTTTTGTACGACGACAGCGATGATCCACTACGCCAAGGGCGTCGCCTATGCGGCCACCGGCGACATCGCAAATGCCGAGCGCCAGCGGACACTGTTCGAGGAAGCGGTCAAACGCGTACCGGATACGCGCTACGTGTTCAACAACACCTGCCTGGACATCCTCGCGGTTGCCGCCGAGATGCTGAAGGGTGAGCTCGAATACCGAAGGGACAATTTCGATCAGGCGTTCGCGCATCTTCGAAAGTCGGTCGAGCTCGACGACAACCTCCCCTATGACGAGCCCTGGGGCTGGATGCAGCCCACCCGCCACGCACTCGGCGCCTTGCTCCTGGAAAGGAACATGGTCGAGGAGGCGGAGGCCGTCTACCGCGCCGATCTCGGCCTCGATGCAACCCTCGCCCGCGCCTGTCAGCATCCGGACAATGTCTGGTCCCTGCATGGCCTGCATGAGTGCCTGACCCGTCTTGGCAAGACGGACGAGGCGAAATTCGTAAAGCTCAGGCTGGATCTTGCTGAAGCGCGAGCGGATGAGCCGATCAAGGCATCCTGTTTTTGCCGGCTGGACAAGGTTTCCTGACCTAAAGAGACAAAAGCACCGCCTCAAGTTCCGCCATGCGGTGGGCGTAGGTGTGGCTTGCCATCAGATCGTCGAGAGCGTCGTCGACCATCTTTTGGCAGAAGGACAGGTCTGCGCATTGATCCAGGACCTCGTCGATATTCGAGAAGTCCTGATCGAGTTCGATGAAATGTCGCCCGGACACCAACATGTCGTTGTAGCGGCCGGGTGTCAGGATTTGCAAAGTCTTGCATGCGGCGGCATCGAAATGACGGGATGAGATGACCTTGGTTGGCAAGGGCGCCTTGCGCTCGGGGCGAAAAACCTGACGTCGAACAGTTTCGATCACCTCATCATCAACGTTTTGGTGAAGGTGTACGTCCTCGACCATGGTCCCGGCGAGACGCCTGGCCGCCCAGTGCCTGACGGCGCTCGGCAAGAGCATTCTCGATAGCTGTCTTGACAGAGACTGGTGCTTGATCACGAACCCGCCTCGCTGCTTGCGAAGCAGAGCGGTCACCTCGGCGGAAAGGCTGTCGTCACGGTCCAGAAAGTCGGAGCCGGCTTCCGTTGCGATGGTGGCTTTCGAGCTCCCGAGAAAGGCCGCCCAGCCCTGCCGGTCGAAACGCTCCCCACCCAGAACGATGTCGGCGCGGAGGCTGCGCTGCCTCACCTTGGCCTCGAACATGTCATGAAGAGCGACGCGCTGATCGTCGCCGACATAGATATTGTAGCGATCGGACCGCGCGCCGATGTCGATCGGCCGATCGTTGATCGGCGGTCCAGGTGGAAATGCATCCGCATTGATACCGTGGGTAATGTTTCGGACTATTGCGCCTTCGATCTCTTCATAATACCAGCGCCCCGTCTCCTCGATCAGCTGGGTCGCGATCAGCTCTGGCCGGACGGCTTTCAGCATGTCGAGCTTCGACTTCATGGTCGGATAGACGAGGTTGACCTCATTGCCGACAAAGACGGCAAGCTTGCCCCGCCTGTTCTGAAAAGCGCTGCTCAACGCATCGAGCGCTGCCGTGCCGTTGCCGTTGGTGCCATGCAACGCGACGATGAAGGGTGCGGTTTCGATCTTGGCTCTGATGCGCGGATGGTTTGAGGCCTGCTCGATGTCCTCGACATCGGCCTCGAACGCTGGGTGGGCGGTGAGCACATCCTGCCAGTCGTCATAATAGGAAAGCGTCCGGGTGATATTGCGCACCAGAACGAGAAGAGGAAGGCGGTCCATGTCAGGCGGCTGATCGGCCCTCATCGAGGCTGTGGGCTTCCTCGATCACCTGGACGATCTTCTCGCCGGCCGTGCCGTCGCCGTAAGCGTCGATGTCCCGCCTCGGGAGGTAGTCTTCGGCGGACCAAAGACGGTTCCAGCCAGCCTCGACCGTCTCGACCCACTCGGTCTCGTCACGAAGCGTGAGACAGGGTACGCGGTGGAAATACGCTTCCTTCTGCAAACCGCCCGAATCGGTCATGACCAGGGCAGCTCCTGCGAGAAGGCGGTGCATGTCGACATAACCCACCGGCTCGATCATGGTGGCGTCAGCCGGCTTCAGCCCATGGCGCGCAAAGGCCTGGCGTGTGCGCGGATGGACGGGAAAAACGACGGGGCGGCCCTTGGCCTCCTTCTCGATGAAGCGGCAAAGCGCCGCCAGCCGCTCCGAATCGTCTGTGTTCTCCGCCCGATGCAGGGTGAGAAGGACATAGGCGCCATCGGTGAGACCGGCCTCATCGACGATCGTCGATCGCTCTCTGGCGAGGCCCTTTGCGAAAATCGTGGCGTCGAACATGACATCGCCGATCAGACGGACGCCGTCTTCGATGCCCTCGGCCCGGAGATTGTCGACGGATGTCGTCGTCGGGCAGAAAAGAAGCGTGCTCACATGATCGGTGAGAACCCGGTTCACCTCCTCCGGCATGCGCCGGTTGAAGGAGCGAAGACCGGCTTCGACATGGTAGACGGGAATGTGCATCTTGGTTGCCGCAAGCGCGCCCGCCAGCGTCGAGTTGGTATCGCCATACACGAGAACGGCATCCGGCCTGTCCTCCAGCAGCACCTGCTCGATCCCCTCCATCATGCGTCCGGTCATCTGACCATGATGGCCGCCGGAAATGCTGAGATTGTGGTCGGGCTCAGGGATCGCCAGCTCCTCGAAAAACTGCGCGGACATGCGCTGATCGAAATGCTGGCCGGTATGAATGAGCTTGTGGTCGATCTCATCCCGTTTCGCCAGCGCCCGAGCCACAACCGCCGCCTTCACAAACTGCGGTCGCGCACCAACAACAGTCACCAACCGCATCAAGCCGCATCCGCCGCGCCCGTGGCGGGCGTGCCTTGACTTGGACCTCGTCCTCTTAGGTAGGGATTGAGTTCCGGCATCTGGCTTCGGTGCTGGGCCATACAGCGGTGGATCTCGTCGAGATGATCGCGTGTCCAGGCGACGGTTTTGGCGAGGCCTTCTTCGATCTGCACTTCAGCTTCGAAGCCTAGCTTGCTCTTGGCTTTGGCGGGATCGCCGAAGCGGCGGCCGGAGCGATCCCAGTCGCGGGCGGGTTTGAGATCGACCGGGGTGGCGTTGCCGGTGAGGTGGTTGATGGTCTCGGCGAGCTCACGAATGGTGGTCTCGCGGCCGGAGGCGAGATTGTAGATCTCACCTGGCTCACCCTTGAGGGCGGCGGCCATCAAGCCGCGCGCCATGTCTTCGACGAAGATGAAATCACGGCTGGTCTGGCCGCCATTGTCGAGCGGCAGAGCTTCACCCATGAGCGAGCGGAAGATGAAGACTGGCGTGACATTACGCCAGACGGTGTGGACGGTGCCGCGCCAGCGGCCGGCGCCCAGGATTTCCCGCGGGCCGTAGACGTTTTGAAAACGCGCCTTCACAAACGGCAGGCCGTGCTGACGCCAGTAGTAATTGCCGTACATCTCGCCGATCAGCTTCGAGATCGAATAAGGGCTGTCGTGATAGAGCGAGACGGGCGCGTCTTCGGCGGTGGCTTCGGCTTCGTCATAGGTCTTTTCGGCGACCGCGCAGCCGGCGGCAGCGTAGACGACCTTGGTGAGTTTTTTCTGCTCTTTCAGCCGCTCGAAAAGCATGAGCGTGGTCAGCGTATTGTTATCGTGATCCGCGATCGGATCATGCATTGAGGACTGATTGCCGTGATAGCAGGCGAGTTGAAAAACGTAGTCGAGATCGTCAGGCAGTTCGCGCAGCACGCGCTCATCCGCGATCGAACCGAAGCGAAAATCGACGGCGGGATGATCAGGCAGGTTGCAGGGATCGGACGACAGAAGATTATCGACGACCACGAGCTTCGCCGGCCCCTGGTCAACCAATTTGTGGCACAAGTTGCTGCCGACGAAGCCGGCGCCGCCGACCACGAGAATGTTTTTGTCGCTGAAATCCGCCATCGGGCGTCTCCTTAACGATTGGCGTCGGGCGTCAACGATTGGCGTCGGGCGCTTTCAAATGGCTGTAGATGGCATCGATGCCATGCTGGTCATACCAAGCGAGCATGCGCGCCATGGTGGTCTTGAAGTCGTAGCGCGCCTGCCAACCGAGACGCGCCGTGGTCGCCGAAGGATCGAGAACGACGGCCGGCACGTCGTCGTCACCGGGCGGCACGATCGGGACGTCGCCCACGGGCTCGATGTCGAGATGGGTGACCACCGCATCGAACACATCCTTGATGGTGCGGCCTTCGCCGGTGGAGATGTTGTAGACACCATCGGGCGCGTCCGGCTGCAGCACGCGATCGATCACGCCGAAGAAGTCCTGCATGTCCAGGAAGTCACGGACCGTATCGCTGCAAAAGCACCCCTTCCCCGCCTTCAGGCGCTGATAGAAGGTCGGGATCGGGCCGATGGCGAGGCGCGGGCCGGTCACGTTGGCGAGGCGAAGCGACACCGTCGGCACGGACGACTGCATCATGTACATCTCGCCCGCCGTCTTCGAGACACCATAGCTGGTAAACGGCCTGACCGGCGCGGTCACCGGGATCGGGACCTCATCAGGCCTGCCATAGCAGAGTGCTGTCTGGAGATTGATCAGGCGCTGGACGCCGGCACGTTCCGCAGCGCGAGCGACATTGATCGAGCCGACGACGTTGACTGAAGCGTCGGTCACCCAGTCATCCGGATCTTTATAGGCAGCGGCAGCGTGAATGACATGGCTCGGCCGAAACTCTTCCATCAGCGAGGCGACCAAGCCGCCATCCTCCACAGAGCCCTCTTTCATCACCAGTCCAGCTGGCAGCTGGTGGGGAAAAATCTCGCGCTTGCCGGTTGCGAAATTATCGAGGATGAGGACGTCGTGGCCTTGGCCGAGAAAGCGTTCGGTCAGGTTGGAGCCGAGACAGCCGGCGCCGCCCGTAAGAAAGATGCGCATGGGCTCAGGCCGCTTCCGTCTTGGGCTTGGCGTGGCTGAGATGGGTGTAGCCGCCGGTGACGCCGTAGGTGTCGTAATAGTCGACGGCGGCTTTCACCAGATCGTCGAGCGGCGTGAACTCGACCTTGCCGAAGTCCGAGAATGTGCGGCTGGGATCGAGGAGGATCGAAGGGGCGTCGTCGGGGGCGAGCGGGCGGATCTCAGGCTCGGGGTAATCGTTCAGTTTCAGGCCTTTGACGACGGCGTCATAGAGCTCCTTGATCGCGATGTCCTTGCCGGACGAGAAGTGATAAGCGCCGCTGCCGGTGCCGTCGACCGCGTTGATCACGGTGCGTGCGAGATCCTTCACGAACACGAAATCACGCCGCGCCTCGGTGACGAAGCAGGCCTTGCCCGCCTTCAGGCGCTCATAGAAGATCGGCAGCGGGCCGCTGACATTGCGTGGGCCGATGACGTTGGCGAGGCGGAAGGTCACGTAATCGAGGCCGGAGATTTCCAGGAATTGCTCGGTGGTTGTCTTGGTGATCGCGTAGGAGGAGTTGGCGGGGTTGATCGGGTGGCTGAGCGTGATCGGCTGCTCGATCGGCTTCACGCCGTAGCAAAGAGCCGTTTGGAAATAGACGAAGCGCTGGGCCTGATGATCCTTGCTCGCCTTCACGATATTGGCGCCGCCGACCGAATTGGTGAGCGCATCCGAATGCCAGTCCTCCGGATCTTTGTAGGAAGCCGCGGTATGCACGACGATCTCGGGCTTGAAATCCTCGAACAGCCGATCCACCAGAGGCTGATCGGCGATCGACCCCTCGACGAAAGTCAGCCGCTCATGATCTTCCGGCAAATGGATGCGTCGTCCGGTGTCGAAATTGTCGATCGCCAGCACGTCATCGCCGCGCTCGAGCAGCATCTCTCCGATGTGGGATCCGACCTGGCCGCACGCACCGGTGATCAGGATTTTCATGTCTCTCTCCTATAAGCGTATTGTTTCATGTCGGAGCGGGTTGGCGTTCTGGTCCGCCTACCGAGTGTCACGCAAAGATTCAAGCCGAGCCGGTGACCGAACGACGGACAATCTCGACGCGATCGAGAGCTTCTCATCGTCTCAGGATCTGCCGGCTATTTCTCGAGACAGCAATAAAGATCGAGCCCGAGCCATGGACCGAAATATTTAAGCGCAGTCGGGCGGGACACCTTTTTGAACAGAAGATCGGCGCCAATATTTTCGGCGATGATGTCGATCTTTGAGAATTTCCGGCACAAGGACTTCAGTTCCGGCTTGCTGACAAAGTCGGTTTCCGGGGCAGCGGCACCCGACTGGTTCTTGTCGTAAGCGCCCCGCAGACGCTCATTCGCGGCACGACGGTCATCGTTCGACGCGAGCATTTCCTTCAAGGTCGACCAGGGTTGCTTGCACCACTGGCGATAGGAGCGGCCGTGATAGACCATGATGGTGGCGCCACCCCCCGGTTTCACCAGCCGATGGACACGCTCGATAGCGCCGCCGAGATTACCGGTGTGATGAAGGCAGCCGATCGAGACGACATGGTCGAAGCTTTCGTCGTCGAAGGGGCAATCGAGAATACTGCCCTGGCGGATGTCGGCCTTCTCGTTCAAAAGGTCAGCCCGATAGCGCGCCATTTCGACAGGACCTTCAGCGATGTCCAGGCCGTGATAGATGGCCCCCTTGGACATGAGTTCCGTCGCCATGGTGCCGTAGCCAAGGCCGATCTCCAGAACCTTCATGCCGGTGAGCCTATCGACCGGAATATGCTGGCAGAGATAGGGATAGAACTCGAGGTACCACCTGTCGAATTTTTCGAGGCTTTCGGGTGAATTGTCGGTTACGCCCAGCGTCTTCGCCGATTGGGTTCCGCAAAGCTCGTCCCAAAAAGCGATATTTCGCTGGTCAATCTCAAGCTGTCTTGCGGATTGTGTCGACGCCATTGATCATATCCCGCCACTCATGGGCCTTGTCGTGAAAAGTCTGATGCCAGAGCTCGAGGCCCATCAGGCCCCAGGTTTTTCGTGAAAAACGCGCTTCGCCGGTTAGGCCATCGAGCGCCTTCTCGGCATTGAAGAACGGCCGCTCGCGAGCGGCCCGGCTGCCGAACAAATCACCCATGAAGCCCTTGAGTTCGCCCTTGAACCATTCGTTCAAAGGTACGGGGAAGCCCATCTTGTCCCGGCGTTCGAGCACATCTTTTGGTAGGAGATCACCGAAGGTCAACTTCAGCATGCGCTTTTGCTGCCCTCCTTGATATTTGACATCCGCCGGCACGGTCGCCGCGAACTCGACCAGCTTGTGATCGAGGAAGGGAACGCGGCTCTCGAGACCATGGGCCATGCTGACCCGATCTTCGACATGCAGGAGTGCCGGCAGCAGGCACTTGAAGTCGAAATGGGTCATCTTGTCGAAATAGGCTTCCTTGCCGACGTTCCGGCTGTTGAAGATGGCTCTGAACGAATCGAACACTCTCGTTTTGTCGAGGGCGGACCAATCCACCTCGTCCGCCATGTCGGCGGAGCGGTCGATCAGTCGGAAATAGCGCTCGTCCAGTTCGCCGAAAAGGTTCTCCTTCCAAAACCCCTTGATCATCGGCTTGTATTCCTGGAGCAATGGCAGGTTCGGCAGAATCGATTCGAGCGTGACGACGAAATTACCGCCCCTATAGGTGCCGTCGATCGACGCTTTCAGGCATTGCTCCAGATAGGCGACGAGATAACGGGCATAGCCGCCGAAGATCTCGTCTCCCCCCTGCCCTCCAACGATGACCTTGACCTTGGAGGCGGCGAGCTTCGAGACCATGAACTGGGGAAAGGAGCCGGGGCCGGCAACGGGAAAATCGAGATGGTAGATCAGCTTTTCGATGTTGTCCCGAAAATCGGTGGCCGTCATGACCAGCTCGTTCAGGTTGGTGCCGGCCTTCTCTGCGACGGCGCGGGCATAGGCGCTTTCGTCATAGCCCTGATGATCGACGAACTTGCCGTGAAAGCTCTCATGCGCATCTCCCTTCTCTGCAGCGATCATGGTGATGATCGAGCTGTCGATACCGCCGGAGAGATAGGTGGCGACCGGGACATCGCTTCGAAGATGCACGTCGACCGAATCATGCAGATAGGCCGGCAGCTCGTTCAAGAAGAAGCGCTCGGAGTGGTCCCAGTCCAGTGTGTAGTCGACGTCCCAGTAACGCCGGACGCGAAGGTCACCCTTCTCGGCCACGAGCATATGGGCGGGCATCAGCTGCTTGATATGCTTGAAAAGCGTCTGCTCACCAATCGTATATTGAAAGGTCAGATATTCTGCGAGTGCTTCGGGATCGGTTTCGATATCGTCCAGGAACGGCAGGATCGCCTTGGCTTCCGATGCGAATACGAGAAGACGGCCGGAGACGGCATAGTAGAAGGGCTTGATGCCGAAACGATCACGCAGGCCGGTCAGACGCCGACGGCTCGGATCCCAGATGGCACAGCCGAACATGCCGCGAAGGTGTTCGACGAAATCGAGGCCATGGCGATCATAGGCGGCAAGCATGGACTCCGTATCGGAATGACCTTTGAAAGGGTGATGCGGCGTGAGGGCTCCACGGAGTTCCGGTGCGTTGTAGACCTCGCCATTATGCAGAATGACGGCGCCACTTGGAGAGACCATGGGCTGCGCGCCGGTTTCGCTGAGATCGACGATGCTCAAGCGGCGATGAACCAGACCGACCGACCGGTCAGGAGCAATCCACTGGCCTTGGTCATCCGGACCCCGGTGGGCCAGCAGCCGGTCCATCGCGTTCAGTTTCAGATCGACCGCCGGGACCGGGGAACCATCCAGATGAACAAAACCTGCGAGACCGCACATGAAAGAACCCTTATGGGAAGGTACCGACTGTCAAAAAACGATCAGTTCGACCGCGGTAGAATGGCACGCCGCGCGACAAACCTCATGGCGAGATAAACAGGCTGGCCAAGCCATTTGACACAGCGAGCGAGCGGCTCCGGCAATTTCTTGTTGATACGGGAGCCGTAGCGGATCGATCTCACGAAGAACTGGCTGAACGCAACTCTTTGCGCTTCACGCCGGATCTTGGCTCTCATCTGCCGTCGCCAGCGATCCGCCTCAACGGTCGACACAGGCATCGTCGTTCTGGCGACCGCCACCTCGTCGACGACCTGATCGAAATGACTGACGAAGCTCTTATATCCCCATCGCCCGGAACACGCCACCTCCAGGTAGCAACGCTCGGTGATCTCCTGCACTTTCTCGCGATTTTTGACGAGGCCCGCGACCTCCGCCATGTTGCCGTGGTCGCGATCCAGCGGGACATAGTGGCGCCAGGGCTCGAGAACGCCGGAATAATTGCCGGGATAGAGGATCATCAGCGTTTTCAAGGCGGCGGCTTCGAAGACACGCGGCGAAATCACGGAAATGGCGCCGTGGGCCCCATCGATCCCGTCCAGGAACCGCATTTTCAATTCGTCGAACGAGACGCCTGGGTGGTCGCGCTCATAGTCTTCGATCTTCCTCTTCAGCGTTCCGTCGAAATCGAAGGCGCTGATACTGCTTTCGGTGCCGAGCACGGCCTTGCAATTGCCAAGGAACTTGATCCAGGCTTCACCGTAAAGTCGGTCCTGCTCACGACTGGAAATATCACAGGCAAGGCCGTGGGCCGGAGCATCCGACCTGAACCGCTCGCCGATCTTCCATTTTTCCTGGCTGGCCTCACCCAGCCAGTTCGGCACCTTCCTTGCGCGATATCCTACGTCCACCGATCGGTTCTCGAAGGAAGGAACCCGACGATCACATAGCGCCTCGGGGACAAAGCCCGTTAGCGTATGCTCTATTCTGACGTCGTCGAACCAGGGGTGACGATAGATTTTCCGGGTCACCTCAGGATTGGTGACGGTGAACAGGACTTTAAATCCGAGATCGCGGATCGCAGCGGCGGAAGCGTCGATCCAGCGATACTCGTCCTGAAGAAAAGCCACCTTGACGCCAGGAAAGGCCCGGAGCTTCTCAGCCAGCGGTTCCAGGACGTGGCCGGGGTGACCAATGGCGACAGAGTAATGGGTGACGACCATATCGAAGCGATCGAGATCGATGTCGAAGGTCACACACCCCCTGGCGTCTAGTGCCAGGACATTATGGTGGCTATGGGTCAAAAGCGCCTGAATATGATCCTCTACCGTTCCAATATGCCGTGCGCGTTCTTCGCATAGCAAAAGGACATTCAAGGAGCGGTTTGGCGACAAAGGGCTGAACTCAGGCTTGTCTCGACGGGCATGCGCCGGCTGATCAATCCAGCGACACCATGGCCGCTGACGCGCTCCGGCTACTTGCATCGGCTTCATTCCCAGTATCTGAATGATCCCTATCACCTGGTTCCCAATCCGCCGTCAGATGTACACGACCGGGATTGTATTGCAAATCACTGACATTCAACTTGGAGGCGCGTCCAAAAATATCGTAGGTCACCGATGACATGGGCGTTACCGGGTTCCAGTTGGCGTGCAGGCTGGCCGAGAACACATACTCTCCGGCGCCGATAATCGGCGATCGCAGCCAGGCAACGATGGTGACCGTTTCGCCCGGAGAAAAAGTACGATCCTTCTCATCGTCGACCAGACGAGCGAGGCAATGGCCGTTTTCGTCGTAGATCACGATCGCCGTGGCAAGCGGGAAAGTTCCCGGGCGTTCGGTCTCGATGTCGATCGCTACACCGAAGGTCTGTCCTGACGCCGCACGCGAAAGTACGGCGTGGCTCTCGTCGATAACCCTTAGACCCTTCACCCTCAGAGGGCCCTCGCCCCCCCATCGCGTGGCAGTGGCATTCGCGCCGTTCGTCGTCCGGCGGCGACCCAGAACGTCCTCCAGCAGTTTATCGCGCATCCAGTTGGGCAGCGCGCTGTTGGTTCCTTTTTCCTCGGGATCGACCGAGCCGATCTCATTGAGAACCGAGTGAATGAACTCCTCATAGGCGTTCACCACGTCGAGCGCAGGGCCATCCATGATGAGCTTCCCACAGTCCAGCCAGATCACCCGATCGCAGAATTGAAGAATCTGCTGCATCCCGTGGGAAACCAGAAGAAGCGTACAACCGGAACCGGTCAGGCGCTTGACCCGATCCGCTGACTTCGCGCTGAAATAGGCATCACCAGCCCCGAGCACCTCGTCGATCACCAGGATATCGGGACGAACTGCCGTCGCTGCTGCGAACTGCAGACGGGAACGCATGCCAAGCGAATAGGTCTTGAAGGGCTGGTGCAGAAAGTCGCCGAGCTCGACGAAATCGACGATCTCGGCAATCGCAGCCTCGGTCTCATCGGCGCTCAAGCCGTTATAGATCAGGGAGGAGCGGATGTTCTGATAGCCGGTGAAGTCGGGATGAAAGCCGAGGCCCACCTGCATCAGCGCCTGAACCGGCCCATCGACCCGAAGCGTGCCTGACGTCGGCTGAATGGCGCCGGTCAGGATTTTCAAGAGCGTCGTCTTGCCGGCGCCATTGCGGCCGACGATGCCGACCCGCTCGCCGGCGGCAACGGTGAGCGAGATGTGGTCCAGTGCTTGAAAGTTCTGGACCTTGGTCTTTCGCCAGAACCGATAGCGATCAAGGCCGGTCATTGCCCAGACCTGATCGCCTATGCTGTTGTAGAGCCGATAGATCTTGGAAAGATCGTCCAGCTGAATGAGCGCGCGCGGCCCGGTCTCAGACATGGTCGAGCACGACCCCCTTGCCCCAGCCGAAAACCGCGTACATCGAATGGAACGAAACGAGCGCGATGACCGTCCCGCCGATCAGGATCTCAGCCGGCGGCACCTGGCCGAGCACCAGCACCTGCTGGAAAGACGACACGTAGTAGGAAAGCGGATTGGCGTACATCAGGATACGAAAGGCGCCGGTCAACATGTCCGGCGTGTAAGCAATCGGGCTGGAGATCAGCAGCATGATGATCAGATAGGTCAGCATATGCTGTACGTCCTTGGCCACGAGATTGGCGAGCGACAGGAGCCAGACCAGCCCCGTGACAGCCATGGCCATGGCGAGCGCTATCGCAGGCACCAGGAGCCATGTGATCAGCGGCCCGCCGAAGAAGAGGAGCTTCAGCCCGGCGATGATCGTGAAACCGACAAGCAGCATCGGACCGCTGGACAGCACTTCGCGAAGCGGGATCAGCTCAGCCGGGAACACGGCGTTCATCAGCAGCGCCTGGTCCTTGACCAGCGATCCAGCGCCGGCGGAAATGGCCTGGCTGAAGGTCAGGAATGGCACGAGGCCTGCGAAGATGTAGAGAACGTAGTCGCTCTTGCTCATGACGGTCGGGCGAAAGTCAAAGACGACCGTGTAGACGATGGCGTAGAGCGACAGCAGCAGGGCTGGGCCCAGGAAGAGCCAGAACATGCCGAGAAGCGAGCCCGCATAGCGCGAGCGGAGCGAAACCTTGATGCTGTTCCGAAGAAGGGGCCAGTGTTGGAAGATCACCCAATAGGGCTTGAGCAAGGCTGGACCGTTGTAGATCATCGATCGCTCCACCTCAGCCGACGGCCGCTTGCGCATCATCGCGGCAGGTTTGAAGAAGCACGTCGATGATCCGATCCTGAGCGGCCGGTTCCAGATAAGGGTGCATTGGCAGGCTGAGGACCTCACCCGAAAGCCGCTCCGCAACCGGTACGCCGCCGGGTGCAACCGGAAAATGATGATAGCCGGTCTGGCGATTGAGCGGGATCGGGTAGTAGATGACGCTGGGGATGCCAGCCTCCGCCAAGACCGTCTTCAACATGTCGCGATCCTCATGGCGAAGCGTATATTGCGCCCAGGATGAGCGGCAGCCCGGCCTTAGCCTGGGCAGCAGGGCCATGCCCTCGAGAGCGGCTGCGTAACGCGCAGCGACGCGGTCGCGCTTCGAGAGTTCATCCTCGAAAATCGCGAGTTTTTCGAGAAGGATGGCCGCCTGGAGCGTGTCCAGCCGGCTGTTCAGGCCGATGCGCACATTGTCGTAGCGATCCTCCCCCTTGCCATGGGCACGGATTGAGCGGAGGAGATCGGCTTTGGCCGCGTTCTCGGTAAAGACCGCGCCGCCATCGCCATAGCAGCCAAACGGCTTTGCCGGGAAAAAGCTGGTGGTGGTGTAGTCCCCGAAGGTGCCGACAGGACGTCCATCGGCCGATCCGCCGAAGCTCTGCGCGCCATCGGCGATCACCAAAAGGTCGTGCCGGTCGGCAACGTCCTGGATCGCCGCATAATCCGCAGGCTGGCCGAAGAGGTCGACGGCAATGACGGCCCGCGGCCGCAGGCCTCGTTTTTTCGCATCCGCGACCCCGGCATCCAGGCTCACTGGATCGATGTTGAAGTCGCCGTCGGAAACATCGACGAAGGAGGCCGTCGCGCCGATCTGGGCCGGCGCTTCGGCTGTTGCGATGAAGGTGAAGGCCGGGACGAAGACCGCATCGCCCGGGCCGATGCCTTCGGCCATCAGGACCATCGTGATCGCATCGGTGCCGTTGGCGCAGGTGACCGTGTGGGCGGCGCCTGTGAATGTGCAGAGAGCGGCTTCAAGCTCGCCCACCTCGGGGCCGAGGATCATCTTGCCGTGATCGAGAACTCTGGCGATCGCCTGTTCGATGCACGGGCCAAGCCGTTTACGCTGTGCCTGCAAATCGATGAAGGGTATGGGAGAAATGGCCATCACTTACGGCAGGCGTTCGAGCCCGCCCTCCTTCGTTTCCCGATAGAGGCTGCCGTCGATCGGACAGACAAGGTCCTCGCCGAGGCGGGCGCCGGCTTCGCTCATCCAGCCGATCCGGCGCGCCGGCACGCCGACCATGAGAGCGTGATCAGGCACATCCGAGGTGACCACGGCGCCGGCGCCAATGAAGCAATAAGCGCCGAGCGTGTGGCCGCAGACGATCGTCGCATTGGCGCCGATGGTGGCGCCGCGTTTCACATAGGTTTTGCGAAATTCGCTCTTACGCTCGACCTCGGCGCGCGGGTTGTCGACATTGGTGAACACCGCAGATGGTCCGCAGAAAACGCCGTCTTCGAGGTCGACGCCCTTATAGAGGCTGACATTGTTCTGGATCTTGCAGCGATCGCCCACCCGAACGTCCGGGCCGACCATCACGTTCTGACCGAGGCTGCAGTCCCGCCCGAGCGAGACGTGGCCGAGAATGTGACAGAAATGCCAGATCTTGGTGCCGGGGCCGATCGTAACCGGGCTGTCGACATAGGCGCTTTCATGGATGAAGACGCCGGGGAAAAGTGTTTTTTCGTCGGTCGCTGCATCCATGGGATGGCTCAAAGATAGCGCTTGGTGAACGCGTGCGGATCGCCGGCGCCTGGCGTCGGTTCCAGTGCGCGCACTGTCGAAACCAGCTCGATCGAAGGGCGGACGTCGTCAAGGCCGAAACCTTCGCCGCCGAGGATATGGCGATAGCTCTCGCTGTGCAGATCGGCAAAGCCGCCTGAGAACTCCACCTCCTCGCCATCGACGGTGATCGAGCGGTAGGTCGGCTGCTTGCCTTTGAGGTGATCCGGCAGGTCACTGCTGTCCACCGAAAGAAACCAGCGCACACGCGCCTGCTCGAACTGAAGAAAGCCGGCGGAGCGTTCCGCCTCGCGCAGATGCACGACATTCTCCCGGCAGGTTCCGAAGACGAAGCCGAGCATGTCGAAGAAATGCACGCCGATATTGGTGGCAACGCCGCCGGACTTCTTCTCGTCTCCCTTCCAGGAGACATGATACCAGCCGCCGCGCGACGTGATGTAGGTGAGATCGACCGCATGCTCGCGATCGGGCTCAGCCTCGATGCGCTGCTTCAGCTCGATGATCGCGGGGTGCAGGCGAAGCTGAAGGATGGTGTTGATCTTGCGTCCGGATTGCGCTTCGACTTCCTGAAGGCCATCGATGTTCCAGGGATTGAGCACCAGCGGTTTTTCGCAGATCGCTTCGGCGTCCGAGCGAAGCGCGAAACGGGCATGGGCGTCATGCAGATAGTTCGGCGAACAGATGCTGACATAGTCGAGCGCATTGCCTTGGCGCCGGAGCTTGTCCACATGCCGATCGAAACGCTCGAACTCCACGAAGAAACGTGCATTCGGGTAGTAGCTGTCGATCACGCCAACGGAGTCGTTCGGATCGAAGGCGCATACCAGATCACCATCGATGGCCTTGATGGCTTTCATATGGCGTGGCGCTACGAAGCCAGCCGCTCCGATCAGGGCAAAACTGGGTGATGACGGCGTCGACGAACTTCGGTCCAGCAAGATCGAAACGTCCTATCGAATGGTGAACTGAATGCGGCCGCCCATGCAGCCTGTGACAATAGCAGCCTGTGACAATAGAAGAAGGCCCGCGGAGACCGGCCATACCGGATGCGGTGCTGCATAGCAAACTGGGGGCTTGAGATCAACTGAAGGCCGCATTGAGCAGCCGAGTTGCCATCGACGGGAGCGGCTGATAGGTCTTGGCGCATCATCGGTCGGATGACCTGCCGGCACGTGAAGCCAAGGAGGCTTCCGGGGCAAGCCGAATGGAACCAGTACGTGCCGCTCCGCATCACGCACCTGTCCCATAATGACATGAAGGGCGGCGGCGCCCTCGCCAGCTATCGGCTCCACCGCGCCCTCCTGGACTTAGGCGCCGAAAGCCGGATGCTGGTTCTGAAGAAGCACCAGGACGACCCGACGGTCACCAAGATCGATGCGGGCCCCTTGACGACGCCAATTCATACAGCCGACCGCTTGTTGCGTCGGCTGCACCGCAAGCGCATGGCCGACCGGATCTGGTCGCCTGGGCGCTTTGGAGTAGGCGGCTTGCAACGGCACTCCCTGGTGCAGGAAAGCGACATTCTCGGCCTCTATTGGGTGAATGGCGGCTTCCTGTCCGTTGCAGGGATCGAGCGCCTCCTTCGGCTGAACAAACCCCTGGTCTGGAGGCTCTCCGATCTCTGGCCCTTGACCGGCGGCTGTCATCATCCCGGCGATTGCGAGAAGTTCAAGACGGCCTGCGCATGCTGTCCGCAGCTCGGAAGCGAGAACGTCCATGATCTCTCGGCAAGGCAATGGCAGCAAAAGCGACGCTGGCCGAAAGCCGGTCTGACCATCGTCGCCCCCAGCAGGTGGCTCGCCGACCGCGCGGCCGAGAGCGCCCTCCTCCGGGGTGTCAGGATCGAGCACATCACGACCGGCATCGATCTCAGCGTCTTTAAGCCTCGTCAGAAAAACAAGGCTCGTCAGAGGCTCGGCCTGCCTGTGGATCGGCAGCTCATTCTGTTCGGCGCCAATAGTGCTGTCGCCAATCCACGCAAAGGCTTTCCTCTGCTCGTCGAAGCCCTTGGGATATTGATGCGGCAGGATCGCCTGACGTCGTTCGATCTGGTGCTGTTCGGCAGCGACGTAGCGCCTGTCCTGCCGCTTGATCTTCAACTGCATGACAGGGGCGTGATCGAAGACGAGGCCGAAAAGGCGCTTCTGTTCGCTGCGGCCGATCTGTTCGTAACGCCGTCGCTCGAGGAAAATTTGCCGAACACCGTGATCGAGGCCATGGCCACGGGCACACCGACCGTTGCTTTCGACGTCGGCGGCACGGGTGAGCTGATCGATCACGGCGTGAACGGGTATCTGGCGACGCCCGGCGACGGTATCGATCTTGCCCGAGGGCTGACAGCCCTGCTGTCCGCGACGGCTTCAGGCACCACGATGGGTGAGCGGGCGCATAAGGCGATCGCTGCGGCTCACGACCAGCGCAGGATTGCCGGCCGTTACCTCGATCTTTTCAGCGAACTCCGAGCTGCGGCGAGCGTTGATCAGGCATAAGCATATTTGGAGCGCCGGCCCGCGAGCAGGTAGTCGAGCGAGATCGCGCCGGCGCCGCGCAGGGCCAGGTAAACCAGCAGGAAGACCCAAAGGGCGCGTTGATCGAGGATGGCCGAACCGGACAGGTTGTCGAACCAGGCGCCGATGGTTTTTTCATCCGCACCATGGCCGGTGATGTCGACAAAGCTCTGGACGAAGACGAACCCGATCATGCCGAGTGCTGCAATTCGCGTGAACAGGCCGATGACCACCAGAACCGGCAGGATGAACTCGGCATAGGTTCCGGCATAAGCGATCACTGTATAGGGGAAGAAGGGTATCTGGGTGACATCGTAACCGACGGCTTCAAAAACCTTGGGAAACATCTGCACATAGGCGCCATCGGCAATGTCGAAGATGCCGCCTTCGCCAATCTTGGTCATCGCGGAATTGAAGAAATAGAAGAACAGCACCGCAGCGAAGACCAAACGCGCAAAAAGGCCCAAAAACCAGTCCTCCAAGGCGCCCTGAAGCCCACCGAAGACGGCGTGGTGTAGATTGGCGATCGCGTTGAACATCGAAACTGGTCCTCTTTTTACGATGAATTGTCGTTAATAGCGGAGACAGCTCCGATGGCAAAGAGCCCTTGTAGATGTTCCGAGAGCTCGAAGTCATCGGCGACGTCGGCTGCCGCAGATGCAGCGTGCTGGAGCGCTGCACCATCATTGAGCGCCTGCATGAAGACGAAAGTGCTCTCATGCAGAGACCGGGTGTCCACAGCAAGCGAAGGCCTGACGATGGCGGCCCGCTCCGAACGGTTCATGTCGACATCGTCGGACGAGCCCTGCCCAGTCGAGGCGGCCCAAAGCGAGACGACCGGCCAGCGTGAGCCGATCAGTGCCAGAGAGGGGTGCAGCGTGAAGCGAAGCTCGCCGACATCGACAGCCTTGCCGTCATCATCATGGAGAAAACGGCTCAGCGCCTCGATTGACAAGGGATCATTGTCCTTGGCGTGATAGGCTTGGAGCCGCGCCCATTCCAGCCGCGCGACGTCGCCGAGATAAGGTGTGGAGGCCGCGGGCGGAAAGCTGTCGAGAAAGTCGGCGAAGGCGTCGCCATAGCGGAACAGCAGCGGTGAGCGCGGCGGGTAACGTTCGAGATAGACCCTGGCGCTTGCCGCGAAAAACTCAGCACCTACAAGCTTGTCGACGGCTGGATAGGTCGCCCGGAGCGCTTCGATCATACCCGAGGCGACATTGTTGCGGTAAACATCGAAGCGGCGTTTGGCAGGCGCACCATCCTTCTTCCCGATCGCATCAGGCACCGGTGTTTCCGGCTGCCTCAACGCATCGATGAAGGCCGATTGGATGTCAGCGAGCTTCGGCATGATCCATCTCTGGGACTTGACGTACGAGGACGCGCTCGGCGCGTTCCGCCTCGGAAAAGAGCACTGGCCATTCCGGAACGTCGGTGTCCCATTCGACGAGCGTGGGTAGCCTGCCGCTTTTCGCGATGACATCGGCATAAAGCGCCCAGACCGGATCGATGA
>JBPCVQ010000359.1:0-3059 GCA_051010395.1 Geminicoccaceae bacterium | reverse complement strand
GTGTCCAGCCTGGACAGCGATGTCCTGTTTATTGTTAGTAGCTTGATTAAGAGGATATTTGCTGAAATCAGAGAGAAAGAGGGACATATCAAGCAGATTTTTATCCTGACACACAACGTCTATTTCCACAAAGAAGTAAGCTTTGACCCGAAGCGCCATCAGCAAGCTGCACGCAGCGACGAAACTTTCTGGATTGTGCGAAAGGCCGACCGGGTGTCAAAGATCGAGCGGCATAGAGAAAATCCGGTCAGCACATCCTATGAGCTGCTGTGGAAAGACGTGAAAAACTCAGAGCTATTAGGCCAGAGTATTCAGAATACGCTGAGACGCATCCTGGAGCACTACTTCAAGATCCTAGGCGGTATGGATTACGACGAGATATGCGAACTGTTTGACGGCAACGACAAGCATATCTGCAAATCCCTCTTCTCATGGGTTCATGCCGGTTCGCACGATGTCCTTGATGATCTCCATGTAGCAAGCAACGAAATCACAGCCGCCGCATATCTAAGAGTTTTTCATGAGATCTTCGTCAAATCGCGTCATGAGTGTCATTACAATATGATGATGGGCATTAACGATCTGAATGAAGGAGAAGCCGCGAAAGCTGCATAGCATCGTACCATCGCGATTGCATCCAATGGGATTTGGGGGTTTTCGGTGTCAACGTCCGGAGGCAATGCCACAGTTGCGTACCTATTTTCAATTGGTATCGAATGGTGAACGAGCGCCAGAGAAAATTAGCAGGAAGTCGGCCGTTGGCACATCCCGGGAACGAGCGTGCATCGTTTTGGGCGAGCAAAATCTGGCAGAAGCCGACCACAGCACCAAATCGCAACCATTAATTGATCTGCAACAATAGCACATGAGAGTTCTGTATTATTGGCGGTGTGTGCGGTTTTAGCCAGATTGCTTTCTTCATGCTGGTCCGATAGCGTGTCCTTACTGCTGACCCGTTGTCGCAGATGGCAAGACGACTGTTTTCAGGCGCGAGAGCTTGATGCGCGCGTCAGCGCGCCAGGAATAAGTTTCTTGATGTGTTGGCGAAGCCAACGCCGCCAAAGCAGCGTAGCTGCGTTTTGTGTGGAGCCTGACGCCGTCAGGCGGCGGGCAAGGGATCAGCAAGTGTCCAGGCGCATGTGCCGTCGCGCCGAGGCGCGAAGCTCCGACGCATCATGATGATCGGCAATCGGTAAGGCTGTTCCCATGCCTGCTTCTCCTCCCGCTTGGTTGACAGGAAAAATGCATGATCAAACCCTCTGCCAAAAGACGCTAAAGGTGATCCATTTCATCACGGAAACGGTATGGCATACCCTGTGAACGCTTCACGCCTGCTCTCGCGGACAGCCGCGCTTCACTCGGGCCCAAAGCCATTCGCTAAGCCTTACTCCGCAGAGGACTCATACCTCATATCATTTGCCAGCTTGTCCTCGCGCACGCAGGCTGGGGGTCAGGCCTCGCCTCAGCAACCTCGGAATACTGACGTCGGCAAACGTTCGGAAAGCAGTCATTAGCGGTAGAGCGGTGGCTTGATCAGGTCGCCACAAACTCGCTCTCCACAGCCTCGACATTCAGTGCTGCCGCCATCAACGCCTGGGTGTAGGGATGTTGTGGTCGTTCGAAGATGTCTTCGGCCTGGCCGGTCTCGACCACCTCGCCCTGACGCATGACCAGCACCTGGTCGCTCAGGGCTCGCACCACGCGGAGGTCGTGGCTGATGAACAAGTAGGCGAGCCCGCGTCGGGCCTGGAGGTCGCGCAGCAGGTCGACGATCTGGGCCTGGACGGACATGTCGAGGGCGGATGTCGGTTCGTCCAGAACGACGAAGCTGGGTTCCAGAACGATGGCGCGCGCGATTGAGATGCGCTGGCGCTGACCACCTGAGAATTCGTGAGGGTAGCGATCCTGACTGGAGGGGTCCAGCCCCACTTCTTCAAGGACCTTCGAAACCAGCGCCCGTCGCGCTGCGACCGTGCCGCCGATTTTGTGGAGTACCAGGCCCTCTTCAATGATCTGGCCGACCGACATGCGCGGGCTGAGCGAGCCGAAAGGGTCCTGAAACACGATCTGCATATGTCGGCGCAGCGGCCGGAGCTGCCGGTTGGACCAGCCTTGGATGTTTTCGCCATCGAAGGCGATCTTTCCGTCACTCTTCAGCAGCCTGAGGAGGGCCAATCCCAGGGTTGTCTTGCCGGAGCCGCTCTCGCCGACCACGCCGACGGTCTGACCCTTGCGGATGCTGACGTCGACGCCGTCCACCGCCTTCACATGACCGACGGTGCGCTTCAGCAATCCGCGCTGGATCGGGAAGTGGACCTTGACGTCGTCGCCATCCATGATCACCGGCGCGGCCGGGTCGTGGGGCAAAGCCTTACCCTTGGGTTCGGCGGAGAGCAGGTGCTGGGTGTAGGTGTGCTGCGGCTTTTCAAAGACGGTGGCCGCCTGCCCGTACTCGACGATCTCGCCCTTGGTCATGACAGCCACCCGATCGGCGACCTTTCTGACGATGGTCAAATCGTGGGTGATCAAGAGCATCGCCATGCCGAGCTTGGCCTGCAAGTCCTTCAGGAGCTGGAGGATCTGCGCCTGGATGGTGACGTCGAGCGCCGTGGTTGGCTCGTCCGCGATCAGGAGATCCGGCTCGTTGGCGAGTGCCATGGCGATCATCACCCGTTGCCGCTGACCGCCGGAGAGCTGATGGGGATAGGACTGCAGGCGCTCCTCGGGATCGCGCAGTCTCACCAGATTAAGAAGTTCAAGTATCCGCTCCCGCGCGTCGCGGGGGGCCATGCCACGGTGCAGTGCCAGTGTTTCACCGATCTGACGCTCGATGGTGTGCAGCGGATTGAGCGACGTCATCGGCTCCTGAAAGATCATGGAGATGCCATCGCCGCGCACCTTCCGCAGCATCGTCGCATCTGCGCCCACCATCTCCTGACCATCAAAAGAGATACTGCCGGAGGGGTGGCTAGCTTTCGGATAAGGGAGGAGCTGCATGATCGAAAGCGCCGTCACCGACTTTCCGGACCCGCTTTCGCCAACAAGGGCGAGCGTCTCCC
>JBPCVQ010000358.1:0-2782 GCA_051010395.1 Geminicoccaceae bacterium | reverse complement strand
AACATGGCCTCGAGGGATGATGCCGATAGCGAAAACCCTGATATGACCGTGCCGGACGGGCCAGGCGCAGGCAGGACGACGCCATCAAGCAGAAGCTCGATGCTGGCGGCATCACCGGTCCAGAGTTCGAGATCATTGCGATTGGGCACCAGCAGCATCTCACGCGGCTTCATTGTCCTCGTCCAAACATAATCGCGCGACTGGCTGGTAATCTGCACCGAAACGCCGGCCAGAGCACGCACGATCACGCGCGCATCTGTGTTCTCAGCCTCATAGATATGGGCTCCATCACCGCGCTCGGCGACCAGAGCGGCCAGAACATTCGCCGGCCGCTCTTCATTCTTGATCGAATTCGGCTCACCCGCCGTCAAAGTCGGGCTCGCCGAGACGGTTTCCTCTGTTTCGCCGGCGCCGATGTCGGCCTCGTCGGCAAGTGCGGTCTTCAGCTCCGTCAAAAGCGCATCCGCCGCTTCGGCAGCTTCCTCGGACAGGCCTTCATCAGTCAGATCGGCGTTCAGCTCGTTGCCATCAGCCGGCGGCGCCGCCCCGGTATCCGACCGCTCGTTGTCGAGGCTGTTTGCGGTCACCGGTGGGGTGATGAGGTCGAATTGATTGACGTCGCCAATCCACGACCAGCCGAACATGACACCGAGCACGACGGCGGTCGTGAGAATGATCACGGAGGTGCCATCAAACCGCCTGGGCGTGTTCTGCCCCTGAGGCGCCTTGTCGCAATTGAGGCTGGCGATAATCGGATCCATCGGACCAATAATACCCTCGCCGTCAAGGCCCAGATAGTTCGCATAGCTACGCACCATCGCTTTGGCCTCATCTCTGCTCGGAACGACTGAGAGGTCACCTTGCTCGATGCCGAACAGCTGGGTTGCTTTGACGTCGAGATAGGTGGCGATGTCTTCGATGCGCTCGCCACGCAGGGCGCGAAGGCGGCGAAATTCCGTGCCGATCTGCTGAATGGCACTCGCGGCGGCCGTAGCGTTCGGGTCATTTGACGTCATGCGATCCTCGAGCACTTCAAATGCATCACCCCCAAAGACTTCCGGCCGCGGCCACATTGCGCTCCGGGGTACTCCGGGCGTCGAAGCCAATACAACCGATATTGGCAATGCCGGCGGCATCCGTGATGCTGGCAGCATTCGCGAAGCTAGTGCACTGACACATTCAAATGAATCATTTGATGGTGCACTAGGACATTAGTTTTGCATCAAATTTTCCAAATAGGGCCTGATCGGTCTGTTTGGATCGATGCACTAGCGGCAGGCCAGGTCCGTGGGGACAGGCAAACCATTGACGATCATGGCGACAAGCATGCGACAATCAAGATTCCCTCGAGCCGTTTAGCCGTCAATAGTCAAATCCGGATCGGAGAGCGTCACTCAGATATGCAGCTGAACCCCATGATCGAGCGCGTAATTTTGCAACCTAACACGGAGGCTGCGATCCGGTAAATCCACGAGCTGGCGCAGATAAGTCGACAACCGGCCGCAACGCAGCGAGCGCAGCATGGCTTTGACCGGCCCGACATCGGAAGGCGTCATCGACAGCTGGCGAACACCGAGGCCAAGCAGCACCATCGCCTCCAGTGGCTTGGACGCGATCTCACCACAGATCGAGAGGCTGACGCCTGCGGTGCGGCAGCGATCCACCAACTCGGTCAGGAAGCAAAGCACCGAAGGCGACAGCATGTCGTAGCGATCCACCAGTTCGGGATTGCCGCGGTCGCAGGCGAACAGAAACTGCAGCAGATCGTTGCTGCCCACCGACAGGAAGTCCGCCCGGCGCAGCAAAGCCGGCATCTGCCAGAAGAGGGACGGCACCTCAAGCATCGTTCCGACCCGAACTTGGGATGGCATCTCCTGGCCGTTGGCTTCGGCGCGCTCCAGCTCCATGTCAAGAAGCTGCTTCGCCTCAATGAACTCGGCGACTTCAGCGATCATCGGAAACATCACATCGAGCGGCCGGCCTTGGGAGCTGCGCACCAGCGCTCGAAGCTGCGTACGCAACACGGCGGGACGGTCCAGCGCCATGCGAATCGAACGCCAGCCCATGGCAGGATTGCCCTCGGCGGGAAAGTTCCAATAGGGCAGATGCTTGTCGCTGCCGACGTCGAGGGTGCGAAAGACCACCGGTTTGTCGCCGGCGATCTCTCTCGCGCGCGTGTAAAGCTCGGTTTGGGCCGCAACGTCGGGAAACTTGTTACGCGTCATGAAGGCGAGTTCGGTGCGATAGAGGCCAATGCCATCGGCAGCGGTGGTTTCCAGGCCCGCGAGGTCGATCAGAAACCCGGCGTTCAGATGAATGCCGACGCGCATGCCATCAAGGGTCACCGCGGGCTGGTCGCGCAGCGTCTCGTAGATGCGCCGCCGCTCGGCGCGCGCGCGGATCGACTGGGCGAAGGCCAACTCCACATCTTCGCTGGGCCGAAGAAAAATCTGGCCGTGATCGCAATCCACTGCCACCTGATCGCCGGACGCGATCTTAGCGAGCGCATTATTGACCCGACCGATCAGCGGAATGGCGAGCGCTCGCGCAACGATGGTGACATGCGCAGTCGGCGAGCCCTCTTCGAGAATGACCGCGCGCAGCCGATCGGTGCGCTTATATTCCAAGAGCTCAGCCGGGCTGATGGTTCTCGCGACCAGCACCACATGACGTGGCAAACGTGTGGGGTCGACAATCCGTCGTCTTCCGGTCAGATGGATCAGGAGCCGATCGGCAAGCGCATCCAGATCGTGCAGGCGCTCGCGCAGGTATGGATCAGGGA
>JBPCVQ010000357.1:0-3233 GCA_051010395.1 Geminicoccaceae bacterium | reverse complement strand
GTCATGCCCGGGGGCGCTGCCCTCTAGCGGGCGATCCTCTGTTCCGTCGTCCGGTCGAAGAGATGGGCGTGGCTGGTTTCGGCTTTGATGCCGACGGTTTCGCCGATGGCTTTTCGCATGTGGCGCGAACCGCGCGCGGCGATGTGTTGGGTGCCTGCCGTGACGGTGACCAGGACGGACTCGCCGGTGAGTTCGGAAGCGAAGACCGGCGCATCGAAATCGCCCTGGCCGGCTTCGGTGACGGTCAGGTCTTCGGGTCGTACGCCGAGGACGAGGTTCGTCTGACTTCCACCGCCGACATCGGGCACGCGTATGCCCTCGGCTTGAAACGCGCCGTTGTTCGTTTCGCCCTGGACGAGGTTCATCGCGGGCGAGCCGATGAAGCCGGCCACAAAAAGATTGGCCGGGCTGTCGTAGATTTCTTCGGGCGGGGCGAGCTGCTGGATGATGCCGTGGTTCATCACGGCGACGCGGTCGGCGAGCGTCATCGCCTCGATCTGGTCGTGGGTGACGTAGATCGTCGTGGTGGCGAGTTCGTGCTGCAGATGTTTGAGCTCGGCGCGGGTCGACACCCGCAGCTTGGCGTCCAGGTTGGACAGCGGCTCGTCCATCAGGAAGACTTTGGGCTCGCGCACGATGGCGCGCGCGAGGGCGACGCGCTGGCGCTGGCCGCCTGAGAGCTGCTTGGGTTTCCGATCCAGCAGTTCATCAAGCTGCACACGCCGGGCTGCGAGCCCGATGCGGTCACTCCATTCGGATTTTGGGATGCCGCGCACCTTAAGCGGATACGATATATTTTCCCGTACCGTCATATGCGGATAGAGGCCATAATTCTGAAAGACCATGGCGACGTCGCGGTCTTTCGGGAGGTCGTCATTGACCATGCGATCGCCGATCCAGATTTTTCCCGAACTCGGTTCTTCGAGCCCCGCGACCATGCGCATGGTGGTGGTCTTGCCGCAGCCCGACGGGCCAAGCAGCACCAGAAATTCCCGGTCATGCACTTCGAGGGACTGGTTATCGACGCCCACCACGTCGCCCCAGCGCTTGGTAATGTTTTCGAGACGAACCCCAGCCATCTGTTTAAAGCTCTCCGCATTTATTTCGTGGTGCCCTCAATGCACGTCTTTCCAGAGGCCCGAAAAAACTTGGGCGTATACCGCCAAGCCTGGCGCAGGCGCAAAGTCGATGCCGTGGCCACGCCACCATTAGCGGACGGCGCCCATGGTCATGCCTTGAACGAAGTGTTTTTGGATGATCAGGGCGAGGATGAACATGGGCAGCATGATGATGATCCCGGCGGCGGCCAGCAGGTTCCAGAGATCGCCTTCCTCCGCCTTGAACAGCGCCAGTCCCACGGGAAGGGTGACGGCCTCGCTCGTCGTCAGGATCAGCGCGAACAGAAAATCATTCCAGGCGATGATGAAGCAGAAGATTCCCGCCGTGATCAGGCCGGGCGCTGCCATCGGCAGCACGATGTTTCTTATGACCTGCCAGCGGGTCGAGCCGTCGACCAGGGCTGCCTCCTCGGTGTCCATGGGAATGCCGTCGATGAAGCCTTTGATCATCCAGACGGCAAACGGCATGACGATCGAGAGGTTGACGATGATCAGCCCGAAGCGCGTGTCGAGAATGCCGAGATCGCGGAACATGATGAAGAAGGGGAGAACGATCACCACGGCCGGCACGAACTGCGTCGCCAGGATCATCACGAACATGATGCGCTCGCCTTTCAGCCGAAAGCGCGAAAACGAATAGGCCGCCATGGTAGCGAGCGGTATCGCGATGAGCACGGTAACGAACGCGACGATGGTCGAGTTGAACAGCTTCTCGTGTAGATCGTAAGGCGACTGAAAGACGGTCTCGAAATTCTTGAAGGTCGGCGTGAAGAAAACTTTCAGTTGGTAGACGTCGACATGCGTCTTGAACGCCGCCATGGCGATCCAGAGGATCGGGATCATCATGACAGCGGCCACCAGCAACACAAGGGCATTGCGAATGCCGGCGTAGACGTTTTGCTTTTGCTTGTTGGTGAGCGCCATCATCTACTCGGATGTCTTCATGGTGAAAGTCCAGACAACGTTCTCAAACTTGGACGCATACCGCCGATCTGGGCGACAAAGGAAAGTCAATGCTGTGGCCATGCCACTACCGCCGGAAGACGTAGCGGGTGTACAAAAATGTCAAAAATATCATGGGCAGGACCATGATCCAGGCGATCGAGGCTGCGAAGCCCATGTCGTAATATTTGAAGCCGTTGAAATAGGCGTAGTGGGCGAGGGTCTGGGTTGCCGTGCCGGGGCCGCCATTGGTGAGCATGTAGATCTGATCAAAGGTTTTGATCGAGAAGATCGACTTCAGGATGGTCACGATTGCGAGCACCGGCATGAGCTGTGGCAGCGTCACGTCCTTGAAGGCCTGCCAGGCGGATGCGCCGTCGACATAGGCGGCTTCTATGGTTTCCTTGGGAAGCGCCGCGATGCCGCCGATCAGGACGAGTGTGATAAAGGGGATCCAGCCCCAGACATCCGCCATGACGCAGACGGCGAAAGCGAGCGTCGGGTTGGATAGCCAGGCGACCTCGGCAAGCGGCGGGAACAGCAACCCGAAGAAGGCGTCGAACAGACCGAATTCCGGATTGAACATGAAGCGGAAGGAGACGCCGACGAGGGCAGGGGACATGGCGAAGGGCAGGATGAGGAGCGTCCTCACCGTTAACCGAAGCCGACCGCCAGGTGCGAGCAGCAGGGCGATGCCGAGGGCGATGAGGACGGTGAGGCCGACGGTCAGCACCGTATAGACAGTGGTGACCCAGGTCGCATTCCAGAACGCCGGCTCCTCGAACAGCGCCCATTGGTAATTCTCGAAGCCGATGAACGGGCCCGGCACGTTCGACTTGGAGAGGCGCCAGGAACGGAATGAGAGGATAAGCGACTGGATCAGCGGCCAGATCGCCGTCACGAACACCACGGTGACCGCGGGCAGGACCAGTAGATATTTGAGATGACGGTCGCGCATGACGCCCCGTTCCCCGTTAGAGCATAGTCAGATCAGGCTGGTTCGGTTTTCAGCCGTCGAAGATCCAATCAGAGGCCGTCTCCGCCGGGCGATTGCCTTCACCAAATGTTAATCTCCCCCCTTTAGCCTCGATTTGGTGGTCCATGGGACCCTTGGGGGCCCTTCCCCCCTCTGGGAAAAACAAGAGAAATCCGGACCCCCAGAGCGTACTGACC
>JBPCVQ010000356.1:0-6031 GCA_051010395.1 Geminicoccaceae bacterium | reverse complement strand
CCGCCGCCAAAACCGAAGAGATGACCGGCGTCGCGATCCAGCGTCTCTATGTCGACAAGGGCTATCGCGGCCACGACTATGACGGCAAGGCCAAGGTCATGATCTCCGGCAACAAACGCGGTCTCACGCCGACCATGAAACGCGAACTCAAACGCCGCTCAGCGATCGAGCCGATGATCGGCCATGCCAAAAACGACGGCAGGCTTGGGCGAAACTATCTCCTCGGCACAGCGGGCGATAAGATCAACGCCCTGCTCGCCGCAGCCGGACACAACCTCCGGCTCGTCCTCACGCGCCTGGCGCATCGTTTTGCCCGATTCATCGGCGCTGTCGTGTGGTTGATGACGAAAAACGGCCAGATTTCGATCGCGGGCGGCCCCGCATCCGTGTTTCCAAATATTGGCCTCCGACTATCGGGGCTCACAACTTCAAAGGCTTAGGCGTTTTTCAAGGCGGACTAATTTCGTGTGTGGGCCAGTGACCTCATCGCCTCTTTTTTTGGCCATCTGAAAGAACAGAGGCAGAACATTCAGTTTGGCAGACTTGCGGTGCCATCCTGTAGGTCTGCCAGCCAGGTTGCGGAGAAGACTGGGGTTGCCGTTTTCATCGTCACGGCGAGCGCCATCCCGTTGAGGATGTCGTCGTCCGGAAGCGGGTTATCGCCGTCGAGGATCTCCTCGAGGCCGAGTTCGGTGTCATCGGCCATTTGACGCAAGCGTTCTTGCAGCTTTTCTGAGCGTTGCGGCGTAAATGGCAAAATGCCGCCGGCGATCATCCAGTGGTCGCGGACGTCGACGATCCAAGCCGCGATATGCTCCCCTGATGGGGTCGAGTGCGGGTGAGTGCAGAATAGGGCGCTAAGCGGATTTTGGGGTCAGGAGCTGGCCTCAGGGGTCTTTCGTTCCGAGATATCGATAGATGGTGGCTTTTGAGAGGCGGTATTGGGCCATGAGATCCTTGATTAGGGTGCCCTGTTCACGTTTTTCACGGAGCTCTGCGATCTGGTCGGCTATGAGTGCAGGGCGTTTGCCGAACTGTACGCCTCGATCCTTGGCTTTTTTGATGCCGTCCATTTGGCGCTCTGCGCGGATCTCGGTTTCGAACTGGCCGATGGCCCCCAGCATGTTGAACAACAGCCGCCCTGTGGCGTCAGACGTGTCGATGTTTTGATCCAGGACAACCAGATCCACGCTTTTTTTGCGGAGCGTTTCGGCGATTTGGCATAGGTGCAGCGTGGAGCGGGCCAGGCGATCGATACGGGACACGATCAACACGTCGTTTTCTCGGACATAATCCAGGCATCGCTTGAGCACGGGGCGGGCGTCGGTGGTCCCACTGCTTTTTTCTTCGAACAGTTTATCACAGCCGCTCAGTTTCTCGCGCTGGACATCCAGGGATTGTCCGACGGAGCTGACGCGAGCGTATCCGACTTTGGCCATGGGGTCTCAAAAAGGTTTAGAGGTCATGCGACCGTTATATTGAGACATTGATAAAGACACGGCAAGCGGACCGTCTCGATAGGTCTACTTTCCGCGACCACCCCAATGAAAGAGAGCCCCGATGGCACACCGAACCGTCCTTACGGCGCGCCAACGCACAGCATTGTTTGACCTTCCGACCGACGAGGCTTCGTTGCTCCGGCATTACACGTTGGCCGATGATGACATCGAACACATTCGCACACGTCGACGCCCGCAGAACCAGATTGGTTTCGCGCTGCAGCTTTGCGCCTTTCGGTATCCAGGACGGCTGTTGAAACCTGGTGAGATGATCCCGGACGAGGTGTCTCGTTTCTTGGCCGCTCAGCTTGGCCTGCAGCCAGATGATCTCCTGCCTTATGCGGCCCGTGAGAAGACGCGCCGAGAGCATCTCGGGTCACTGCGCAAGCTCTACGGGTACAGAATGTTCAAAGGCAAGCGCGCAAAGCAGATGAGATGTTGGCTGGATCGACATGCCGAGGCGGCACATTCCAGCGAAGGCCTGGTGCGTGGATTCGTTGAGGAATGCCGTCGACGACAGATCATTCTACCAGGTCTGACGATTATCGAGAGGCATTGCGCCGATGCGTTGGTTGCAGCTGAGCGCCGAATTGACGCTCGGATTGCTGCGCGTCTCGATAGCGCCATGCGCGTTCGCCTTGATGGTCTTCTCAACGAGGAGGTGGAGAGCCGAACCAGCCGGTTTGTTTGGCTGCGGCAATTCGAGGTGGGGAAGAACTCCGCTGACATCAACCGTCAGCTCGACCGGTTGGAGTTTTTGCAAAGGATCGCCTTGTCACCGGCAGTTTTGGCTGATGTTCCCGCGCATCGGGTCACGCGCCTACGCCGCCAAGGAGAACGCTATTTTACCGGCGGTCTTCGGGACATCACCAGTGATCGCCGCCTGGCTATTCTTGCCGTTTGTGTCGTTGAATGGGCGGCAGCCATCGCTGATATCATTGTCGAAACGCATGACCGGATTGTTGGTACGATCTGGCGTGATGCGAAGAAGATCTGCGACACGCAGGTTGCTGAAGCGCAGGCGGAAATTGATGCTACGCTGGCCGGGTTTGAGAGCTTGGGCACGACGTTGTTGATGGCCAAAGGTGATGAGGCGGCCATCACCGGGGCGGTTGACGATTCCTGTGGTTGGGGTGGTTTGGAAACTCTTGTCGCGAAAGCCGGTCATCTGAGAGCAACCGTTAAAGCGGATGTTCTCACCCATGTCACAAAGGGTTTTCACCGGTTCAAACTCTACGCGCCTCGGATGCTGGCGGCATTGGCTATTAGGGGTAGGTTCAAGATACGTGCAAAAAGTAGTCGCAAGCGGATAGTCGAGATAAATCAATATGTTATGCTTCGGTGCAAAGCGGTCTGCCATGCAGCAATGACCTGACTATGCAGCCGTCCACAAAAGAAAACCTTTTCGGACGATCATCGACAGTGGCTCAACCCATTGAAATAACGCCATTTTTAATTGCCTATCGGCAGAGCCTTTTCTGGACAGCTCGGACGATGAACTCTTGCGACTACTTTTTGCACGTATCTTGAACCGACCCCTACACCACGCTCTGGGGCACAACCTCAACTTGAGACGATATCAGTGCTGTCCGTTAGGTCGGCACCTCGTCAGTAAGCAGCCATGCCGAACTCTATCGATGATCTTTGCCAGGCTCTTTGTTGTTCTTGATTGACAAATCATGTCAAATGTCGTTTGACACGAGACACTATGGGCATACATAATTTCAAACATAAAGGGCTGGAGCAACTCTTTGTCAAAGGCAGCAAAGCCGGCGTGCCCACCAAGGCATCGACCAAGCTTAGCTTGCTCTTGCTCCGGCTGGCGGCTGCAAGCGAGCCCAAGGATCTGGAGCATCCGCCAGGATTACGGCTGCATCAGCTCAAAGGCGAGCGGGTGGGAACCTGAAGCTTAACCGTGACCGGCAATTGGCGGCTGACGTTTCGTTTCGAAGGTGGCAACGCCTTTGATGTTGATTTCGAGGACTATCACTAGGAGGCGGCGTGATGCTGACCATGAAGAACCCGCCCCATCCGGGCGGCTATATCCGCGAGTTCGTGATGGAACCGCTGGATCTGAATGTTTCCCAAGCCGCGGACTTGCTTCAGATGACCCGGCAAAACCTGTCGCGCGTCATCAACGGTCGAAGCGCGATCACCGCCGAGCTCGCCTTGAAGCTTGAAAAGGCCTTTGGTGTCGAAGCCGGAACGACCCTTCGTATGCAAGCGATTTACGACGAAGCCCAAGCCAGAAAGAAAATCCGCGTGATCACGAAGGGCATCAAACCTCACCCTTTGGCTGTAGCCTGAAGAGGCGCCCGATGGTCAGCGTCTGAAGTAAAAGTTCTCACGCGTTGCGGGAAAATGGGTGGTGATTTATTGGGCGTTGACTAGGCGCGGCTGGATCGGCTGTCTGAATACTCTCCAGCATTTTGCAACGACTGTTCCAAACTTGTCATAATGGCCCTTTGCGAACTTTTGCATGCCTAAAGTGATAAGGCTTCTCTATCCTTTAAGTGGATTGTCAACGGATCATGAATCAACTATTAAATGTTGAATCGTCAAATGCTACTTGGGAAGTAAAATGTGGGAACTAATGACAATTGCTGTAGCTGCTATATTTGCAAGCATTGGTTGGTTATATCAAAAAGCCTGGGAAAAAAGGAACAAAAAGGAAGAAGTATATACAGAAATTTTGCTGTCGCTTGATGCTTTCAGACAGAATCCAGACAGAGATAAAATTGAGAAGGCAGTAAAATCGCTCAGAAAACTTTATGTAGTAGCTCCTAACGAAGTTGTGAAAGCTTCTCAGGGATTCGTAAGTTTCTTTGCTTCTGAGAATCGAGCAGGGAAAGATCCAGTAAAAGATTTGACTTCTCTGGTAAGAGCAATGCGAAATGATCTATCGATATGGCGATACTTTCGTCCGTCAAAAACAGATGGAGATATTCCGGAGAGTCTAATTTTTCTTGCTTATAATGATCAAAATCAAGGTCAACTGCCTGACCAATCCCCTGCCCGTTAATGGCCGTTTTCGGCCCGGAGCCTGCCGCTTGTCATAATCCACATTCTCGGTTTTTGCTTGCTTCTGCGACGAGTCACTGCCTTACGATTCGTGAAAAACTCAAGAGTCGCTCTAGTTACGTCGATCTCTAGCCGCCTCACACATGGCCAGCAAAATTCTCTTCAAAGGTCCTTCGTCGCCTTTGAAGCTAGCCTCCATCGCCGGGATCATCGCTTCGGCATCAAGCGCCTCAAGGGCGAAAGGATGCCCTGCCTGGTCGGCAAGAAGCGTCATGAAGGTGAGCTGCGCTCGACCATTGCCATCCCTAAAGGGATGGATCGCGTTGATCTCCGCTAAGAAATGAGCGGCTTGAGTCCCGAATTCATGCTGTGACTGTCCCCTGAGAAATCGCTGCTTCTTCAGCTGTGCGAACCGCCTTTGCATTTCGCTAGCGATATTCTCTGGATAGCAGAACATGCTGCGACCCTTGCTGATTCGCGTCGAGCGGTAACGTCCGGCCCATGAATAGGCATCCTGGAACAGGTGGTGATGGACGTTGCGATAGTGGGTTACGCTAAGCCGTCCTACAGGCAGCGGTTCCTCGGCACGAGCGGTGGTCATTTCCGCTTCAAAGGCCATGAGGGTATTGGGTTCCCGAATATCCAGCTTGTTGATGAGTGTGTCCGTGCCCGGATAGCAATACGAGTCGTCGACCGCGTCATACATGGAGGTTTAGGAGCGCACCTTGCCGTATCTCGCAATGATGGCCTGGCGCCGCTTTTCCGTCGGAAGATTATCGCTGTCATAGCGACGAAAAGCGGCCTTGGCTGCCTTGGAGAGGGTGATACCCTCTACCTTGCTAATCTGCGCAAAGCCGTCCCGGCCGATGATCATGCCGGTCGATTTTCTGCTGTGTTGCCTAGCCGATTTCACTGCCATATCGCCATTATGCCGTGAAAGTCTGAATGATTCGACTCCCTTTACGTCACATGTGTTAGGCGTTGTCATTTCCCACTGCCACACTGGCGCAATAATTCTCGAAGCCATCAATGCTCGCTGGCGTTCGCTTCACTTCGTGAAATTGATCGATCCTATCGTGCGTGACGACAGTCATCCCACCACGAAGGTCACAGTTGAAGACGGTGAGTATGTCACAGGGCTCAACGGACTTCGTTGCGTTCAGCCTGAAGCTTGCACGCTCTGTCGCCTGATGTAGGCCCGCATATGCCTCCTTTAGCAAATCAAGATCATCCCCGGACAATGAAATATCATCGACGTAGACGGCCACGGTAAAAGGGGTCGGTTGCGGGAGAGTGCGAAATCCTACGCTAACAGGCAAAACCGGTGTTTCGGGCGGAACCCTTTGAGAATAGTTGATTGTGATATGCGAAAAGACACAGGATTTGCTGACCTGATCTCGACAAAACTGGACGTATCGCAATCGAACGTTTCGAGATATGGGCTAATCCAGTGGCCTCACCACCCCTCAATTTATCCAGACGTCCCAAAGTTTGGGTATGGTTGCGAAGCC
>JBPCVQ010000355.1:0-9127 GCA_051010395.1 Geminicoccaceae bacterium | reverse complement strand
CCGAGCGAGGCGGCAAGGAGACCGGAGACCTCCGGCGCCAGGTCATGGCGGTTGGTGTCGGCGCCGCGCACGATGGTCGCAAGTCTCTCCAGCGGCTCAGTGCCAAGCGCGAACTCCTCGATCATGGCATCGAAGGTGCAGCGATCACCACGGTGACTCCAAAAGACGTCCTCGACGTCAAAGGGCGTCGCCTCGAACTTTTCGGCGACGTTCAAGACCTCGGAAGGAGCGACGAACAGGAACATAGCGCTTGGATCGACGAAGCGGCGGATCAGCCAGGGGCAGGCAATGCGGTCGATCTTCGGGCGCTGCCTCGTGACCCAGACGGTTCGCCCCTCCGCATTCCGCTTTGGCAGCTTGGCAGCCGGCACCAGCGGCTCGCCGGCATCACGCCAGGCGAAGATCCCGCCTTCGAGGCTCTCGGCGGCGATGCCCCGGTCGCGAAGGACGGCGGCAGCTCCCTGGCTGAGCTTTTTGCCCTTCTGGCAGATCACCACCACCCTTTTGCCGGTAAGACGAGGTGCAAGCTCGGCTACCCTGAGGAAGGGCTGTCGGAACGAGCCCGGAATGAGCCTCGGATCGTCCTCAAAGTCCTCATCAATGCAGGCATCGACGAGAACAGGCGTGGTTGGCGTACCGATGAGACGGGAAAGCTGAGCAACGGTGATTTCGGTCGGCGACGGCATAGAGCGTCCTCCCACAAGATACGGGGTTGATGGACGCGAAACTTAGGCTGTCGCCTCACGGGGCGCTCGCGGACCCCATAGATTGAGTAAACGTGCCCGCTTCGAATATGTCAACGGTGCCCCCGTTGTCGCGCAGGCATGATTTCTGTTGTCACGAAATCAGCCTAAGGTCATTTTCAGCAAGTCTTTTTCTGGACGAGAAGAATGCCAGCGACAGGGGAACACATCATGTCTGTCAAACGATCCGATCTTTCACGCCGCAATCTCTTCAAGGGTACGGCAGCCGCCGGAGCCAGTCTCGCGGGCCTCGCAGCGACAGGAGCGCTCACGTCGACGGCGCGTGCCAAAGCACCGCTGCTTGGACCGGAACGCCCCAGCTACTACCGTTTCGATCTCGGCGATTTCGAGGTGACGACCCTTCTGGACGGCGGCATCCAGCTCGAAGGTCCGCATCCGATCTTCGGTGAGAATGTCGAAGCTGGAGACGTCCAAGCTCTGGCGGAGAAGAATTTTCTTCCTGCAGATCAGATGGCGATCGGCTTCACGCCGGTGATCGTCAACACTGGCGAGCAGCTGATCATGTTCGACAGCGGCAATGGCGCCGGCAGACGTCCGGATGCGGGCAGGCTCGCTGAACTCTTCGAGGGTGCCGGCTTTGCGCCTGCGGAAGTCGATATCGTGGTCATCACCCACTTCCACCCCGACCATATCGGTGGGCTGATGGAGGATGGAGCGCCACTCTTTCCGAACGCCAGCTACGTTACCAACGAGGCCGAATATGACTTCTGGAGCCCCGAGGACAAGCTAAGTGGCGGTACCGAGCGCGTGGCGAAACTCACCCAGTCCAATGTCGTTCCGTTCGCCGAAAAGATAACGTTCATCAAGGACGGCAGCGACGTCGTCTCAGGCGTCACCGCCGTCGATGCCAGCGGTCATACGCCCGGGCATACCGCGTTTCATCTGGAGAGCGCCGGCGAGCGCCTGATGATCACCGCCGATACCGCCAATCATTACATCATGTCCCTGGAGCGCCCGGACTGGCATGTCCGCTTCGACATGGACAAGGACGCGGCCATCGCCTCACGCAAGAAGATCTTCGGCATGATCGCCGCCGATCGCATCCCGTTCACCGGCTACCACATGCCCTTCCCCGCGGTCGGCTATGTCGAAGCTGTTAATGGCGGCTTTCGTTACGTGCCGGCCTCCTATCAGCTCGACCTCTGATCGGCAGCGGCCGAATCGCGAACAGAGTTGCGAGCGGGCTCCTTAGGCAGGATGACCCGGTCGCTTGAGGCCAGGGTCGGGCTTTGGTGCTGCGCTGCACTTGCACTCATCGATTGATGCAGCGCCAGCCCGGCGTCGGTCGGGATCCAGACCCAGCCGGGGCCATCCGCCCAGCCGCGCTTCCGCAAAAGCCCGGCCGCCGCCAGTTCCTCGACCGCGATCAGGTCGCCGAACTGCCGCTCTAGCATGGCGGGCGCTATGCCGCGCACAGCTTTGGGCATGGCGCAAAGCCGCTCGAGAATGTGGAAATGGACGCTGTCATACCGGACCTGCATCCCACCACTTTCGCGGCAAAGTTCGGCCACGTAAATTGTTATGTTTATCCGCGGTTGGCTGGATCGTCGTTTCCGAGCGGCATATCGCGCACGAAATTGTTGTCGCGCTTCTGCATCAGATAGAATTTGAAGCGCGGCGTGGTGTCGGTGATCACGAAATTCAGCACCACGGTTTCGCCCGGCTCCACGATGCCGTCGTAGAACTGTACGCCGTCATAGGGCTCGCGTGTTTCCAGGTTGGTATTGAAACGATCGGAAAAAAACGGCCGCCCGGCCTCAGACGCTTGACCGAACGAAAGCCCGTCGCCGAATGGGCTCTCCTGCCCTAGCTTTTCACGGAGTTCGAGCGTGAATAGGGTCCAGGGCTGCGAGGTCGCGTTCCTGACCACCTTGGTGATCGCAAAGCCGACATCATGCTGAGAACGAATTCGGTTACCGAAGCGAGCATGCATGCCGCGGATCACGATGACCGCCGGCCCGTAGTCGACGATCTCCTCCACCAGCACCACGGGATCGTCGAGCGTACCCGTCCCCGATCCCTCAAGCAGCCGAACGCCGCCGAGCTCATCGCTGAAAATCAGACCGCCAAGGGCAAGTTCCGCCGCCCTGACTGGAAGCGAACCGACCAGGAAGGCGAGAAAACCGACAAGCAATAGAGAGCGGGTGCGCATGGTTTCTCCGTCTTTCAAAAGCCTCGACCTGTTTGTCTACACGAGCAGCCATTAGCCGGACTGCCGGTTCAACGGCCCATCGGTCGGCAGCAGCGTCGCGCATCGGCCGATCACTGGTCAGCCTTCACCTCTAGAACCCACCATAGGAAATGAAGCCCTAATCGCCAAAGTTATTCCGCTCTTGGACAGACGACGCTTTTGTCATCGCGTACAGGTACGGGGCGCTGAACGGAAAAAATTTGAGTAAAAAAGTTGGAATGGGAAGGCTGGCGCGGGGTTCACTCCCTTATGAGCAGACGGACGCGCGACGCGGCGCCATGCCTTGCCGCCGTTCAGTCAGAACTGATTCCGCACGTCGATGACGCGCATCGCAGATGTTCTTTCTATTCGCAGCGGCGACGGCCGGCCTTGCCGATCTTCGCTTCCAACCGTCGACTGGAGACCGCACCATGACCCGCTTTTTCAAGATGTCCCGTCAAATCGCCATCGCCACGGCCGCCCTTCTGATCTTGGCTAGCCCTGGCGCCGGCCTCGCCGCGGAGTTCTCCGATGGTCAGCTGAAATCTTTCGCCACCGCGTGGACCAGTATCAACCAGCTGGCGGAACAATGGAAACCGCAGATGGAAGCCACCTCGTCCGAGGACGAGCGCGCCGAGATGCTTCAGAAGTTCGAGGTTGCGGCCAGTCAGGTCATCGAGCAGACCGAAGGTATTGGCGCAGGTGACTATGAGACCATCATGCAGGCGGCACAATCCGACCCTGCGCTCAAGGAGCGGATCTACGCTATGCTACAAGAAGTGCAGCCGAAATAAGCTTAGCCCGGACAAAAAGCTCGTGACCAACCATCGTGACCGGCAGACGGCATGCCAACAGGCTTGAAGGCTTGACCATCGGCCGTATCCTGTGCACATCGAAGGCTGCGATCTGACGATGGGTCGTGCCCTTGCCCTCTACGGTGTGATGTCCCTAACGGTCACCTTGGTTCTTCTCTCCGCAGCGCTCACGCTCGTCGCCTTCGCCAACTGGCGAGAACGGCAAGAGCGACCGCTTGGCAAAACGCCATTCATTTCCTATCCGGCCCTTCAGATGATCGGCATCGTGTTCGCTGTGCTGCTGATCGCGCATCTGGTCTCGCTTTTGACCGGACAGCCGTTGCGCGGTCGGCGCATGTCCTAGTGGCGTGGCCCACATCATTTGATTTCGACCGCCATGACCAGGGTTGACGGTGTGCCACCAAGTTTGGCGCGAAGGGCGTTGAGCTTCGTTCATTCATGGCGAAAACATGCCATTGGGAACCGTGTTAACGGTCTTACGAGCCACCTATGACTTCGAACGTTGCAAGCTTGACTGACGCCGCCTAGCATGCGGCCTCGGGGTCGATAGCCGCCGGCTTCAAACGCTGGCGACGGGGTGGTGCACATCGCGCCATCATCCAGATTGTGTAGGTTGCAAGTTGCAAAGAATACGCACTGGTGGCGATTGACGTAGGTTTGATGAAGGCGAAGCGACGGGAGATAACCATTGCGCGCAGGCTTTTGGAAGCATATTCGGCGTCTCTTGACTGGGACATCGACCGCCCTCTCGGGCGCGATCCTCACCCTCGGCGCAATCCATAGCGCTTTTGCCCAAACAGCTACCGATTTCGCACCGCCGACCGGCGATTCCGCGATCATCTCAGCAGATGCCAGGCTGGAGCTGTTGTTCGACGATGCCTGCTTCACCGAAGGCGTGACGGTGGCGCCCGATGGTCAGGTCTATTTCAGCGATATCACCTTCACCAGCGGCTGCCGGCATGGCGATAGCTCGCTGCCCCAGGCCGGCATCATCTGGAAATACGATCCGGCAAGCGGTGAAACTTCGATCTTCCGCTCACCGAGCGGCATGTCCAACGGGTTGAAGTTCGACGCGGCCGGCAATCTGATCGCGGCCGAGGGGGCTGACTTCGGCGGTCGCAAGGTGACGATCACCGACATGCAGACCGGCCGTGCCCGCATCCTCGCCGCTCTCTATGATGGCCAGCCCTTCAACGGGCCAAACGACATCGCGATTGATATGAGCGGTCGCATCTATTTCACGGATCCGCGCTATCTCGGCCATGAGCCGGTGATGCAGCCGACCATGTCGGTCTACCGCATCGACCCCGATGGCGAGGTCGGCCGCATCATCTCCGATGCCGGCAAGCCCAACGGCCTTCTTGTCTCGCCGGACCAGTCGACACTTTATGTAGTCAGCAACGACAACGGCGCCCTGGATTTCACCCGCCTTCGCGAAACCGAGGCAACCCAGCGAGGGCCGATGGTGATCTGGGCCTACGATCTAGCTCCCGACGGCACCGCCAGCAACCGCCGGGAGTTCGTCGACTTCGCGCCCTATGACAGCGCCGACGGCCTGATCGCCGATGTCAGCGGCAATGTCTACGCTGCGGTGCGCCGTGCCGATGCGCCGGGAATTTACGTCTACAATACCGACGGCAAGGAACTCGCCTCGATACCCACCGGCGAAATTCTGCCGACCAACCTCGCCTTCGGCCGCGGTGAGAACGCCAATCTCCTCTATGTGACGGCGGGCAATGCACTCTATCAGATCCGCCTGAACAGCCAGGGCTATCATCTCCCAGATTCTTGAATGCTGCTGGGCCGGAGGCTGGCTCCCTGACAAGAAGAAACTTGAACGAGCCGGAGCACGGCCCATGAAAATCACGGCGATCGAAACCATTCGTCTGGATGAATTTCCCAATCTTCTCTGGGTTCAGATGCATACCGATGAAGGCCTGATTGGCCTCGGCGAAACGTTTTTCGGTCCGGCAGCAGTCGAAGCTTACATACACGAGAGCGCCGCCCCTCGCCTCATCGGGAGCGATCCACTCAGGATCGATCATCATTCCAGAACCCTCCTGGACGGCTATCTCGGTTTTTCCTCGAGCGGTGCGGAAATGCGGGGGCTCTCGGCCATCGACATCGCCCTTTGGGATCTGTTCGGCCAGATAACCGGCCAACCGATCCACCAGCTCCTGGGCGGCCTCTCTCGCGAGAAAATCCGGACCTACAACACCTGCGCCGGCTACCGTTACGTACGCGACGACATCGGCCAGCGCAGCGACAATTGGGGGCTCGGCGGCGCCGAGGGGCCGTATGAAGACCTGGATGCCTTCCTGAACGATGCCGGTACACTCGCCCAAAGCCTCCTCGAGCAGGGCATTACCGGTATGAAAATCTGGCCGTTCGATTTCGCGGCCGAAGCGTCGGGCGGGCTATATATCTCATCCGCTGAATTGAAAAAGGCCGTCGAACCGTTCGAAAAAATACGCCAAGCGGTCGGTGACCGCATGGACATCATGGTCGAGCTGCATTCGCTCTGGACGCCAAGGCCGGTGAAAGAAATCTTTCGAGCCGTCGAGCCTCTCGACCCGTTCTGGTTCGAAGACCCGATCAAGATGAACAATTTCGATGCGCTTGCCGAACTCGCCGCCAGCACCCATGTCCCGATCTGCGCCAGCGAGACCGTGGCCACCCGCCCTCTCTTTCGGGAGATGATGGCGAAACATGCGACCGGTGTCGTGATGCTCGACCTGTCCTGGGTCGGCGGCATCTCGGAAGCCAAGAAAATCGCGACCATGGCGGAAGCGCACCACCTGCCCGTCGCCCCGCATGACTGCACCGGACCTGTGGTGTTCGCAGCCTCCTGCCACCTCTCGCTGAACGCCCCGAACGCCCTTATCCAGGAAAGTGTACGCGCCTTTTACAGCGGCTGGTATGGCGAGCTCGTGACGGCGTTGCCGAGGATCGAAGACGGCTACATCCACCCCATGGACGGCCCCGGCCTTGGCATGAAGCTGCTGCCTGATATTGTAAAACGCAAGGACGTACATGTTCGCAAGTCGGACGGCACGTAAAAATACAATGATTTCGGAGGCTTGAAGACCGACATGCTCCTGAAGGACAAGGTCTGCGTCATCACGGGCGCTGCATCGGCACGGGGGATCGGCAAGGCGACGGCAGCGATGATGGCCGAGCATGGCGCCTATATCGTCATCGCCGATCTGGACGGTGACGCGGCAAAAACCGCAGCGAAGGACATCACCAAAAGCGGCTTCGGCATCGCCTGCGACGTCACAGACCCCGCTGCCTGCCGGCAGGCGGCCGAACAGGTGCTGGAGTGGGCGGGATGCATCGACGTCCTCGTCAACAACGCCGGCATCAGCCAGCCGCTCAAGCTCATGGACATCGGACAGCAAGACTATGAGGCCGTCCTCGACGTCTCCTTGCGCGGCACCCTCAACATGACCCAGGCCGTAACGCCAAGCATGCGATCCCGCCGCGCGGGCTCGATTATCTGTCTGGCTTCGATTGCCGGCCAGCAGGGTGGCGGCATCTTCGGCGGACCTCACTACGCTGCTGCCAAAGCGGGCGTGGTCGGTCTTGCGAAAGCCATGGCGCGCGAGCTTGGCCCCGACCAGATCCGCGTCAACTGCATCGCGCCTAGCCTGATCGACACCGATATCACCCTCGGCAAGCTCACCGACGAGCGCAAAGCCGAAATCATCGCATCAGTCCCGCTCGGCAGGATCGGCGAAGCCGGCGATGTCGCCGGCGCCGCCCTCTTCCTCGCATCAGATCTATCGAGCTACATCACCGGCACCACCATCGACGTCAATGGCGGCTCCCTCTTCCGGTGACGCGGTCACGGCGGTGACTTTGGGCTGTTGGTGTTGGCAAATATGGTATGCGCCCAAGTTTGGGGGCGCGGTGTGTGTGATATGAGAAGGGGAGCAAGCTGCGGTGCCTAGTCGGAACGTTCGAAACGTCTCCAAGGAGGAGCTCAGAGCCAAGGCGAAGATGATCAGGCGGGAAGTGGTGCGCCTGACCGACATTTGCGGCTCCGGCCATTACGGGTCAGCTTTCTCGATCGCCGAGCTTCTGGCCGTTCTCTACTACCAACTCCTCCACCTGAAGCCGGACGATCCGCAATGGCAGGATCGGGATCGCTTCACCATGGGCAAGGGCCACGCCGCGATCGGCCTCTATCCCGTCCTCGCCGATCTCGACTTTTTCCCGAGCGAAGATCTCGACAACTATACGCGGCTGCACTCACCACTCGGCGACCATCCCGACATGAAGAAGGTCAAAGGCGCCGATTTTTCCTCTGGCTCCATCGGCCACAACCTCTCCGTATCGGTTGGCATGGCCGCAGGGCTAAAGCTGCAGGCCTCGCCTGCCAGGGTCGTATGCATGATGGGCGACGGGGAACAGACCGAGGGGCAGATCTGGGAAGCCGCCATTTCCGCAGCCCACTGGAAACTCGATAACCTCGTAGGTTTGGTCGACATCAACGGCGCCGGCTCGGACGGCGATCCGCAGGAAACCATGGCGACCGAACCGCTGGCCGACAAGTGGGCAAGCTTCGGCTGGAACGTCATTACCCTCGAAGACGGCCACGACCTGGACGAAACGTTCAACGCCCTGAACTCGGCCCTGAACGAGCCCCGAGACAAACCGACAGTGGTCCTCGCCTACACCGTCGCCGGCAAGGGCGTCTCCTTCATGGAAGGCACCTGGCAATGGCATCTCGGTTTCCTCGGCCCGAAGGACCTGGAACGTGCTTACACGGAGATTGAAGACGGAGTGATCGGATGAGCGTGACACCCTATATGAACGCCGATCTCCGCCAGAACATCGACACGTCGGAGACGACCGTCACGAAAGACTTCGACGACGCCTCCTGGGACATGGTGACGGCCCTCGCCCTCTCCCAGCAGCTCACCACCGGCCAGGTCCTCCTCGATCTCGCCGACGCGGGCCACGATGGCCTTGTCGTCTGCACCGCCGATCTCGGCCGCCCGACCCAGGTCGTCAACTTTGGCCGCAAATATCCGGACCGCTACTTCAATTTCGGCATCGCCGAACGCAACATGATCGGGGCCGCCGCCGGCCTCGCGACCACGGGCCTGACGCCGGTGATCTCCAACTACTCCTTCTTCCTCGCCCTCATGGGCATCGAAAACATCCGCAACGACATCTGCTACACCGACCTCCCCGTCAAAATGGTCGGCACCCACAGCGGCATCGCCATGGGCTTCTATGGCACCTCCCACCACTGCAACGAAGACATCGGCGCACTCCGTGCGATGGCGAACTTGACCTTGCTTGCTCCATGTGACGGCAACGCCATACGGGCGGCGCTAACAACCCACATCGACCACCCCCATCCCATC
>JBPCVQ010000354.1:0-21136 GCA_051010395.1 Geminicoccaceae bacterium | reverse complement strand
GATCCACGTCTACTCAAAGGCCATGGTCGCTTTACCGACGACACTAATCTGCCGGACGAGGCTCACGCGGTTTTTCTTCGCTCGCCCGTCGGCCATGGGATTATCAAGCGGCTGGATACAGCCGGGGCCAGGGCATCTGCGGGTGTGCTGTCGGTGGTTACGTCCGATGACCTCGGCCGCGCCGGCTATGGCGACATTCGTTGCCCGCTTACGATGAAGAGCGTTGATAACACGCAGCTCTTCGCGCCACCAAGGCCGCTGTTCGCCAGAAACAAGGTTCGGCATGTCGGCGAAATCCTGGCCATGGTAGTGGCCGACAGCGAACTTGAAGCTAGGGATGCAATCGAGCAGATCGAAGTTAGTATCGAACCGCTGCCGGCAGTGGTCGATGTCGAGACAGCTCTTGCCACTGATGCGCCCATTGTGCATGAGGGCCACGGCAACCGCTGCCTTGATTGGCGTTATGGCGACGAGACGGCGGTCAATGGCGCCTTTGCCGACGCCGTGCATATTGCGCGGATCAAGGTCGAGAATAATCGGATCGTGGTCGCCGCAATGGAACCGCGGGCAGGCATCGCCAGCTTCGATGCTGATGACGGACGCTACACTCTGCATGTTGGCTGTCAGGGTGCTTTCGGCCTCAGGCAAGGCCTGGCAGGCCTGCTGCGGGTGGAACCACACCAGGTCAGGGTACTGACGGGCGAGGTCGGTGGTTCTTTCGGCATGAAGTCGGCAGTTTATCCCGAATATGTGCCACTGCTGCATGCCGCAAGGAAGCTCGGCCGGCCGGTCAAGTGGTGTGATAGCCGATCCGAGAGTTTTCTTTCCGATCAGCAAGGTCGTGCAACAGTAATCGAAGGCGCCCTGGCGCTGGACGAAACCGGGCGTTTTCTCGCCGTACGTGTGCATCATCGCGCGGATATGGGGGCCTATCTCACGGGCCCTGGCCCCTCCATGCCATCGGCGAACATGCAACGAAACCTGCCCAGCCTCTATCGAACAGGCGCCATGGCGATCCGGACGGAATGCGTGTTTACCAACACAGCACCGATCGGCCCTTACCGAGGGGCGGGCCGGCCTGAGGCAAACTATATCATGGAACGCCTGGTGGATCAGGCCGCGCGCGAGACCGGGCGGGACCCTGCGGTGCTGAGGCGGATCAATCTACTGCCGGCGGCCGCCATGCCGTACAGGGCGCTTTCCGGTCTCGTTTATGACAGCGGTGACTTCGAGGCCGTGCTGGAGAAAGGCCTTCGCCTTGCCGACTGGTCCGGCTTCGATTCTCGCCGGCATGAAAGCGAGGCGGCTGGCCGCATCCGTGGTCACGGCCTTGCCTGTTATCTCGAAGCGACAGCACCGCCCCGCAATGAGATGGGCGGCATTCGATTCGAAGAGAACGGCCGGGTTACGCTTATATCGGGCACACTCGATTATGGCCAAGGCCACCGCTCCGCCTTTGCCCAGGTCGTCGCTGACCAGCTCGGCCTCCCGTTTGAAAAAATCGATCTGGTGCAGGGTGACAGCGATCAGCTGATCGCCGGCGGCGGAACAGGTGGCTCGCGATCGATCATGTCGAGCGGCAAGGCATTGGTCGAGGCGGCCGCAGAGGTGATCGAGCTCGGCAAAACCCTCTCGGCCCACCACCTGGAGACGGCGCCTGCCGACATCGCCTTCGTTCGAAATGGCGCCGGAATGGGCACGTTCAGGGTCAAGGGAACCGATCGAGAGATCACACTCCAAGATCTCGCGGCCACAACTCGCGAGAGCAGTCCGCTGCCGAGTGACCTGCCGCCGAGCCTGGATGTCGCCTTGATCGCCGAGGCCCCACCATCGGCCTTTCCGAATGGCTGCCACATCGTGGAGGTGGAGATCGATCCCGACACAGGTGCCGTTAGCCTGGAGCGCTATGTGGCGCTCGATGATTTCGGCAATCTGGTCAATCCGATGCTGGTCGAGGGGCAGGTGCATGGCGGTGTCGTTCAAGGCATTGGCCAGGCACTGATGGAACGCACGGTCTATGACGATAGAGGCCAATTGATCTCCGGATCATTCATGGACTACGCGCTGCCGCGCGCGAAAAATCTCCCGATGATCGACGTTGATTTTCACCCAGTGCCGGCAACCAGCAACCCGCTCGGCGTCAAGGGCTGCGGCGAAGCAGGGGTTACTGGCGCTCTTCCGGCGATCATGAACGCCATCAGCGATGCCCTGGCGGGGCGAGGGGGTGGCCCTGTAGACATGCCGGCAACGCCGGAGCGCATCTGGCGGACACTTAACGCTGGGCGTGTCTGAAACCAGTGCCCTGGGCCTCGCCCAAGCCGAAACTTGCCGAGCTTGTCGGCATCCGATGCGGATGAGCATTGCTGCCGCCTGAGAGCAACTATCCCGATCATAGGCAGATTTGATCGGGATGATTTATCAGTCCTGATATTCCTGCTGCAATGCCCGGTGCCGAGGCTGCGCCGACAGGGCCAGTTGCGCAGCAGGTTTAACTCGTCGTTTACTTGGATTGGATAAGGCCCTTCGTGATCCATGCGATCCTGTGAATCCGAGCCTAGCTCTCTCTTTCCAGCGGGAGGGGGGAGTCCCAGGATCGCATGGACCAGAGCCTCTTGATAACCGGCTGAGGTTAAGGCCAGGTAAATATCGTTACGGTTACTCCTTACAGTGGCATGTGTTGCCGAACGAGTCGGGAGAGGGAAATGGAGCGGATTGCCAAGATCATTCGGCTGAAGCCGGAAGCCATCGATGAGTACAAGAAGATCCATGCTGACGTCTGGCCGGGTGTGCTCGCGATGATTGCCAAGTGTCATATCAAAAATTACTCGATCTTCCTTCGGGAGCCAGAAAACCTGCTATTCGCCTATTTCGAGTATCATGGCACGGATTTCGCGGCCGATATGGCCAGAATGGCGGAGGACGAGACCACGCAGCGATGGTGGAAAACTACCGATCCGATGCAGGCATCGTTGGAAACTGTCGCCGAGGGTGAGTGGTGGGCATCGTCCGAGATGGTCTTTCATCAAGACTGATGTCGATCGACCTGAACTCCCTACCACTTCAAACCAATGGCTTCGGGGATAGAACTCAAAGCAGGCGGGTAAAGCGCCTCATATGCATCCGCATGGTGAGGTTCTGGCGCTCAACATGGGACGTACTGACGTGCTTCTGATCGGGGCTGCCCATGACGTGATGTTTCTTTACGCCCGGCGATCTCCATTTCACCATCGGAACTTCAACCGCCAAATCGCGGCTGCGGCAGACCGTTCGCTCCGAGGCCGGTGATCGCGAACAGGCCGCCGGCGTTGGGCTGCCGTTTCTCTGTGCCTGGTGTCAGTCCGGTTCCGATGGAGGTGACGAACAGCACGTCGAGGTTCGGGCCGCCGAACATCGGTTTGGAGGGGCGTTCGATGGGGAGGTCGATGATCCGATCGATTTTTCCAGCCGGTGTCAGGCGAACGAGCTGCCAGCCACCAACGCCAGCCATCCAGTAGTAGCCATCGGCATCCACCGTGCCGCCATCCGGCCGTCCCGCGACTTCGCGCGCATCGAAGAACGGTCGGCGTTCGCCTGCCCTACCGGTTTCAAGATCGTAGTCGGCGGCCCAAATTGTCTGCACAGAGCGGTTGCTGTCGGCTGAATACAGAGTCTGGCCATCGGGACTGAAGGCCAGGCCGTTAGTGGTAAAGATTCCGTCCACCCATAGGCTCGAGGTCAGATCGGGATCCAGCCGGTAAAATGCACCATCGGCCGCCGGCTCGCCACCATCGTCCTTCATGGTACCGGCCCAAAGCCTGCCTCTCGGGTCGGTAGTCCCGTCGTTGAAACGGTTGGCGGGGCGGCCGGCTTCGGGGTCGTGGAGCGCCGTCTTTCGACCAGTCTCCGGATCGAAGCGCCAGAAACCGGACCGGGTCGCCAGGATCAGATCGCCCTTGATGCTCGGCGCAAGGCAGCCGACAGGCTCACCGAAATCCCACTGCCGATTGTTGCCATTCGACGGATCGAAACACTGGACCAGGCCCGCTGGAATATCGACCCACCAAAGCCGCTGGCGCTCCACATCCCAAAACGCTCCCTCACCGGTCCTGGCCCTGACATCAACGACACAATCGATCGATACGCTCAACATTCTCTCCCAGACGAGATCAACGTCAGAACAGGTTGGTCCACCCACGACTGTTTTGCCATTGAAACCAGCAGATCATCAGCCTCGGCTTAACCTTTTGTTAAACTCATGCTGTCAAACACATCTCTGGTCCATGCGATCCTGGGAATCCGTGCCCAGCCCCTCTTTTTGTGCGTGGACGGATTTCCAGGATCGCATGGTCCATGAGCCATCGTATCAAGGTGAGGTTAACATCGAGCTAACGATCCTCTTCAAATGAACATCGAAACCAGGATGCTGATCGTGTGTTCGATAAGAAGGATGCCCATCGGCCTCCTTCGAATATGACCGCAAACCCTCGGTCCTGGCTGAGATCAGGGGAAGCAAATGATGTGGTCGCACCACCAGCAGGCTCTGGAAAAAGTCTAATGCGCTTGGCTACAGTGCGAACTCCGCCTGCTGCGTCGTCGGCAAAACAACCCCATCGGGCCGATATGAGGCCATTTTACCGCTTCGGCAGACGATATTGTTGTTCGTGCCGGGCATCGCAGTCCTTTTTTCCGCATCCTGCTGGAACGACAACCCCACCAAATGCCTCCAATGCCAAAGGTCAGCGCTGTCGGGCGCCCCCGACCTAGGCGAAGATAGATCTGAATTTGTGGATGCATTGGCGAAAGCCCGCTTCGAAATTGCCGTCGCCTGGGTGGTAGACGCTTTCCAACGAAATGACGCCATCATAGCCATCCCGGTTCAGCGCGTCGCTGATCGGCTGGAACTGATCGGCAAGTTGGCCTTCGCCCATTCTTCGCACTTCGAGCGTCGCCTTGGGTGTGTCGACGAAAACATCCTTGATGTGGACATGACCGAGATAGCCGCCCTGCATCAGCTCATAGCCGTCGGGATAGGCTGTTTCATGCGCCCAGCAATTGTTGGCCGGGTCCCAGAGGATTTTCAGGACGTCCTTGGCGTCCAGGTCGTCGATCAGCTTCTTGCCGGTCCAGCAGGAATTGATCATGGTGCCGTTGCCGGTTTCGACCACGAGCGTGACACCCTCCGCCTTGGCCAGCTCGACCGCGGGCGCGATGAGTGGGGGGAGGGCATCCCATGCCCCCTTGGCGACGTTCCATTGCTCGGCGCCGTTTCGCCCGAAAAGGATCATTTCCTTTCGCCCGGACATGATGCGCACCAGCGGGCAGGCGAATTCATGCGCCATCTCGATGCAGCGCTTGAGGCCTTCCATATGCTGCGTATGCAAGGCATCGCCCGGTTTCGTGCTCATCGGCATGCCTGCGAAGACATGGCGTGAAATGCAGGCGACATTCTTCTTGTGGCGCCTGAGCAAGTCCAACGCCGCGGCGCGTTCGCCGCTGTCGAGGTCGCCGACTTCTTTTTCGCCGATGAACTGCAGTTCAGCATAATCCAGGCCGAACTCGTCCATGACGGTGAGCGCATGGCCGAGATCACGGGAAATCCCGTCGGTGATCACGCCGAGCTTCATGGCTTGCCTCCGGCCTTGCGATGCAGTTCTGCGCCGGCGATCTCCTCGGTCAGGCGTGTGACCGCCCAGTTGTCACCATCGGGATATTTGGTGATGCCGGCCTGAAAAAGCTGCATGGCGGCGGCCGCCGTGTGGATGGGCACGCCGAGATCGCGCGCCATGTCCATGCTGATGGTCAGATCCTTGTACATGGTGCGGATGTGGCTGCCGGTTTTCTCGAACTTTCGATCAATGATGTTTTCGAGCGCGGTGTTGGCGAGGCCGCAGCCGGCAGACGATGTGCTGAGCACCTGGTGAAACGCCTCGCCATCGACGCCGGCTTTCGCGGCAAGGGCTGCGGCTTCAGTGGTCGCGGTTACGATCGAGCCCATGATCGACTGCAGGCAGGCCTTCACCGTCTGCCCCATGCCGAACTCGTCGCCGACCTTGTAAATGTCGCGGCCCACGGCCGCCATGATCGGGCGGCAGCGCGCCAGCACGTCGTCCTTGCCCGCCGCCATCATGGTGAGCGTGCCGCCCTGGGCGCCGGGAAAGCCGCCGCTGACCGGGCTGTCGATCATCTGGAGGCCGCTGCCTTCCAGGCCGGCTGCGATGTCGCGCGCCTCCGACGGTTTGATGGTCGCGGTGAGGAGAATGACGCCGTCCTGCTTCATCGTCGAGGCCAAGCCATCGCCGAGAATCACGGCCTTGGCCTGATCGCCGTTCATCACCATGACAAAAGCGGCATCGACCTTAGCGCCAAGGTCTGCGGGGGCCATCGCGGGCACGCCCCCCATCTGCTTAAACGCCTGCATACGCTCATGGCTGAGATCGAAACCGACGACTTCGAAACCAGACGCCAGCAAGTTTTTCGCAAGCCCCGAACCCATGTCGCCAAGGCCGATCACACCGATGGTCTTCATGCTGTCTCCGCTTTGGTGAACGCGTCCGTCGAGATGTACCGATAGCAGCCGTCGACACGACCGTCGATCATCGTTGAAGGAGGGTATTCAGGACGAGTGATTGCGCGATCGATCGCCTAGAACGATCGTTGTGAGCTCATCGACGTAGTCGCGGCGCAAAAGCCAGATGGCAGCTGCGAACACCAACACACCGAGGACGATGGAAAGGCCGAGCGTGAGAAGTGGATCGACGCCGTTCAGCAGGGTGTAGCGCACTGTCATCACGGCGGCGATCATAGCTATCGCAGCGCTCCAGATCGGGAGGACGTCGGTGCCGACAAGTGACAGATCGAGCCGGAATTTCTGGCGGAGGACGTAGAAATAGACGGGAAGGCAAAGCGTGTTGGCAACGCCGCCTGCGATCGCGGTCGCCGTGATGCCGTGGGGAGCAGCGAAGGCAACGGCGGTTGCAAAGACCAAGGCATTCATGATCGAAAGGCGAAAGACGGTGGACGCGAAGCCGGCTGACAGCAGGATCTGATTGGCGATCAGCGAGAGCGCATAGAAAATGGTGAACAGGCAGAGGATGCGGAAGGGTTGGATGCTGCCGCTCCATTCCACCCCGAAGACGATCGGCATGATGAGATCGGCGGTTATCGCCATGCCGAAAAAGATCGGCAGGCAGACCAGGCAGGTGAGCCGCAATGTCGAGATGATCGCGGCTTGCTGGCGGACAGGGTCGTTCTGCAGCCGTGACAGGACGGGAAGGCCAAGGCGCTGGATCGAGTAATAGGTGAGCTGTCCAACCGTGTTCAAAATCCGCGTGGCGAGAAAATACAAGCCCACCTGTTTTGACGGGAGGTGAATGCCGAGAAAAAGAAGATCGAGCTGGCGAAGAGCGAAGCGGAGGAGGGCAGCACCGATGGTGTTGAAGCCGAACCCGGCGAGCCGCTTGATGTGGGCCATCCTGATGATCGGTTGCGGTAACCATCCGGCATGCAGGAGGAACATGGTGGTGCTGGTGAGTGCGTAGGCCCATTGCTGACCGACCAGGCTCCAGACCTCGAAGCCGTTGATCGCCATGATGGCCGCGACCACGGCACCAAGCAGGGTCGCCAGGATCGAGGCGAAGGCGAAGCCCTTCAGCTTGAGGTCCCGGCGGAGCTTGGATTGGAGAATGCCGCTGATCGAATAGATCAAGAGGAGCGGCGCCACGGCGCGCAGGACTGGCGCGAAGCGCGGCTCGGAAAAGGCTGTTGCAATGACCGGTGCGGCGGCGATCAGGATAAGGGCGGCGAGCGCTGCGAGGCCGACATTCATCCAGAGGCCGCTGGAAAACCAGCTCGTCTCGATATCCTCGATCTGCACCAGTGCCTCGCCGACGCCTTGAAACAGGACGAGCTGCGCCACCAGGATCAGGATCGTCGCAAGTGCGACAACGCCGAAATGCTCGGGTGCCAGGAGCCGGGTCAGTACCAGAAACGAGCAGAAGGCGAAGAATTCCGCGCCAACGACCTCGATCAGCCGCCAGATGACGCCGATCTTGATGTCGCTCTTCTTGAACATTGATTGGTGGCGCTTTCCTCATGCTCGCTCATTGTGCCGGATCGACTATCAGGCCTAGTAGGCCGTCAAGCGTTCGCATCAAGGCGATCATGCCGCGATCGAGATACGCACACCGGAATGTTGATAGGTTAACGGTATGATACACAACTTAGTTCATACGGCGTGTCGTAATTGGGTATGAGTTCAGATGGTTATGCTTTTTCCTATGTGAACCATTCGGCATGGTCACGCGACTAGTCGGCGACTTCCGAGAGAAGAGATGCATTGCCGCCGGCGGCCGTGGTGTCGATGCAGAGATGGCGTTCGACCTGGCATTGGAGGCTGACATCAGCATCGGTGATCAACGGAATGATCGCACCAGGTCTTGCCGCGAGCGCCTGCCTCGCCAGTCGTGCCGCCTCCTGGTCACCCCAGAATACGACGCCGGTGACACCGGGGATTGCTCCCAGATCGGTAAGATCGAGCATGGCACCGAGGCCAACGTGGCCGTCGAGACCATCATGGCTGTCATCGAGACCCGGCGCGATGGGAAGAGCAGGGCAGCCGACTGCTCTTACAGCTTCGGCCTGGGCGATCGCCGCTCTTTTGCCGGGACCAAGGCAGAGGATGGGGCCGCGCGGATGGAGGGACAAACGGTTGCTTTCGCCCGTCGGTCCTGGGAGGTCGATCAAAGCGATTTCTTCCATCGGCGTTGGCGGCAGGGCCTCGAGTGCTGTGTTTACCTCATCGGCACCGATCCGCCGCCCATCAGCACCATCTGCGCTGCCTTTTTCCGCCGCCTTGAAGCGCTGCACATAATATGGGCCGCCCGCTTTCGGGCCCGTTCCGGAAAGACCCTCGCCGCCGAAGGGCTGCGAGCCGACGATTGCGCCGATTTGGTTGCGGTTGACGTAGATATTGCCGACCATGAGGTCATCGACGATGGCCTGCACCCGATCATCGATGCGGGTGTGCAGGCCAAATGTCAGGCCATAGCCAGTGCCGTTGATAGCCGCCACCACCTGGTCGATTTCGCCGGCCTCGAAGGTGGCCAGATGAAGAACTGGGCCGAAGATCTCCTCCTCCAAGTCCTGAATGCCGTCCAGGCTCAGCACTGCAGGACCGACGAAGGTGCCCCCGGCCGGAGCAGTGAGTTGTTTTAGAAGCCGGCCCTCACCGTTCGCCGTTTCGATATGTGCGAGGATTTTTGCGCGCGCCTGCTCTTCAATCACCGGGCCGATATCTGATGCTGGATCCCAAGGATCCCCGATGGAAAGCTCGTCCATGGCGCCGAACAGCATGGCCTTCAGGTTTTCGGCAATGTCGGCCTGCACATAGAGGACCCGAAGGGCCGAACAACGCTGGCCAGCGCTCTGAAAGGCCGACGTCAGAATGTCGCGCACCGCCTGTTCGGGAAGGGCAGTGCTGTCGATGATCATGGCGTTCAGGCCGCCGGTCTCGGCGATGAGGGGAGCATCCGGCGCCAGATGTTCGGCCATGGCTTTGTTGATCGTCTGGGCGGTCGCGGTCGAGCCTGTGAAACAAAGGCCGGCGATACCAGGTGTGGCAGCGAGTGCTGCGCCGACCACCGGGCCCGTCCCCGGCAGGAGCTGGAGCACGTCCCGCGGCACGCCCGCTTGATGCAGGAGGCCGATGGCCATCGAGGCGATCAGCGGCGTCGCTTCAGCAGGCTTGGCGATCACGCCGTTGCCGGCGGCAAGGGCCGCCGAGATCTGACCGGTGAAGATGGCAAGCGGGAAATTCCAGGGCGAAATGCAGGCAATGATGCCACGGGGCGGCAGATCTTGCAGGCGGATTGCTTCGGTCGCGTAATAACGAAGAAAATCAACGGCCTCTCTGAGTTCTCCAATACAGTCCGGTAAGGTTTTCCCGGCCTCGCGCGCAGCGAGCGCGAAGAAGGCGCCGGTATGGGTTTCGTAGAGATCGGCAGCACGGTTCAGGACGGCAGCAATCTCGGATGCCGGTCGGTCCGACCAGGCTCGCGCCGCAGTCAAGGCGGTCGCGATGTCGGCCTCGGAGGCTTCGATCACCTCGCCGACGAGGTCGTTCTGATCGGCCGGATTGCGGATTTTTCGCCGAGCGCCGCCCGTGACGGGGCCTGCTATCATCGGTGCTGTCTGCCAGGTTTCCGATGCGAATGGCATGCGCGCCGCCTCGATTTCGGCGAGGTCGAGCGGATCGGTCGGATCCCAGCCTTTGGCGTTCTTGCGATCAGCGCCGTAGAGGGCGGGCGGCGGCGCGATGCCGGGGTGTGCGGCATGGGGCAGAGCTTCGATAACGGCGGTGAAGGGGTCGGCCGCGACCTCTTCGGGCGGCACGTCCTCGTCGACGATCTGGTTCACGAATGAGCTGTTCGCGCCGTTTTCCAGGAGCCGTCGCACGAGATAAGCGAGAAGATCCCGATGCGCGCCGACCGGGGCGTAGATCCGACAGCGCGTTCCCTCGGTTTTCAACACTTTGTCATGCAACGCCTCACCCATGCCGTGCAGACGCTGGAACTCGAAGCTGTTGTGATCCAAGGCGAGTTCGAGAATGGCGGCGGCGGTATGGGCGTTGTGGGTAGCGAATTGCGGGTAGATCCGATCGGTCATCGCCAGCAGTTTCTTGGCGCAAGCGATATAAGAGACATCGGTCGAAGCTTTTCGGGTAAACACCGGAAAGCCTTGAAGACCGAGCGTCTGCGCGCGTTTGATCTCCGTGTCCCAATAGGCCCCCTTGACCAGTCTTACCATCAGCCGGCAATCGAGCTTTTCGGTGAGCGCGTACAGCCAGTCGATTACGTGGCGCGCGCGCGGGCCGTAGGCCTGAACGACCACGCCGAAGCCGTCCCAGCCGCGCATCGCGGGATCGGCAAGGAGGGCTTCGATGACATCAAGCGAGAGATCGAGCCGGTCCGCTTCTTCGGCATCAATGTTGAACCCCATGCCCGCCGATTTGGCGAGCAGTGCCAGCGATTTTGCGCGCGGCATCAGTTCCGCCATGACGCGACCCTGCTGCAGCGCCTCATAGCGAGGGTGGAGGGCCGAGAGCTTGACTGAAATGCCGGGGTTCTTTCGGCTGTCGGTCGAGTTGCAGGCCGCGGCAAGGATGGTGATGGCCCTGGCATAGGCGAGATGATAGCGCCTGGCGTCCGCTTCGGTGCGCGCCGCCTCGCCGAGCATGTCGTAGGAGTGGGTGAAGCCCTCGGTCTCGTACTTGGCGGCCCGCTCCATCGCTTCCTCGATGTCGCGGCCGAGGACGAACTGCTGACCGAGCTCGCGCATGGCATGCTCGACAGCGGTGCGAATGACGGGCTCGCCGAGGCGGCGGATGGCTCCGTGCAGCGCGCCGATCAGCCCATTTTGGTCCTCATCATTCAGCACCTTGCCGGTGATCATCAGCGCCCAGGTCGACGCATTGACCAGCGATGAGCTCGAATGGCCGAGATGCTTGCCCCAGGCCGATGGCGCGATCTTGTCCTCGATCAAGGCGTCGATGGTGTCGTCGTCGGGCACGCGGAGCAGTGCCTCGGCAAGGCACATCAAAGCGACACCCTCGTCGGTCGAGAGGCCGTATTCCGCCAGGAAAACTTCCATCAGGCCTGGGTCGGACTGCTCGCGGATCGATCGGACCAGATGGGTTGCCCTCGATACGATCTTTGCTCGGACCGCATCCTCGATTTCCGCCGATCGCAACGCTTCGGCAATCGCAACGCCTTCATCCATCAAGGCCGCCTTGCCGAGGCGGCTGCGAACTGACGCGAGAGCGGCGTTTTTTTCAGAAGGCATGGTGGTTTCGCTTATCTGTTCGGTGGAGGGGGGGAGCTTACCCTGATATCATCAGCCTGGAAGCTGTCACGGCACGTGCGCTCGGGCGTCCTTCGCTGTTGCCGGAAAGACAAGATCGACAGCCGACGGTAAAATCCGGATGGTTGCGGGCAAGCGGCAGAGAATATCGCCATCTGCCTGAACCGGCGCGCCGACCGGGCCAAGGATCTCGAGATCGGTCGCCTCAACGATCTCAACGTCGGTACGCAGAGCAAAGCGGCCCAGAAACAACGATAGGAGATAACCGGGAGCGGCGAGGCGACCTGGTCGGGTCAGGCGGCAGACATCCAGGCTCGGCTTCTCAAGATGGGCGGCGGGCGAAGTCACGTAGCGGCCCCCATAATGCCGCCCATTCGCGACGACCACCCCATACGCCTCGCTTTCCGCATCGTCGAGGCGCAATTGAAAGGCTGATGGTAGCGAGAGAATGATCTGTCTCAATGTTTCAAAAAGATAGGCCCACTTTCCGATATGCCGCTTGAGGTTGAGATTGACGCCTTCCACGGCCCTGGCATCCAGCCCGACGCTGGCCATGACGGCAAAGCGCCGCCCATTTACTTCACCAAGGTTGATCGGCCGGGCCGGGCCGAAGGCGACCGCATCAGCGATAGCATCGATCGATGGCGGCAGCGCGATTTCCCTTGCCAGCACATTGACGGTACCAAGGGGCAGGATGGCGAGCGGGGGGGCATTCGCAGGCAGGCCGTTCAGCACTTCGTTGATCGTTCCATCTCCTCCGGCTGCGGCGATGACATCGAAGGCGGCACGGTCGATGTTTCGAACCCATCGTTCGGCATCACCAGTCGCTTTGGTCTCATAGGTCGTGACGGCGGAGCCATGGCCTTCGATGCGCTCGATGATCGCCTTGAACCGGGCACGGTTGGCATGACCTGCGGTCGGATTGGCAATCACCAGAACACGCTGTCGCGCTTTCGATCTGCCGGTTGTCATATACATGTCAGAGCTTCGGGTTCCAGGCGCGACGATTCCGGTCAATATCGATAAAAATCGATAAAAATCTGGATGAACTGTGAACTATCTCACATTTTTCATTCCATTGCTGATTGTAGACTTAACGCATGGAAAGCTGAACGATGAAAACGGGGCGGGGGATGTCAACACTTCGGGGCGAAGATATCGTTGCCTGGCTTGAACGCTGGGGCGAGCGTTTCCTAAGAGGATCACAGCCGGAACTCCACCAGATGCTGATGTTGCATGTGGGGGCCACCGACAAGCTCAGACGGTATTCCGGCGCAGATGCCTATTGGCAATATGTGCAGGCTATCCTCGACTGCTTCTTCTCAGCAGCCGAGCGAGCCGAGATGTGTGCCGAACTGATCGAAGAAAAGCATTTCATCGATGATCCCAGCTGTGTGTCCTTTCTCCATCAGGCGAAAGCGGAGATACGTTGCCGTGAGCTTGTCGAGTTGATCGAGGCTGTCACCAGCATCCGCGGCTCGCTTCGTCCCGCGTCAACGCCACCCACCATGCGGTGAAACAATCTGCGATCGATTACCGTTCCGTCGAAGCTTGGCTCCTGAATGGCTTTGTTTTTTTCCTTGGATAGGCCATGATCTCGAAGACGGCCAAGACAGAAACGGATCGGACAAGACCAGGACTTGGATGGGGTTTTGCGGCGACGCTGGTTTCTTCACCATCTCTTATTCTGCCTGGCAATCGGCGCAGGTGTGCTGGCGTCCGGGGAAGGTCGATGTCAGGAGCCGCTGTTCCTTGGCGTGACCACGTCGACCGAGAATTCCGGCCTTCTCGCGCATCTTATCGAAGCGTTCAAAGCCGAGCATGACATCGAGGTAAGGGCGGTCACGGCGGGAAGCGGGGCTGTCTTGAACCTGGCAGCGCGTGGCGATGTCGACATCGTTCTGGTTCATTCACCCGAGGACGAGGAAGCGTTCATCGAGAAAGGCTACGGTGTCGATCGACGGCGCGTGATGCGCAATCGTTTCGTCATTGTGGGGCCGGAGGCTGACCCGGCAGGTGTCCGTGACAGCATGGGTGTCGCGACAGCATTCGCCGCCCTCGCCGCAAGCCGCTCGCTCTTTCTCTCGCGTGGTGATGATAGCGGAACCCACAGAGCCGAGCGGCGGATCTGGCGGGAAGCAGGCTTGGACCCCGTCAAGGAGAGCGGCAGCGAGCAGAGCAAAGGCTGGTATCGGGTAAGCGGATCAGGGCAGGGCGCAACACTGAACATCGCGGTCAATACCGAGGCCTATACGCTGACCGACGAGGCCACATGGGCGACCTTCGGCAATCCTGGAAATCTCGAAACGCTCTTTGCCGACGACGAATCTACCCACGATCCCCTCCTCGACAATGTCTACAGCATCATTCGCGTCAATCCCGGGCGTCATCCCGGCCTGAACGCCAAAGACGCCTTGAGCCTAGCGGACTGGCTGACATCGAAGGCGGGGCAGGCGGCGATCTTGTCGTTCAAAGCGGGCGGCCGTTCGCTGTTCCGGCCGGTAAGCCGGCTCGCAGGTTAGCGGTGTGACCACATTACCCAAGTCGCCGATCCGGCAGCGTTGATCCCGGAAATTCAACGGGTTCATGGCAAGCGAGAGATGTCATACGCTCTCGTCGCATCGCTGGAGTACATCCATAGAACGCGAAAACGCCGCGAGTGCTTGGCGTCCGCCATTTGCCTGGACTACGCTTGCATGATCAGGGGGCCTAAGAAGGAAAAGACCTATGCCGATCGTGCCGAGCGACAAGCTTCATGAGCTAACCATGGCTATCTGCCGGGGTGTCGGCAGCAGCGAGCGGGAGGCTGAGCTCGTTGCCAATCATCTGGTCGCGGCCAATCTGGCCGGTCACGATTCACACGGCGTCGGCATGCTGCCGCTCTATGTCCGCTGCTGGACCGAGGACAATCTCCAGCCGAACAAACATGCGGATGTGATCAGCGACAAGGGTCCGATCCTGGTGATCGACGGCCAGCGTGGCTTCGGTCAGGTAATCGCCTTCGAGGCCATGGAACTGGGCATGTCCAAGGCTCGGGAGCAGGGAGCTGCCATCGTAGCTCTACGCAATAGTTTCCATATCGGCCGGATCGGTTACTGGTCCGAGCTCTGTGCGAAAAACGGCTTTGCCTCAATGCATTATGTCAATGTCGTCGACAACAACCCGATTGTCGCGATGCATGGCGCCGCCGAGCCTGTGATCAGCACCAATCCCTACAGCGCCGCCATGCCGGGACGAGACGGCGACCCGCTGGTGCTGCTGGATATGGCGACCAGCAAGATCGCCATGGGCAAGGCGCGTGTCGCCAAGAACAAGGGTGTGCCGGTCCCGGATGGCAGCCTGCTTGACGGTGAAGGCCGGCCGACGACGGATGCGGGCCAGATGTTTCCCGAGCGTCTTGGCGCGCTGGTCGCGATGGGCGAGCACAAGGGATCGGGGCTGGCCCTGATTTGCGAACTGTTCGCAGGTGCGCTCACCGGCGGCTGGACCTTGCAGCCCGGGCACGCGCGTACAGGCGGCGCCATCAACAATATGCTGTCGATCATCATCGACCCCGGCGCGATCGGCGATGCCGAGGCCTGCCGCCGGGAAGCCGAGGCCATGGTGGATTACGCCAAGAGCGCCAAGCTGCGAGAAGGCTTCGAGCAAATCCTGATGCCGGGCGAACCTGAGGCGATCCAGCGAAAGCAGCGGTTGGAAAAGGGGGTGGACGTCGATGAGACAAGCTGGCAGGAGATCCAGGACGCAGCCCGCACAGCGGGCATGAGCCAGGACGAGATTGACGAGATCACGCGAAGCTGACGGTTCACCAGGGCTGCAGCGCAAGGTGCTACATCACCCGTGGAATTGCCCGACGTCGGAAAAGGAGACCATTGCCTGATGGAACATGTTGATGCGGTGGTAGTCGGTGCTGGTGTCGTTGGGCTTGCCGTGGCGCGGGCGCTGGCGATGGCCGGCGTCGAAACGATCGTGGTCGAGGCTGAAGACATGATCGGCACCGGCACCAGCTCGCGCAACAGCGAGGTGATCCACGCCGGCATCTACTACCCGACGGGATCTTTGAAGGCGCGCACCTGCGTTGCCGGCAAGGCGATGCTCTATGACTATGCCGAGAAGAAGGGGGTGCCCTATCGACGCTGCGGCAAGCTCATCGTCGCCACATCAGAGGCGCAGAACCAGACGCTTCAGCAGATCAAGGCGAAGGCGGCGGCCAACGGCGTCGACGATCTGACGTGGCTTTCCTCCGAGGAAGTGTGCGCCCTTGAGTCGGAGGTCGCCTGCACCGGAGCCCTGCTTTCACCCTCGACAGGCATCATCGACAGCCACAGCCTGATGCTCGCTTATCAAGGGGATGCCGAGGATCACGGCGCCTTCCTCGCCTTCAACGCGCCCCTGCTGCAGGGACGGATCACCGGCGGCAGGTTCGAGCTGGAGATCGGTGGAGATGAGCCGATGTCGCTCAGCAGCAGCATGCTGGTGAACGCCGCCGGCCTGTTTGCGCCGAATATTGCGAGGAAGCTCGATGGCTTGGATCGAAGCCTCGTTCCCGAAGGCCATTTCGCCAAGGGCAACTACTACACCTTGATGGGGGCGAGGCCCTTCAAGCATCTGGTCTATCCCGTGCCGGAAGAGGGCGGGCTCGGCGTTCACGTCACCATCGACCTCGGAGGTCAGGTCAAGTTCGGACCGGATGTCGAGTGGATCTATGAGCTGAACTACGACGTTGATCTCAGACGCGCCGATGCCTTCTACGATGCCATCAGGAGCTATTATCCCGGCCTCAAGGATGGCGCGATCGAGCCAGGCTATGCCGGCATCCGGCCGAAACTTTCGGCCAAAGGCGAACCTGCAGCCGATTTCGTCATCCAGGGGCCGGCCGATCACGGCGTTGCCGGGTTGATCAATCTCCTCGGCATCGAGAGCCCAGGGCTGACTGCCTCCATGGCGATCGCCGAGCAGGTGCTGGAGCAGGTGGCGCCCGGCCGGCGTAGGGCGGCGTGACGCTGTCGACATTCGGTTCGAACGCAGGGCAGCCTGCGGGCATACGCGTCGCCTGCATCGGCGAATGCATGGTCGAGCTGGCGCATATCGGCCCTTCGAACCTTCAGCTGGCGTTTGGCGGCGACACGTCGAATACGGCAGTATACCTCGCCAGGCTGACCGATGGTTGCGATATCGCAGTCGATTATATCACGGCGCTTGGCGATGATGCCTATAGCGAGGCGATGCTCAGATGCTGGCATGAGGAGGGCGTCGGCACCGGCTTGGTGACCCGCATGGAAGGCCGCCTGCCGGGGCTCTACACCATCAGCACCGATGAGGCTGGTGAGCGCAGTTTTACATACTGGCGGGGACAATCCGCGGCGCGGGATCTTCTGCGAGACGGGCGGGGCGGAAAGCTTGCATCGGCCCTCAAAGGCGTCGATCTGGTCTATCTCTCAGGCATTACGCTCTCGGTCCTCGATGACCTGCAGCGTAGCGCCTTGCTTAAGGTTCTGGATGATGTGCGCGAAGCGGGTGGCAAGGTGGCCTTCGATGGGAATTTCAGGCCGGCCGGCTGGCCGAACATGAAAGAGGCCAGAGCCGCGTTCCAGGCCGTCCTTACGCGGACCGAAATAGCCTTACCGACATTCGACGATGAGCAGGCGCTATTCGGTGATACCGGACCGGCCGCGGTGGCAGCGCGCCTCCGCAAGCAAGGGGTTGCCGAAGTCGTGGTCAAACTGGGTGCTGCCGGCTGTTTCCTCGCTGCCGATGACGGAGAGGAGATGATCGCGACCACACCGGTCGATCATGTGGTTGACAGCACCGCCGCAGGCGACAGCTTTAATGCCGGTTACCTCGCCGGTCGCCTGCTCGGTTGGTCGCCTGCGGACGCGGCAAGGCTTGGTCATCGCCTCGCAGGGAAGGTGGTTCGCCATCGCGGCGCCGTCATTCCGAAGGACGCCATGCCTGGAGGCCCGAACGGCGAATTGAAGCGGAATGGTGGCAGGGAAGGATGAACCTGGCCTTCTCAACTGTTCTCGTTCTTGTCGGGGGGACAAGGCCCAGGCCTGGCGGTGTCTTTGACGATGTGCCAGGCCTGGGCTTCATGCGCAAGATTGGGGGCGGATGAGCGAAGCGAAATTCGGTTTGGTGATTGGGCTGATTTGGCTGGCTGTGACGATGCTCGACCCCAGTGATGCCCATGCGGATATCGAGCTTAAGGTCGATCGGTTCTTCGACCCCTGCATCGACGAAAGCACGAATATCGAACAAGCCAATGGCGAGGCCTGCATCGTTCAGTCGATCTTCAGTGCGTTCAGCACCGCGGACAACGGTATCACCGTCGATCTACTGCCACCGCAGCGGGACAATTATTATCCTCGATTGATCACCGCCTATGCCAATGGTGCGCCGCCCGACATCCATCTTCTCCATCGTCATCGCCTTCCCGACTTTGCAGCCGCCGGCTTGCTTGCGCCGCTCCGGGAAGACTTGTCTGGCGCCGGCGTCGATATCGATGACTGGCAGCAGGCGGCGGTCGATGCCGCTACGATCGACGATCAGATCGTGGCGGTGCCCTTCGACCTCCATGCCAATCTCTGGCACATCAATCTATCTTTGTTGTCCGAGGCTGGATTGATCGGCAATGATGGCCGGCCCGCCCTGCCGGCGAGTCCCGGCGAACTCTTGCAGCATGCGAAGCTGGTGAAGGAGGCTACCGGCAAGTCCTATATTGCTGCGGATTTCGTACAATATCCGATTGGCGTACGCTCGGTGCTCTCCCTTCTCTGGCAACAGGGGGAGAATATCTTCGACGGTGGCGAGGCACTGGTTGACAGTGCCCAGATGCGCGCTGCGATCACCACCTTTACCGATCTCTTCGATGCCGGTTTCGCCAACCCAGCCCATAATTATGAAGCTGCTCAACAAGCCTTTCTGGACGGCGAGGTCGCCATTCTCATCAACGGAACCTGGGCCGTCGATCTTTACGACCAGATGGTTTCGAGAGGCGAGGTCAGCTTGAATGAGTATGATGTCACCGACTTTCCGACACTGTTCGACAGCCCCGCCACATGGGCGGACTCGCATCTATGGGCTATCCCGCTAAGCTTGAAGACCGAGCGACCGGAGGCCTATGACGCGGCTATGCAGCTCCTGTCCTGGCTCAATGACCACAACTTTGATTGGGCGCGCACAGGTCACCTTGCGGTCAGGATGTCGGTTCTCGAAAGCGATGCTTACGCGACCCTCTCACACCGTCTCGACTATCGCCGCAGTGCGGATTTCGGCCGCGATCTACCCGTAACCAACGGCTATGATGAGATCCACGATGTCATGACGAAATGCCTGCAGGAGATCTGGCTGGATGGTGCGCCTCTCGATGATGCGCTTGCGAGGGCGGAGGTCGGCATCCAGCGTCTTCTGCAATAGTAGCTGAGTTCTGAGGGAAAGGAGAGGTCGGAAAACTGGTGCCGTCACAAAGGTGACGAGGCTCTATGGTCGCTGTCCGATCGGCGAGCGTCTGGTTTGCCCTATGCCTCATGGACACTGGAAAACGCTGACCTTCATCGCGGCCCTTCGGTTTGACCGGATCACAGCACCCTGAATGATCGATGATCGCATGGACGGCGCGGCTTTTCGCACCTATCTCCAGCATTGCCTCGCGCCGACGCTGAGCCCTGGTGACATCGTCGTGATGGACAATCTGCCTGCTCACAAAGTCGCCGGCGTCCGCGGCATCCTCGAGAACGTCGGCGCCCATGGCATCAGCTTTGCCCAGCGCAACGTCAAGGTCGTCGGTGATCAACCGTTGAAAGAGGACGTCAAGAAAGCGGCCGTCAGCGCGGCCCAGGAAGCCGTCGAGCAGACGGTTGGCATCACCATCGGGAGCAACCTGACAGTACTGCTCGTTGCAAGCTCCCTGAGACAAGTCAAGTTCAGCGCCGAGTGGCTGGTTAGGGGCATGAATGCTCGGAAGGCCGGCTTTTCGCCGCGTCGGCCCCTGGATCAGGAAAGCGGCCGTTCGGCCCCGCCGACCGTGGTTGTGGCAGCTATGCCCGGTAGCTCCAGACCTTGCCGGCCTGAGGATCGAATGCGTAAAGCGTGCCAATACCTGCCGGGGAGAAAACATTCCTTGTACACGTCAAAATTAGTTCGCGGTGCCAAGCCGGTATCGCTATCCAGTGAGACGATATAATGAACGGTAAGTCTTTCGTTGGGAGATGAGTCCCCAGATCAGCCAATTTCTACGCCTAACTGTCGCACTTCCAGCATCATCGGAATGAGCTGCATACGTTCATCAAGTGCGAGCCATTAGACTGCGAAAAAATGCCTGCGGATACAGCCAGTAAATTCGCCTGCAATGAGAAGCCCAATCCTTGATCAGCACTGCAGCTTACTGCCGATCCGGTTTGGGTTCTGCGACCCGCGGCAGGCGTGCTTTCGCCTTGGTGTCGGCGGCGCCGGCATTGCGTACGTAGCGATGGGCGTCGTCGTAGCGAACCTCGTGCACATAGGTGGGATCGCCGCCCGTAACCTGGTGAATGGCGAGCCGCCGTTTCTGGCTGGCGCGGATTTTTTCGTACATGGCATCCAGATCCCAAAGCGCATGGAGTTCAGCTTCGAGAGAGGCGCGCGTTTCGGCATGGGCGCTGCCATCGGCGAGGTTGGTGACCTCAGTCGGGTCATCAGGGATGTGGTAGAGAAGCGTGTCCTTGCCTTCGAGATCCATGAGCTTCCAGGGACCCTTCCGAAGCATCCGGCTGGGTCCCGTCGAACCGTCGGCCGCGAACTCGGAGACCACGCTGTCCGGCAGGGTGCTGGCGTCGCCGTTGAGCGCCTTAAGAAGCGACGCGCCGTCCATCGGCTCGGCGAACCCATCGAAACCGGGCTCGGCGAGATCGACCAGGGTTGGGGCGAGATCTAGGAGCGAGATACTCTCTGATACGCGCCCCGGCTTGAAGCGCTCCGGCGCGGTGACGATGAAGGGTATTTGCGCGGCCCGTTCAAAGAAATGCTGTTTGAACCACATGCCGCGCTCGCCCTGCATGTCCCCGTGGTCCGAGGTGAAGATGACGATGGTGTCTTCGGCAAGCCCGGTCTTTTCCAGCACGTCCATGATCCGACCGATATGGTCGTCGATAAAGCTGATCATGCCGTAATAGCCGTGGCGCGCGCGCCGCCGATCATCGACGGTCATCGAGAATTGATCGCGACACTGGCAAAAATGCAGGTTGCGGCTGAGATGGTCCATCTCGTCGAGGCCGAGCGGGGGAACGGCGGGCGCTTCGATGTCGTCGGTGTGATAGCGGTCCCA
>JBPCVQ010000353.1:0-4328 GCA_051010395.1 Geminicoccaceae bacterium | reverse complement strand
TGCGCAGGCCGCGCTTGAACAAGCAGGTGGCGAGTGTGGCGGTGCTGATCGTTCTCAACTTGTCGCGGTGGTCGTCGGTGAAGCCTTGGGACATGGTTCGAATTTTCCTTACTGTTACGAAAAGAGTCTGCCGCCGTTGATGTCGATATTGGCGGTGTTGATGAAGGAGGCTTCGTCGGAAGCGAGATTGCCAACTTCGTCGGCACGGCCCTCGCGTTTCAGCGGTGTGGCGGCGGCGACGTCGTTACGGGCTTCGTCCTTGGTGAAGATGTTGTGAAAGTCGGTGTTGATCATGCCGGGGCAGATGGCGCTGATACGAATTCGCGGCGACAGTTCTTTTGCGAGGCTGCGGGGCTGCGGGGCAAGGTCGTGACGGCACCCTTGGAAGCGGCATAGGCAACCGCACCCGGTCCGCCGTCGTCTCTCGCCGCCTGCGAGGCAAACGCGACGATGGCGACCTTGCCTTGATGACGCATGATGTTCTCCTGTTTCAGTAGTTCCAGACTGTCCCGTCCATCAGGCGGTTGACGCCGAGATAGGACCGCTTGAATTCGTGTTTTTTGGCATTTGTCTCGTTGAAGGTCACGCCGAGACCGGAGGCTTCTGACGGGATGACGTGGCCGCGCTCGATCCAGTGCTCGTGGCGGAACACGTCGTCCATTTCAGAGGCGGGGAAGACCGCCCATTCCTGCACGCCGAAGTTCGGTGCCCAGGCGCCCAGATGCACTTGTGCCGCCATGCCGATCGGCGAAACATCAGGCGGACCGTGCAGGCCGATGCGGACATCGTGCAGGGCGGAAAAGTCGATGATGCGCCGGGTGTGGGTGATGCCGCCCGCGTGGATCGCGGCGACCCGGATGAAGTCGATCAGCCCCTCTTCGATATAGGGCTGGCATTCCTGGATCGTGTGGAAGACTTCGCCAAGGGCGAGCGGCGTGGTCGATGCCGAACGGATCAGCCGGAAGCGCTCGGCGAGCTCCGGGCGGCAGACGTCTTCGAGCCAGAAGAGATGGAAGGGCTCCAGCTCCTTGGCGAGCCGCGCCGCCTCGATCGGGCGGAGACGATGGTGGGTGTCGTGGAGGAATCGGGCCTGATCGCCGAAGGTTAGCGCGAGCTGCTCGAACAGCTCTGGCACGACCTTGAGATAAGCGTCGCTGTCCCACTGATGCACCGGCGGCAGATCGGCGCGCGGGGGCGCTGATCCGATGCCGGGATTGCTGGACGACTGGACGCCGTAGATGGTGTTCAGGCCAGGAACGCCGGTCTGCGCGCGCACGGTTCGATAGCCCTGCTCGATCCAGGCGGAGACGGCATCGATGGTCGCCGCGATATCCCTGCCTGCGGCATGGCCGTAGAGCTGCAGCTTCTCTCGACTGCGACCGCCCAAGAGGTCGTAGACAGGCATGCCGGCCATCTTTCCCTTTATGTCCCAAAGGGCGAGGTCGACCGCGGCGATCGCCGACATGGCCACCGGCCCGCCCCGCCAATAGGCGCCGCGGTAGAGGAGCTGCCACACATCCTCGATCCGCCTCGGGTCCATGCCTATCAGCATCGGGATGACGCAGTCCTGGAGACAACTGACCACCGGCTTCTCGCGGCCGTTCAGCGTGCCGTCGCCATAGCCGACCACGCCCTGGTCGGTCTCGATCTTGAGGATGACGAAGTTGCGGCCGGGACAGGTCAGGAAGACCTCGGCATTGGTGATCTTCATGATCTCACGTCACGCCAAAGCTCTTGGGGATGACGATCTTGAATTGCTGGTCGTCGCTGTCGGTGATGTAGAGATTGGCGGTGTAGCCCTGGTCGTCGATGAACTGGAAAAGCCGTTTCGGGGCCGACTTCGGGTAGGGCACCAGGAGTGTCGCGATGATGTGCTCGTTTGCCTCGGGAAAGCGGGCTTCGAGATGACAGCTCTTGGCTAAGTCCTCGAACTCGGCGGGATCAACGCCGCTGAACCCTTCCTCCTGGGACAGCTCGGGCCTGCCGGACGAGCTATAGACGAACTGGCCATAAAAACCCGCTTTCTCGCCGGTGTAACGAAAACTGTCGCCGCCGAACTCCATGAGGCCGGATGCGTGGATCAACCAGTCGACGGTGACGCCACGCGTCGCCTCGATCCGATCGATGATCACGGCATAGCTATCCCGGATGAAATAGACCTCGCGCTCATAGCGGGTGACATCCGCGTTGGCGGCGGCGTAGGCAGGCGTCGCGTCGGCGCGAAGGTAGATGTGATCGTCGCGCTCCTCGGCTTCCAGGATCTCGCCTTTGGCCTGCATGGCACGCACCTTGTCGGCACCGGCATACTGGCCTTTGCCGTCGATCAGAACGGCGTTTTTCGAGCGCGTCTGCCGCCGCCAGTCCCGGTGCATCGAGCTGTTGAAGGCGACGTAGTAGCCGCTCTGAATGGCGAGATCCTCGCCGAACGCTGACATCTGAAACGCGCACTGATCGCCATGGCTATGGCTGACCGAGCCGTAGGGGCTGCTCTTCAAGAGGAACTGGATATGCTTCGTCGGATCGTCCATGTGTAGCTGAATGGCGGCCCAGCCGACATCTCGGAACCATTTAAGACGCGGCAAATCCGAAGGCGGCTTCGCCTCGACCTCCCGAAAGTCGTGGCGGTAGACCAGCTCGTCGAAATTCAGATCCCACCAGCCGTAGTTATAAAAGGCCATCTCAGTGCCGGGGTCCTGCCGCTTCACCTCATCGAAATACCACTGATAGTGGCCATTGCCGGTGACGCCAGCGAATTGCCGGAGATTGTAACCGACCTTGAGGCAGGGCAGATCGCCGAGCGTGGAATCGTCACCGAAGCAGGCGCGCCTGGTGCCGGGCACTTTGGTGTAGAGCGGAAAATCGCCGGTCTTTTGGAAGAACGGCCGTTGGTAGAGATCGAGCTTCGTGAAGCTCCGGATGAGGTTGGCGGCTTCGGTCAGATAGGCCATGCCGGTCATCCAGTAATGCGGCCCCTCCGCCCAGCCGCCGTCCTTGCCACCCCAAGGCGAGTACACTGTGAACAGAAAATCGAGCGTGTGGTCGAGCCAAACCTTGGCTTTGGGTTCGTCGCCGAGAAGGGCGATGCAGGCCGGTGTCAGTGCCGCCGAAAGGGCGCGCACCGCGTGGCTGTCATAGGGAAAAAGATGGATGTTGGCGCGGTACCTGACGTGATCGGCGATCTCTTCCGCGCGCGTGCTGAGCGCCGTCCGAACCGTTTCCCGCTCCGCCTCGGTGAGGTGGTCGTACAGCCAATCATAGCCCCAGGCGAGCGCCGAGGTGATGCGAAACGCCCACTCGTCGGTATAGGCATGCGAGGTCGTGCCTTTGGGGTTCCAAGCAGCGACAGCTAGCAGCCAATCCTTTGCACGATCGAGAAGTTTTTCGTCACCGAGGACGCGCCCGGCGATCGCCAGGTGACGAATGGCGTAGATGACTTCCTGGCAGAGAATGTAGTTGGCGCGCCAGACATCCGAGACCCGGACATTGCCGGGATAGGGCGGCAGCTCCTGGATGATTTTTCGGTCCAGCCAGGGCAGGACGGACTTATCGTAGAACGTCGACCAGCCACAATGCTCCGGATTTTTTTTGACGTCCTTCGCGAGCGCCTTCAGGGCGTCGGGACCGAGCCAGAGTCTCGGGCGGGCGAGATCGACGTTCTCGTAGCGCCTGGCCCTTGTCGGCAAGACCGGGCCGGCCAGACCTTCGGCGAGATCGAACGAGCGAACCGTCGACCAGGTCGAAGCCGGCTGACCGGTCGCAGCGTTCCAAACGGCGTATTGCCAGAAATAACGCCCGGGCTCGAACGCTCGATCGGGCGTGAAGAAATTGATCTCGATGTCCTCGAACAGCATGGTCGCCGAGGCGTCGAACTCAGGGTCCACAGACACCCGGAGCACATAGCGCGCATCCGCGTCGATCACCGGTATCCAGGAAAAGCGCGGCGGGTTCTCGTAGACCTCGCTCTCGCCGGTCGGCGCGTAGGCGATCATCAACTGACCGGATTTCGGTTCATCGAGAGGCATCAGGTCGTCGATCAGCAGGTCGGCGGACATGCGGGGTCGGCTTTCTTTTGCAGGACGGTGGAAGTCCCCCCGGCGATGGCATCGCCCCGCCGGGGATTTCTCAAGGTTAGGAGTCGGAGTACTGGCGATCGTAAGCGGATTGCATCACGCCAAGCACGTCGTTCAGGCCGCGCTGCTCAAGCTCGGCGACATAGTCGTCCCACTCGGCCATGACATCACCATTGCCGAGGATCCAGCCCTGCTGGCGCTCCAGCATGTAGTCCCGGATCGACGCCCAATATTTGTCATAGACCTTCTGCTCTTCGG
>JBPCVQ010000352.1:0-4627 GCA_051010395.1 Geminicoccaceae bacterium | reverse complement strand
GATCCGCCGTGTCGAAACATTGACCAGAGGCGCTGCAAGCGAAGGTGATCTCAGCACTGATCGCGAAAGGCCAATCGCCGAACACTCCAATCTTCAGATCGATGGCCGCCTGTCCGTCGCCTTTTGGAAGAACCAGCAGATCGATCTGTCTCTGACCCAGTTCTGGATCCTCGATGATCTCGCAAGGCATGCTGGCAGCGTCCGCTCGATCGAGGATCTGATGTCTGCTGCCAATATTACCGTTCAGCCCAATACCATCGTCGCGCACATCAAGACGATCAGGGAGAAGATCCAAAAGATCGACCCTGCATTCGCCTGCATCAAGGCCGAGCGCGCGCGCGGTTACCGGTGGCTTGAAGAGGTGGATCGGCCGTCGAAGCCAGCGGCAGACTGATTGAGGCTTCCACGCCATCGCCGTCGGGTCGATTGGCAAGCTTGCCGACACCGCCATAATGCTCGGCAACCAGGCGCACAAGATAGAGGCCGAGGGCCTGATGATCACGCCCTTCTTCCATGCGGGTGGAACGAAAGGGGCCGAACAAGACCTCTGCATCACCTTCGATGAGCGGGCCTTGATTGAAGACGGAAAGCGTTGTCGGTTCGGTCGGTGGAAGCTCCGTGAAGCCGATTTTTGCGAGCCGCGAAAGCACGGAATGCAACAGCCGATCACACTGCGAGTTCGTCGAGGACCCGGCGACGCTGAGCTCGATTCTCAAGGGCATTCTCGGTGAACAGTCCTGAGTTGTAAAAATCGTCCAGCGCTTTCATCGTCCTGCTGTCGAGGTCAGGCGGGAAAGAGGATGAGAAGCGATGGACAGCCACTACCGAGACCGGCGAAAGATCGATCCGAGTCAAGGAGACATGCTCGGCGACGGAACGCCGAACGATGCGGACCGGGTCGAGATCGGCCCGACGCTGTTGGCTTATCGGGAATGGGAAGCGGCCGGGCTGGAACTGCCCGATCTTGCCGCCATGCGCGAATTTCGCTGGAGACGTCTGGTGCAGGGAATCCGGGCGCGTGAACTCGGCGGCCTTCTGGTCTTCGATCCGCTGAACATCCGCTACGCCACCGACAGCACCAACATGCAGCTCTGGAACACCCACAACCCGTTCCGCGCCGTGCTGGTGCTTGCCGATGGCTATATGGTGATCTGGGACTACAAGAACGGCAAGTTTCTTTCCGAGTTCAATCCGCTGGTGCGCGAGCAGCGCTCCGGCGCCGATCTTTTCTATTTCGACCGTGGCGACAAGATCGATGTGGCGGCGGATGTTTTTTCGAACGAAGTGCGTATCCTCGTCGAAAGCTACGGCGGCAACAACAAGCGCATCGCCGTGGACAAGATCATGCTGCACGGATTGCGCGCACTCGAAGCCCAGGGTTTCGAGATCATGCCCGGTGAGGAGCTGACCGAGAAAGCGCGCGTCGTCAAAGGGCCGGACGAGATCAAGGCGATGCGCTGCGCCAGCCACGCCTGCGAGACCGCCATTCGGGAGATGGAGTACGCAGCGCGTACCGGCGTACCGGACGGTGCTATGAGCGAGGACGACATCTGGGCGGTGCTGCATGCGGAAAATATCCGCCGCGGCGGTGAATGGATCGAGACCCGCCTGCTGACGTCCGGCCCGCGCACCAACCCGTGGTTCCAGGAATGCGGCGCGCGCATCGTGCAGAACAATGAGATCGTCGCCTTCGATACCGACCTGGTCGGCGCCTATGGCATCTGCGTCGACATCTCGCGCACCTGGTGGATAGGGGACGAGCGCCCCACCGAGGCCATGATCTACGCCATGCGCCATAGCGTTGAGCATATTCAGACCAACATGCAGATGCTGAAGTCGGGCGTCGCCATCCCTGACATCGTCAAGAACTGTCATCGGCTGGATGACCAGTTTCAAAAGCTGAAATATGGCTGCTTCATGCATGGCGTCGGCCTTTGCGATGAATGGCCGCTCATCGCCTATCCCGACCAATATGTGGAAGGCTCTTATGACTATCAGCTTGAGCCTGGCATGACGCTCTGCGTCGAAGTCCTGGTTGGCGCCGAGGGTGGTGACTTTTCGATCAAGCTTGAAGATCAGGTGCTGATCACCGAGGACGGATTCGAGCTGCTTACGGCCTATCCCTATGATCCCCGGCTCATGGGTGAGGTGTGATGAGGGCCGGATTGGCGCTTCAGTGACCGGATGCTTTCGCCTTGCGGCCGAGCGTCTGGCCAAGGGAAGCGAGCGCTTTGCGGAGCGCCTCATCGCCGACCCCCTCGACCGCCTTGTCGATGGCGGCCTCTTCTGCCTGATCGAGCTTTGGGGGCGGGGCGACGGGGGGCGTCAGCTTTCGCCGTTTGGGCGGAGATTGGCGGAGATGCAATCGCGTCACCGCCTGGCGGCCGAAATAGGTATTGATGCGTTCGATCACCTGCAGCTCGGCATGCTGCAGCTCCAGAGCAGCCCCGCCGGTCACGTCGAGATGCAGAATGCCGTCCCGGCTGAGGCTGACCGGCTGGCACCGGGTGGCGATGGTCTCGCCGATCACCGTCGCCCAATCGGTAATCAGCCGCGCCTCCATAAGTCCGCGCCGCCTGGCCTCACTTCCCAAGAGCTTGCCGAGGAGATCGGGCATGTGTCTAAGGCCTCTGGCGCGGGCAGTACGACCAGTACGGCCGCTCGCACGTCCTTTATCCTTCGGTGGCGATGGTCGGTTCAGAACGAATGTCTCCAGAGGCCAGAAGGTGTCGAGCGGTTCTCCCTACCAAATCCAATGGGAGATCGCTACATCGGGACCGGTATCGAACGGTCAGGTCGGACATCATGACATCATCAGTGGATCAAGGCGGTACCCGCGAGAAGGCCGGTATACTCACGGCGGCGCTGCTCGCCTGGTATGATCGACATCGAAGGCGTCTCCCCTGGCGCGCCGAGGCTGGCAGGTCTGCCGATCCCTATCACGTTTTGGTCAGCGAGCTGATGCTGCAGCAGACCACGGTCGCCACGGTCAGCGGCCGCTTCGACCCGTTCATCGCGCGTTTTCCCGATTTTCAGACCCTGGCGAATGCCGAAGAAACCGACGTGCTGCATGCTTGGCAGGGTCTCGGCTATTACCGTCGCGCCCGCGCCTTGCATGCCGTGGCCCGCGCCGTCATGCAGGACCATGGCGGCCGCCTGCCGACCTCGGTCGAGGCGCTGCTCGATCTTCCCGGCATCGGCGACTACACGGCGAAGGCGCTCGCCTCGATCGCCTTCGATCGACCTGTGCTGCCGGTGGATGGTAATGGTGTGCGCGTCCTCACGCGCGCCTTCGCGATCGAGACGCCCATGCCGAAAGCCGCGAACGAGGTGCGCGCCCTTGCCCGGGCGTTCGAGCCCTGCCCAAGGCCTTCCGACTTTGCCCAGGCCATCATGGATCTCGGCGCGCTTGTCTGCCGGCCGCGCCAGCCCCAATGTGAGCGCTGTCCCTGGCAGGACAACTGCACCGGACACCAGACAGGCAGGGCCGAAACCTTGCCCAGACGCGCGCGTAAAGCGAAACACCCCTTGCGTCAAGGTGTCGCGTTTTTGCTGGCTCGAGCGGACGGCGCGATCCTCTTCCGGCAACGCCCATCGGACGGTCTTCTGGGCGGTCTTCATGAATTGCCGTCCAGTGAATGGCGACCAGCACCCCTCGATCGCGAAGCAGCGCTCGAAGAGGCGCCGGCATGCCTAAGCTGGCGCTTCCACGACCAGCCGGTTCGCCATGTCTTCACCCACTTCACCCTCGACCTCGATCTGGCTGTAGCCTCGACCGATAAGCTGCTCCCAGGCCTCTGGCAGCCGCCCGACGCGCTGGATCAGCTGGCACTCCCCACGCTGATGAAGAAACTGCTGCGGCAGGCCGGTGTGATGTAGCGCCTCATCCATCAATTATTACGAGAAAAATCAACAGGCAAAGGTTGCGTTTTCTCGTTCCCGGGTTCACGTTCCGGCCACAGTTGTACGCCGTCATCGCTCCTTCGATGGTCGGCCTGCATGCGACGAATAGTCGATCTTCTAGGTCCGGAGGTCCAAGTGATGTCTCGAAAAATTGAGCTGTTTCTAGTCGGCTCTCTCCTCATGGTAGCCAGCGCCTGTACCACGGCACTGCCGCCTGAGAAAACCGAAGCGCTGGGAATGCCTTTCAATGAACAGTTGAAGGATCGCTACCTTCAGCTTGCTGCAAGCCGGCGTAGCAGCCTCGATTTCGACTACTTCCATTTCAGGAGCAAAGCTGAATCAGCTCTGCTCGGCGATGTTGTGGAACCAGATTCCGTGGCTGATCACGATATCTGCCTCGGCTGGCAACCTGATGTTCTGGCCGCAAGGGAACGGCTGCTCGGCTTGCTCGACAATGGCGCCCGGTTCAAAACTGCCGGGACCGCAGCCGAAGCCCAGGTCGATTTCGACTGCTGGCTGGATGAACTCGAAGCCCAGTCGCGCGGCGCTTGCCCAAATGTGACGGAAAACGCGACGGCGCCGCAACCCACTCGGTGCGGCGATCGGTTCATGGCCAATCTCGATGCGCTGACCAATGAGGGTGGCGCCTTCAACGTCTATTTTGCCAGTGATGACACCAGCATCGATGGCGACGGCGATGATGTCATTGCCCGGGTCAAGCGCA
>JBPCVQ010000351.1:0-4323 GCA_051010395.1 Geminicoccaceae bacterium | reverse complement strand
GGTTCCAGGAACTACCGCCAAGTCGAGCTGAACAGGCCGCAGAAAGAGGATTGCGATAGCTGGCGCGAGAATTATTTTCATCTGCAGAGGCGGTGAAATGGCCGTTTTTCAAGTTCTAAGTTCCCTGGCGACTGTAGAGGATCGCTCCGGTTCGAAGAAGCCGCCGAGGTTGAATACAATTTCCCCTTTCATCCCGGCAATCTCACAGGCGGAAATGAAGAGCGCGGCAACGACCTGCCGATCCTCAGGATCGAAAGGCTTTTCACTGCGGATCATAAGATCAAAACGTTGTTCTTGACAAAGGGCATCGATCTGACATCGACCCAGCTGGCTGAACGACACATCGAACACCGCACGCTGAGCTCGTTTGTGTCCGGCCTCTTCATCGGATGTCTCATCGTCTGGATCGAGGTCATGACCTCGAAAATAAAGTGAAACAGCTTGGCTCTGGTCCGAACCAAAAGGCAGTGTCAGGCTCCTCCAGTCACCCGCCAGGAACTCCGACACCATGCTCCCGAGTTCACGGGTCAACGCTTGAATCTGATCGACCTGATGCGCGACAATGCCACTCCGTTCAGGTGATGAGGACATGGCTCCCCGCAACGCCTGACCACCAGCTTCTGTAGGCAAAAGGCCAAGAAACCTCGAGGCGAGATGTCTGTCCGGCGTTGGAAGCTGCCGTGCCGAGGGAGGGTGATCCGACTCGGTCGTCTGTCGTCCGGCTCGATCGAGATCGTCGAGAAGGCCGATTAGCTTATTTAGCAGTGTGTCTGGATTTTCCGGCGTACGGTGATCGGTTGGCGTCATCCAAGCAGACTGGCTGGAGACGAACGTAACCTGCAGGGTTGTGCCGGGCGGTAGATCGACGGGCTGCTCTATCCTCATCAACTGGCCTGCGGCTTCCAGAAGGATGTTGCCGGTACTCGTACGCCCGACGACAGATGCCGTCACTGCCCCACTACGATCCAAAGCTTTCTGCAGCACCAACGGATGTGGCGTCCGTGCGAAGCCTTTCGCTTCGGAGACTGCCTCCTGTCTATGGATCACGGTAGCCGATATCTTGGTGCTCTTGATAGATGTGGGTTCGCCGTCACGCGACAGAATCGAAGTTCCGGTAAGCTCTTGTTGTCTTGCTCGATCTCCACGCAACTGATCATGATCGACGGAGTTCTTGGCCACGCCAGACAAGGGATCGGCAGAAAAAGGGCTCGAAGTTGGTGTCTGCGCCGACACTACTTTGGGGGAGAGTTTGCCATTTGGCTCGAATTTACCGACATCGGCAACGGATTCAGAGCCATGAATGGTGCCCGCTGCAGGCCGGTACGCCGATGGGTTTGAAGACCCGTTTAGTCGAGCAAGGTCGGTCGGCGTTCGCCGCAGCGAATTCGGCTCTGTTTCAGGCTTACCTCCTAAATCAGCCGTTGATTGCTCACCTGCCGCCATGATGGCAGCCTTGACCGGCAAGGCTTGCAGATGAAGCGCAACACTCGGCCCCAGAAATCTTCCCTCCGGGCTAACAGGATTAGCAACGACCTTGATCTCACTCTTCTGCACGATAATGCCTGCATCAGGCTGTAGCGTCCGATTTCCGGCAACTAAATGAGCCTCCATCGGTTTGGGCAAAGGCCGATCGTCCCACGCGATAATCTTCACCGATTGGCCCGATGCCGAGGGCGACGTGCTGCCTTGCAGCGTTAGAGTTTCAGCATGCGCCAGCTTGGACGGTGCATGAAGTTGAAACGTTTCCCGTCCGATCAAGACCGAGACGCCATGTCGTGTAGCGCCAAGAACACGAGCATGGACAGGTTCCCCTCCGGCCAATCTCTGCGACAAGAGCTGTACAGCCTGCAACGCGGCATTTTGATGGCTACCGATCGACGTCATACTCGAGCTTCGGAGGCCAAGAAGGTCTCCGCTGCCGCGACGACATCTCTTGCTGCGTCGGATCCAGGGTAGCACTGCAACAGGGGAATCTGGCGGCCTATCGCCTCGGATACACGTGAGTCACGCCTGACCACGCCAAGCCCACTTGGCCTGATCGCAAGGAAACGATCGCAAACACGCACCAACCCATCCAGGGTCTGTCGGCCAGCCGCAGCATGCTCGGCGAAGTTGACGACGAGCTTTGGCACACACCCGTGTCTTTCCCGACGCGTCGCTTTGATGAGTGCATAGGCATCGGTTAATGCCGTCGGCTCGCCGGTCGTCAAGATGATTTCGTCATCTGCATGCCGCATCAGTTCGCGAACCCCCTCTTGGATACCGGAGGGAAGATCCAGAATGACAATATCGTAGCCTTCAGATGCGTCGTTGAGCTCACCTCTGATCCATCCAGCCATCAAATGATCCAACCCGCCGAGCTGCCCGGAACCCGAAAGGCCGGGCAGAACATCGAGGCCGAGTGCATCGACCGAATGAACAGCACACGACAGGGGAATCTCTCCCGTGACAACCCGCGTTAGGTCAGCCAGAGGTTTCAGACCGAGCTGGACATCAATGTTGGCCAAACCCACATCGCAGTCCACCAAGAGTACGCGCCTATTCATCTGCGCAAGGGCCTGACCAAAACTAATGGAGAACCAAGTCTTGCCTACCCCGCCCTTCCCTGATGCGATGGCCAAAATACGTTTCATCAGCCTCATTCCTCGCCGATCGAGCTGCGATACCGGCGGAGCAGCAATCTTGCTATGCCATCGGCGCTCAAAGTACAAAGGCCATCACCAATCATGGGGCCAATGCCTGCCTCGGTAAAAGCTAGACCAGCTCCAGCCGCTGCGAGAATGCCGCCAAAACGTCTTGCTACATCCAGCTTGGTAATCACCATGGATTTGGCACCTAGTGCCGCATAATTTCGGGCGATCTCTGCAGAGTCGGCATACCCCTGCCCTGCCGGCAACACGAGCACCAATTCAGCGTCGGCCTTAGCTACCATGGTGGAAACAGCACCCAGATCAACTGGGCTGAAGGGATTGATTCCGACGCTATCTACCAAAACCAAATCGCCATTGCATGCGCCTAAAGCGTTTGGAAGTTCTGCGGGCATCGAAATCGAAATAGGCGCAAGGTCAAGTGGCGCCAGAAGGGCGCTGAGTTGATCAAGACCACCAGCACGATCGACATCCAGAGTAATAATATCGACGGTACGCCCTGCCAGTACCCGGGCAGCAGCAAGCTTTGCGATTGTTACTGTTTTGCCACTACCTGGTGGTCCCGAAAGTATAAGAGGCCTTTGGCTTTCGACATGTAAACTATCAAACTGAAAAAGCGCACGAACAAGTGCCTTGAGAATGATTTCAGGGTCCGCGGGCTTAACATCTTTTAAGATCGGTTCGATCCGCTCACGCTCCTTAAATGGCCATTCGTGAAAGCCGGCGAGCGCTCCCAGCCAGTTCAAACTTCGTGATTCCTCTGGTGGAACGAGCAGGTCAGCCAAGTCTAATGCATCGTCCGCTACGGCCCCTGCCACACTGACCTGACCGTCGTCAAGTGTCCGGATCGAAAGGATGATGGCCTCCTCACCGAGGCTAGCTCGAAGATCGGCCATTGCCTGCTTGGAGGTTGGTGCATGAAAGCTGACTATCCTCATACCGCTCTCAAACCTGCCCCAAAGTGCGAATTTTTGCCTTTGAGTAGATTTCATTCTGCGAGAGAATCACTGTAGAGGGTCTAAACCGCTCGATGATCGACCTTACATAGGGTCGAATTGCAGGGCTGGTTATCAGAACGGGAAGTTCACCGCGCACGGCCTGTTGCTCGAAGGCTTCCTGCAATTGCGTCATGAACTTCTGCAATTGTGACGGTGCCATCGCCAATTGCCGCTCATCACCTTGTCCAACCAGAGCCTCGGAAAAGGCCTGCTCCCAGGAGGGGGACAATGTGATCAGAGGGATACAACCTGACTCTGATGTATGGGCATTGCTGATCTGACGTGCGAGGTGCGAGCGTACATATTCGGTAATGACAATAATATTCTGACTGTTTCCGACGACATCACCGATAGCCTCGACGATGAGCGGCAGATCCCGTACCGAAATCCGTTCGGCAAGGAGTGCCTGCAACACTCGTTGAATGCCGCCGATGCTTATCTTTGCAGGCACCAAGTCATTCACTAATTTTTGGTAATCTTTGGACAACTCATCCAGCAGTTTTTGAGTTTCGGCATAACTCAAAAGTTCCGGCAAATTATCTTTGATGATTTCAGTGATATGCGTAGTAAGAACAGTAGCCGGATCGACAACGGTGTAGCCACGGAAATTTGCCTCTTCGCGCACAGTCTCCGCGACCCATTTCGCTGGCAGGCCAAAGGTCGGCTCCATTGTATCC
>JBPCVQ010000350.1:0-7335 GCA_051010395.1 Geminicoccaceae bacterium | reverse complement strand
GTCCGGGGGCGCACCGCCGCGATGACGCCTAGCGGGAGTGCGATCACCAGGGCGAGGATGAAGGAAAGCCCCATCAGCACCGTCGTATTCCAGAGCCTCGGCCCCAGCACCTCGAGCACTGGCCGCGCATGCAACCGCGAAAACCCAAAATCACCGCTCACAGCGCCGGCGAGCCAGTGCCAGTAGCGTTCGGTGATCGGGCGATCGAGGCCGTAGAGAGCTTTCAGCCTGATGATATCGGCGCTGCTGATGTCGGGATCGCCGGAAGCCATGATGTCGATCGGGTCGCCTGGCATCAGGCCGAGCAGGAGGTAGATGACGAACGACATCAAGGCCAGCAGCAAGCCGGCCTCGAAGGTGCGATGAGCGAAATAGCGGATCAAGGGGGGCTCGGGCTCAGATGCTCACTCGGCGTACCAAGTCTCGACGGCGAGAGCACTCGGGTATTGATGACCAGTCGGCACGACGCCTTTCAGCCACTTGGGCCAGATGTGGGCGTGGGCGCGAAAATATAGCGGGATTGCCGGGAGGTCGGTCGCATAAGTCTCCTGCACGTCCTCCCACATCGCCACGCGTTTTTCCCTGTCCAGTTCGAGCTCCAGATCGTCCAGAAGCTGATCCAGCTCCGGATTGGCGTAGCCGGTGTAGTTCTGGCCGGACCAGGCGTTGTCCGCGCTCGGAATCTCCTCCGAATGAAGCGTTGTGCGCGGCACGTTCTCCGGGGACGAGAGCCAGGCGAACATGGCAAGGCCGGTGAACTTCCGTTTGGCCACGGTTTCGCCGAAGAAAACCCGCGCCGGCTCGTTCTTGATGGTGATGTCGATGCCGAGCGCTTTCCACTGGCTTTGCAGCACTTGCTGTACCAGCTCGCGGGTGCGGTTGCCCGCAGTCGTCATCAGCTCGAGGGCGAGCGGCTCGCCGGCCTGATTGTGGCGGACGCCGTCCCGCATGTCTGTCCAGCCAGCGTCGTCGAGCAAGGCGGACGCCGCTTCCAGATTTTTCTCGTACCTGGTCACACCGTCGAAGAACACCCAGTCCAGCGGATTGACGCTGCTGTGGGCGACGGTCTGGCGACCCTCGAAAAGCTGCTGACTGATCGCTTTTCGGTCCAGCCCCTGAATAAGCGCCCTGCGAACACGAATGTCGGCGAGGATCGGATTATCGAGATTGAGATCGAGATGCTCATAGATCAGGCCGGGCTTGTAGACGATCTGGTAATCCTGTCCGTGGCGTTTCTCGAAGGCGAGGGCCTGATCGATGGTCAGCCCGGCTTCGCCTGCGATCATATCGATGTCGCCGGCAAGGAGGTTGGCCTCGAGCGCCGCCGTGTTTTCGATCGCCTTGACGACGATGCGCTTGAAATGCGGCGCGTCCCCCCACCAGGTCGGATTGGGCTCCAGCACGATATGGGAACCGTTGGCCACCTCGCTGATTTTATAGGGCCCGAAATAGAGCCCCTCGGTGGTGGTCGCGGTGTCGTAGAGGGTGCGGTTTCGGTAGGTGGCCGGGTCTTCCTGGAATATCACACGCTCCAGATGGGCGGGCAGCAGGCGAAAGTCGTTAATGGCATTGTAGTTGTAGGTCACTCGATCGACATGCAGCGTAAACGTCTTGTCGTCGACGACGTCGATCGATGTGATGCGCCGATAGCCTTCGATGCTGACCACGCCGCTTTCCGGATGCAGCCCGACCTCCTGGGTGAACAGCACGTCATCGGTGGTGACATCGGTGCCGTCGCTCCAGGCGGCATCCTCGCGAATGGTGTAGGTGAGCGCGATGCCTTCAGAGCCATCGTCCTGCTTCTCGATCACAGCCTTGCCGTTCTCGATGGTCGGCAATTCGATGCAGAGCATGCACACCAGGTTCCAGTCGGCGTCAAAGGTGGTGAACGGGCGCCTGGTCATCGCGAGCACGTAGCTCTTGGTCAGCATGCTGTCGATATTGGGATTGAAGTTGGAGGGAAACTGCGTGACCCCGATCACCAGCTCTTCCTCGGAGGCGGCCGGTGCCTGGCCGGGCTGGACAAAGGTCAGTGTCAGAACCGGTATCAGTAACCATTTCGCCCAACCTGACAGCATGATCGCCTCCCTGCGCTCGCTTCGACTCGCTGCATAGATAGAGCAAGAGGCAACGGAAAACCAAGATTCTCGCATGTCGAGCCGTTCATTTGTTGAACAGAGGACAAGTTCCTTGGTTGAAAAATAGCCGGAGAGACGGGACATTTCGGTAATCTGACAACGACAAGAATACGGCCGCGTCTATTTCCCAGTCAGTCGCAAACCGATCTGGAACCTATCCTTTGATGCCGGGAATGTCGGCATGGTCGATGTGAGCGACTTGCAGGTCAGCCCGGCTTCTTTAGTCTCGATCGAAGCAAACCCGATGAAACGGAGGCGGCGATGAGCAGCAGACAATGGGGCATCGATAACGACTACGGCCCACTCACCGACGTTCTCCTCGGCAAGCCGGACTTCTATCGCTGGGTCGAAGCCGGCCCGCTGATCGGGCGCACCCTCGCCAACGCCCACATGACCGGTGCCAGGTTCGACCTGCAGACCGCCCAGGCCCAGCATGCCGAGATGGTGTCGATCTACGAGCACAACGGCGTCACTTGCCATTATCTCGAACCAGACCCCGTCCTTCATCGCAACTTTTTCGCACGCGACAGCTCGGCCATGACGCCTTGGGGCGCCCTCATTTGCCACATGCAGCTAAAAGTCCGCCGCGCCGACTACGTCTCCGCCATCCAGTTCTACCAGGCGAATGACATTCCCATCTGGCGCTACGCCACCGCCGGCCATTTCGAAGGCGGGGACTTCGTCATCCTTGAGCCCGGCCGCGTCCTCATCGGCTATTGTGGCGAGCGCTCGGAACAGGCGGGCGCCGAGCAAGTCGCCGACTTTGTGCGAGAAGAAGGCTGGGAGGCGATCACCGCCCCGATCTCACGCGAGTTCGTACATATGGACGGCCTTGCCGTGCCGCTCAAAGAAAAGCTCCTGGTCGCCTGCCTCGACGCCCTGGAGCCCTGGCTGGTCAAGCAGCTTAAAGACTGGAGCTTCGACTTCGTCGACGTGCCCTATCGCGAAGCCAAAAACCTCGGCGTCAACCTCGTCGCCCTCGGCAACGACAAGGTCCTCTCGATGAAGGGCGCCGACGAGTTGAACGCCAAAATGCAGGCCCTCGGCTTCGAAGTCTTCTCGCCGGACATGTCGATGTTCACGCTCGGCGGCGGCGGCGTCCACTGCCTCAGCCAAGCCCTCCACCGGGGCCCGGCGGGCCCCGGCTGAACTTGCCTGAGCTTGTCGATCGTTCGGCCCGACCACGTCTTGAAGCCATCCCAACAAGGGGCTGCATACCGTTGGCGTGCCAGGCCCGTTCTTCGAAAGCGGCCCCAAGTCAATGAGGTGGCCACGCCACCTAGTCCGTGATTTGTTGGATCTCCGGTCGCCAGTTCGCAGGCGTAAGAGCCGGGCCGACGACGGTGAGCTTCGAGCGGCGGATATCTTCCGGTGTTTCGATCCGGACCTCCATGAAATTGGAGCCGAACAGCTCGTCCGGATCGAAGCCGAAACGAACGTCACGCGGTTCGTCTTTGGTGGCGTAGATCGAGCGGCCGTGAACGAGCGCATCCACGCTGTCTTCAAGCTCCAGAATATCGGCAAGGCTCGGAAAGAGATCAACAAGCTGCGTAACCCGCTCCTGTTCGCGTAGTGGCCCGCGGCCACCTGGGCGCTTGATCATCAGCAAGGCATTGACGCCGGACAGGAGCTGGTTGTCGGCTCTGCCGAGCGTCGTCCCGGCCGAGCGATAATCTGCGGGATCGTCGAGAAAGCCTTCCTCGGCGCCGGTGTCGGCGTGGATGATGATGGTGGCGTCGTCGTAGCGGCCGATCATTCGGAGGTGATCGAGAAAATTCCGGATCAGCCGGACCGAGCAGACAGCCTGATCGAGATAGGCTTCCCGGCGTTCGGCCTCATCGAGCTTTCTGGTGGGCGGTCCGTGATAGGTGCAGCCATCATCGAGCACATAAGGCAGATGCGGCAGCACGGCATGCAGATAGACATACTCGCCGGATGCCGCCCGCTTTTCCTCATCGATCACCGCCTGCTCGAAGGTATGCTTGCTCGCCACCACCTGCAGGCCCTCGCGCATGGTCAGGCGTTTCGACCGATCGCCCTTCGCCGAAGAGGCGCCGGCCAGCCGGTCCATGCCGGCAAGGATCAGGTCCCGTGCCCCGGCGACCGGCGAAAGCGCCTCGTTGGTCAAAGCATTGGGCACGGGTCGAAGCAGCCAAAGCACGAGAAAATCGGAAAGACTGCTGCCAGCGATACCTGTGCGGTCCCGATAGACGTCGAGAATATAGCGAAAGACGTCGACCGAGGGGTCACGCCATTGGCGAAACGGCACGTAGTTCCAGACACGGTAGCCCTGCTCGTCGAGCATTTTCTGAATGCCCTGCTGCCGCCAGATCCCCTTATGCCACTCCTTATAGTTGCCCTCGTGATAGAACGTGCCGCTGAGATAGCTGGCGCGCGAGGGCACGGTGATCATGTAGTTGGAGACGTTGTTCGAAAACAGCTCGAACCCCTCGAACGCCGGGCGCGCAGCCGCGCGATCCACGGACACCAGGAACGCATCGGTCTGCATGCGATCCAGCACGACGTGATAGACATTGCCCGAGCCTGCCCCGGTATCGGCCTCGGCGCTGGAGATGGCCGGCTCGGGCGTCAGCATATAGGCCAGCACCACGCCGCCATAAGCGAACCCCGCGAGAACGAGGAGCGTAGCGAAAACCCCGGCGACACGCTCGCCCCGGCCTTTCAAGAGAAGGCCCAGAACCACCAGCAGAACCAGCCCGATCCCAAGCTCCAGCAAGGTATATTTGAGCGGCTCGTCGCTCGAGAGCGCCGCCCCATCCAGCGAATTCATCTGCACCGGCGAATAGAGATCGGCCAGCAGGAGATAACAGCCGACGATGAACAGCAGCAAGGCAAGGCCGCGCGCAACACCCCGCTTCCAACGCGCAAGCCCCGCCAGCAAAAGCGATGTCAAACCCCACCCGAGCAGGCCCGCCAACGGCACCATGGCAAGCTGCCCCGGCTGCACGTCCCATTCCTCGGCCTGCGTGAAGAAAAGCTCGCAAGGCATGATCAGAAAGACGACGACAAACGGCGTCGCCGCCAGCAGATAATGCCGATAGCCAAAGGTCAGAGGGCTCTGCGTTGCGACGGTCATCGTTGGCCTCGATGTCAGATCAATTGAAAATATCCAGCGGCACGTCGAAAGGGAGCCGGACGACAGTGTTCGGGCAACAGAGGTCTAGCGCATGAAAAGAAGCCTGCACAGCGATCAACCACACTCCCCGGCTCGCTGGCCTGGAATCTCTGATAAATCCAAAAACTGAAAATCCCAAATTCAAGCGACGACCAGAAAGTGGCCGTGATGGTCCGAATTGCGCCATCGGGAGACCTAAACTCTTATTCGTTTTTGCAGCAGAGTAGATCGCTCCCACCATGCCAATTTCCTGCTGATGGGGGGCAAAACTCCCTGCCAAAATCGCAAAGATTCTGGCAGGGCTTTTCCTTGGTTAGGTTTCGCTACCCATCAAACGATGGCGTCAAAATTGCTATTGTTTTGTTAGGCTTGCATTTCTGATGGTCGAGGTCATTGTAAATGTATCAGAACCTTGTTCGATCTGTCGCCCGCTTACATCAGAATAAGCAAGATTCCATTTTGTTTCCATTTTCATCTGCGATGAATCAATATCAATATAGCCTGTCCATCCAGTTACAGATTGACAGTCTTCACTACTGTTTGACCATGCTACAGAAAAAGAAATTGTTTCCGTATTTGTATAGTATATTCCTGAAAGCGGGTATGGCGTTCCCTTACATTGGTACTGGGCTTCGTTATTTACGTAAGTTCCAGAAACAACATAAACATTTGGTTGAGATGTAGATTGTGCGAATGAGAGACTTGCCACAGAACCTGATTGGTTAGTCCAACTTGAAGCTACCGCCAGCATGTTCTCTTCGAAGTCAACCTGTTGGTTGTCCGCAACCGCAAATTCAGGGGCAGCGGTTGCTAAAAGGCCTGCAAGGACATACGCAGAGTATCTCATCGAGGTTCTCCTAGTAAGGTTTTTAAAACAACTCTTGGTACGTTTTCATTTGTATTTTTTCAACTAAAAGGTTTTTTAAATCGCAGAAGTTGGAATTTTGCCCATCCTCTTGAGAGAGGGGCATGATCTAACTCGGAAGCATGCCATTGTGTGGGAGATGACCTGAGGTCGATCAGATCCAAACATGCTCACCTCACGACAGGCCCTGGATTCGGCGAGACCCGACAACCCTTCTGATGAAGTTTCTGGCCAATCTCCCACAGTTTGACATGCTCCCCATGAAGCACGCGCGGCAAATTTCCGCCGAGTAGATAGATAGTAAACTGTCAGCTTTGTGCTCTTTTTGACCGTCGTACCAACCTGGCCTTGAGGCAGGAGCGGGTCAAAGTCAGAAGGAAGCCGATTCCCGCTTTACGTTAACAATGCCGCACCGTGCCGGCCCCTGTTGTCTTGACGTTGCCACCTCGGGGGTCTGCTGAGCTTTGCCGGCCTTGCTCAGGTCTCTAGGCGAAGCGTGGTGACGTGTCCGTGCTTTCGTCCAGGCCGGATCGGCGTCTTGCCGTAGAGATGCAGCCTGGCATTCGGTCGTTGGATCAGCGCAGGCCAATCCTCCGCAGCGTCACCCAGAAGATTGTCCATATCAGCATCGACAAAACGTGCCGGTGAGCCGAGCGGCAGGCCGGTGATCGCGCGCACCGTCTGCTCGAACTGGCTGACCAGGCAGGCATCGATTGTCCAATGCCCGGAATTATGCGGCCTCGGCGCCAGCTCGTTCACCAGGATCTTGCCGTCCGATGTCTGGAACATCTCGACGGCGAGCAGACCGACCAGATCGAGCCCGTCAGCGATGCGCTCGGCCAATGCCATTGCGGCCGCCGCCTGGTCATCTGCAATCCGCGCCGGTGCGATGGTCTTCGAGAGAATATGGTTCTCATGCAGGTTCTCGACCGGCACGTAAGCCGCCTTCTTACCATCTTCGGCACGCGCAACGATCACCGAAAGCTCGCGCTCGAAGGTCACAAACCCCTCGAGGACGGCCTCCTGGCCGCCAAGCTCATCCCAGACCACCCGAGGATCGGCGCCTGCATCCAGCCTCATTTGCCCCTTGCCGTCATAGCCCATGCGCCTGGTCTTCAAGATGGCGGGCGAGCCGATCGCGGCGAGCGCGGTTTTCAGATCGTCGGCGCTGGATACCGCCGCAAATGGCGCTGTGG
>JBPCVQ010000349.1:0-4077 GCA_051010395.1 Geminicoccaceae bacterium | reverse complement strand
GCGCTGAGGTTTTCCAGGTGCACCCAGGACTGCCAGGCCGTGGTCAGCGGGCATTCGCTGCCGGCGTCTTTCAGCGCGACCAGCAGTTCCTCGACATCCCCCCAGGTTGCGGGTGCAGCTTCGGGATCGAGACCAGCCTCTTCGAGCGCCGTCTTGTTGATGTAGAGAACCGGCGTCGAACTGTTATACGGCAGCGACAGCATCTCCCCTTCCGGCGTCGTGTAGTAGCCGGTGACCGCGGAGAGATAGACGCTCGGATCGAACTCCAGCCCGCTCTCGGCCATCACCTCGTAAACCGGTTTGATCGCGCCCTCGGCCGCCATCATGGTCGCCGTGCCGACCTCGAATACTTGCAGGATATGCGGCTGCTCGCCAGCGCGGAAGGCCGCGATCCCTGCGTTCAGGGTTTCCGAATAGTTACCCTTGTTGCTCTGCACGACGACATAGTCGGACTGGGAGGCATTGAAGTCCTCGACCTGCTTCGCCAGAAGCTCGCCCAGCCGCCCGGTGAATGCATGCCACCACTGAATTTCAGTCGCCGCATGGGCTGCACCCATGGGCAATACACTTACGCTCACCAGCGCCGCCGCCAGTAAAGATGTCCGTTTCATCGCACACTCCCTGTTCTCGAACTCGTTGGTCTGTTCGGCCAAACACCGACGTCATGCTCCTACCCTAAAACCATGACACCCCAAAGGCCACCGGCCGCGCGCCGGGGCTTTGACCTGGTGCTGGTGAGAGGCGGGGCGGTGATCCGGAGGCCGAAATAAATCTTCGAGAACAGGAAAAAATTGCGTTATGACGCTCACATTAACGAATCGTTCAATAAATTATGCGCAATATGCAATCTATCTTCGAAAGAATGAGGGTGAATACAGTGAAGCGACTGGACCTCATACTTGGCGGCCATGCACAGTTATGCCGCCGGTCAAAGACGATCGCCGTCAATGAGCGCGGCTCTATTGCGCCAATCCTGGCGGTGGTCATGCTGGTCGCCACCGCGGGCGCTGCCCTCGCTGTCGACATGGCCAGGGCCTATTCCCTCAAGACCGATCTTCAGGCGGCTGCCGATGCCGCTGCGCTCGCGGCTGCGGTAATGCTGCCTGACTCCGACGCTGCGCGTAAGGCAGCCGCGCGGGCCGTTTCGCAAAACCTGCCCGGCCATCAGGATCTGCTTCGCCCCAGCGACTTCGAGTTCGGCCTATGGGACGCTGCCAACCACTCGATCATCTCGAGCGAGACTGCCAACAGTGCTGTCCGGGTAACGGTGCAGAGAAAGGCCAGCCGTGGCACGGGTGTCAACATGTTGTTCGCCGGCGTACTGGGCAGTGATACACTGGATGTGGCCGCAAGTGCGACCGCCGGCAAACGTGGTGTCGCCTGTCTGATTGCCCTGGATCCAAAGGGCGAGGGGCTCAAATTGAAAGGCGAGGCCCATCTGGAGCTCATCGAGTGCGGCGCGCAGATCAATGCCACCGGCAAGGAAGCGCTTATCATCGAAGACGAGGCCACCTTCCTGAGCAACAGCATCTGCGTCGGCGGCAGCACCAAGATCCAGGGCCTGGTTGATGTATCGCCCGAACCGTCGGAATATTGCCCCCCCCAGGCAGATCCTTTAGCCGGCATCGACATACCAGGGTTCGGCGCCTGCACCGATGATCACGTAGAGTACGAAGGCGAGACGATCACACTCAATGCAGATCGAGTCTTCTGCGGTGGATTGAAGCTGTCGGGTAAGAGTCACATCACGCTTCAGCCTGGGCTCTATGTGGTCGACAACGGCAAGTTCGAAATCGAGGACGACGCCGTTCTCGAGGGTGACGGCGTGACCATCCTGCTCCATGGCAAAAAAGCCGAACTGGACATCAAGGACAGCGCATCACTTCGACTGACAGCGCCGACCGAAGGCATGCTCCAAGGTCTACTGATTGTCCAAAGTGAGGGCCAGAATCAGAGCAAGAGAATGGAAAACAGGTGGGACAGCGATGCCGCTTCCGAGCTCACCGGCGTCGTCTATCTGCCGGATGGCCGCTTCAAATCCCTTATCAGCAGCAACATCACCGGCACGGAGGCTTGCTTCGTCCTGATCGTCAAGGAGCTCAAGCTCGAAGGCGGGGCTAAGATGTCCATCGATCTCTCCAGCAGTGCCTGTAGGAATAGCCTACCCAACGCATTTAGCCGATCGGTGGTTCTACTGAGTTGAAACAAGCGGCCCCTGGCCAGTCCTGGTCCACCATCTGCCCCCCGGACAATATCGGCGATCGCTCCCCCCCCTAAACCCGATCACCTCGTCTGAATGGCTGCAACAGCGCCTTCGGGTATTGCGCCCGCCTGGCCATCACGATCATCGCAAGGATGGAGAGCAAATAGGGCAACATCAAAAAGAACTGGTACGGGATGACCGCCCCTGCGGTCTGTTGAGCGCGGACCTGGAGGGCTTCGAGGCCGGCGAAAATGAGGGCGCCGAGCAGCGCCTTACCGGGACGCCAGGAGGCGAAGATGACCAGCGCCACGCAAATCCAGCCGCGACCGTTGATCATGTTGAAATAGAAGGCGTCGAACCAGGACATGGTGATGAAGGCGCCACCGATCGCCATCAGCCCGCTGCCGACCATGACGGCCCCTGTGCGGATCGCCAGCACATTGAGGCCTTGGGCCTCGACAGCGACCGGATTCTCGCCGGCCATGCGCACGGCAAGCCCGAGCGGGGTGCGGAAGAGAACGTAGCCGACCGTCGGCACCGTGAGGAAAGCGAGATAAGTGAGTGGGGATTGGGTAAAGAGGGCCTCGCCGATGATCGGGATTTTTTCCAGTAAGGGGATGGGAACGGGTTGGAATGGCTCGATCTTCGGGGGCGTGGTCGCATCGGGCAGGAGCATGCGGTAGACGAAATAGGCGAGCGCCGATGCCGCCATGGTTATGCCGATGCCGGTGACATGCTGAGAGAGGCCGAGATGTACGGTGAAGCCGGCATGCAGGAGACCGAAGACCATGCCCATACAGGCGGCGAACAACACCCCGTCCCACAATCCTCCGCCCTGATAGACCCACATCCAGCCGGACATGGCGCCGACGGTCATGATCCCCTCGATGCCGAGGTTCAACACCCCTGCCCGCTCACAGATCAGCTCGCCGAGGGTGCCGAAGATGAGCGGACTCATGATGCGCACGGTCGCGGCCCAGAAGCCTGCTGTGAGGAGGATGTCCAGAATGTCGCCCATCATCACCTCCAGCGTACGCGATATTGGGCGAGCATGGCGGTGACGAGCATGGCGAGCACGGAGATACCGACCATGACGTCGGCGAGATAAGTCGGAATATTGACCGCACGGCTCATGGCATCGGCGCCGACGAACATGGCAGAGAGGAAGATGGCGGCTGGCACGACAGCGAGCGGGTGCAATTGTGCGAGCATCGCGACGGCGATGCCCGTATACCCAAATCCCGGTGATAGATCGAGGGTGAGATAGCCCTTGAGGCCTGCGACCTCGCTGACGCCAGCCATGCCGGCGAGGCCTCCGGACAGCAAGGCGGTGATAATGATCGTCCGGCCGACCGAGATGCCGGCGAACTCCGCCGCCTTCGCATTGTGTCCGACGGCACGAATCTCGAAGCCCTGCACGGTCATGCGCATCATCACCCAGACGAGCAGCGCCGCTGCTAGGGCGAAGATGAGGCCGGTGTGCAGGCGCCCTTTGGCCAGCAGCGGCGGCAGCACGCCCTCGTCGATGATCGAGGCCGCCTGCGGCCAGCCCATGGCCATCGGATCTTTCCAGGGCCCCTCGATCAGATAGCTGACCAGAAGGATCACGACGAAGTTGAGGAGCAGCGTGGTCACGACCTCGTCGACATTGAGGCGGGTTTTCAGGAGCACCGGGACGATCAGCAGCGCGCCGCCGGCAAGCGCGCCCACTAATATGAGTAGCGGGATCATTAACATGGGCGGCAGTGTGATCAGGCCGGTGCCGAAGAAGGTAGCTGCAAGCGCGCCCGCGTAGAGCTGCCCCTCTGCGCCAATATTGTAGAACCTGGCACGAAAGGCGACGGCTGCCGCAAGGCCAGTGAAGATCAGCGGCA
>JBPCVQ010000348.1:0-20189 GCA_051010395.1 Geminicoccaceae bacterium | reverse complement strand
CGATCATGCGCTGGCATTGAACCTCAACCGACAGCTATTGCCGGGAAATCGGTCGATGTCGGCCACGGTGCTTCGTGATCGCCGGCGAAAGGCCGCGATTGTCATCTGCCTTCGATGCTCATAGATTATCGCCGCCTTTCGACCTCATGGGTCACGCCCCGACCACGGATCCTTATCTCATGCGATTGTCTCGCTATTTTCTGCCGCTCCTGAAGGAGACGCCTTCAGAGGCGCAAATCATTTCCCATCAGCTCATGCTGCGCGCCGGTATGATCCGGCAGAGTTCGGCCGGCATCTATAGCTGGCTCCCGCTCGGCTTGAAGGTGCTGCGCAAGGTCGAGCAGATCGTCCGCGAGGAGATGGACGCCGCCGGCTGCCATGAGGTCCTGATGCCGTCGATTCAGCCGGCCGAACTCTGGCAGGAGAGCGGGCGCTACGACGACTACGGCAAGGAGATGCTGCGTATCACCGATCGCCATGATCGAGCGATGCTCTATGGTCCGACCCATGAGGAGGTGATCACTGACATCTTCCGCCGCAGCGTCAAGAGCTACAAGGATCTCCCGCAGAACCTCTACCAGATCCAGTGGAAGTTTCGAGACGAGGTCAGGCCGCGTTTCGGCGTGATGCGCGGCCGCGAATTCCTGATGAAGGACAACTACTCTTTCGATCTGAACACCGAAGGTGCCGTCCAGTCCTACAACACCATGTTCTTAGCCTATCTCAAGACCTTCAAGCGCATGGGTCTGACCGCCATTCCCATGCGTGCAGAGACCGGGCCGATCGGTGGTGATCATAGTCATGAGTTCTTGACCCTGGCCGACACTGGCGAAAGTGCGGCCTACTACGATGCTGCCTTTGAGGACATCGATTTTCTGGCCGATGATCTCGATATCGAACAGGTGAAGTCTCTCTACGCCGCAACTGACGACCAACACGATCCGGCTGCCTGTCCTGTCCCGTCCGATCGCCTGCGCTCCGGGCGCGGCATCGAGATCGGTCACATCTTCATTCTCGGCAACAAATATTCGAAATCCTTGGGTGCTGTGGTCATGGGCCCCGATGGCGAGGAAGTGCCGGTGGAGATGGGCTGCTACGGCATCGGCGTCTCCCGCCTGGTCGGTGCACTGATCGAAGCCTTCCACGATGAAAACGGCATTATCTGGCCGGCGCAGGTCGCGCCCTTCGATCTCGGCCTGATCAACCTTCGCCCGGGCGATGATGCTTGTGACCCGATGGTCGAGGACCTTGAGGCCAAACTCAAACAAGCCGGGCTGGATGTTCTCGTCGACGATCGCGACGATCGCCCTGGCGCGAAGTTTGCGGCGATGGACCTGATCGGTCTCCCCTGGCAGGCGGTCATCGGACCGCGTGGTATCAAGAATGGCGTCATCGAATTGAAAGAACGGTCCACAGGAGAACGCATGGAACTCTCACCTGATGCGCTCGTACAGCGTTTCGCCGGCTGATGTTTGGATCAGTCGAACGCTGGGTTGCCGGTCGCTATCTCCGACCGAGGCGCGAAGAGGGTTTCATTTCGGTGATCGCCTTGTTCTCGCTGCTCGGTATCATGCTGGGCGTTGGTACGTTGATCGTGGTGCTCGCCGTGATGAGTGGCTATCGCGCCGAGATCATGGGCGTGCTCCAAGGTGCCGGTGGCCATTTCGTAGTACGTTCGGGGCCAAGCGGCATCGACGACTTCGATAGCCTGAGCGAGCGGTTGCGCGTGCTCGATGGCATCGAGAGCGTGACCCCGATGGTCGAGGGGCAGGCGATGGCGACGGCTAACGGCGTTGCTTCCGGGGCCGTGGTTCGCGGTGTCCGCCAGGCGGATCTCCTGGGCCAGAGGCTCCTGCCGAACAGCATCGTCACCGGCAGCATCGAGGCGATCAGCGATAAGCGCATCGCGCTCGGCACGCGCATGGCGTTGCGCATGGGGGTCGGTGTCGGTGACAAGGTCACGTTGATTTCGCCCAATGGCAACGCCACAGCCTTTGGCACCGTGCCGCGTATGAAAGCCTATGAAATCGGCGCTCTCTTCGAAGTCGGCATGTACGACTACGACAACACCTTCATCCTCATGCCGCTTGAAGACGCCCAGATCTATTTCCAGCAGGAGGAAAAGGCGAACTTGGTCGAGGTCATGATCGATGACCCGGACGCTGTTGCCGCATACCGCGAAAAAATCGGGCCGCTGGTCGGCGGCGTCGGTAGCCTGGTGGACTGGCAGCAGATGAACAATCAGTTCTTCAACGCCCTCAAAGTAGAGCGCAATGTGTTGTTCCTGATCCTCAGCCTGATCATCATGGTCGCCGCCTTCAACATCATCTCCGGCATGATCATGCTGGTGAAGGAGAAGGGGAGGGACATCGCGATCCTCAGAACCGTCGGCGCCACCCGCGGCACGATCATGCGCATCTTCTTCATGAGTGGTGCGGCCATCGGCGTTACCGGTACGCTGCTCGGCTTCATCCTCGGTATCCTGTTTGCCAAGAACATCGAGACCATTCAGGGATGGATCGAGGGGATCACAGGCAATGAGCTGTTCGCCGCCGAGGTCTATTTTCTCTCCAACCTGCCGACCCGGATTGAAACGCCGGATGTCCTGAGCGTGGTCGGCATGGGGCTGGTTCTTTCCCTATTGGCGACCCTCTATCCAGCCTGGCGCGCCGCCAGTCTCGATCCAGTGGAGGCGCTTCGCTATGAGTGAGGCGGCAGTGGCGAACTCGCCACGGGGTGAGGATTCCATGGCGATCGAACATCCTGTCGATGTTAAGCGTGAGGCTGCTAGCCTCGCACTCAGTCTTCGTGATGTCCGCAGGCGCTTTCATCAAGGCGAAGCCGAACTCGATGTCCTCCGCGGTGTCGCTCTCGATCTGCCAGCAGGCAAGGTCATGGCGCTGGTCGGCCCCTCCGGTTCAGGCAAATCGACCTTGCTGCAGATCGCAGGCCTGCTTGAGCATCCCGACAGCGGCGAGATCGTTTTGGCCGGCCAACCCTGCTCAGGGCTGAACGATGCCGCGCGTACGCGGCTGAGAAGGGAGAAGCTGGGCTTTATCTATCAGTTCCATCACCTGCTGCCGGAATTCAATGCGCTCGAAAATGTCGTTCTCCCGCAGATGCTTGCCGGAAAATCGCGAGGTGAAGCATCAGATCGAGCGATGAACCTTTTAACATCGCTTGGCGTCGGTGAGCGCGCCAGCCACAGACCAGCCCGCCTCTCCGGCGGTGAGCAGCAGCGTGTCGCGATCGCGCGCGCCCTTGCCAACCGTCCCGCCGTTCTGCTCGCCGATGAACCGACCGGCAATCTCGATGAGGAAACCGCCGACGGCGTCTTCAACATGCTCATCAGTACGATCCGCGAGGAAGGCAGCGCACTCCTGGTGGCCACCCACAACCCCGAACTCGCCCGGCGTACCGACGCCATCGCCAAACTGCATAACGGCCTCATCGAGGTGGTGTGACCACCTCATTGGTTGCGACTGCAGGGACCGGGAATGAGGGTATGCGGCCAGGTTTTCGACGTTGGTGTTCGGACGGGCCCCTTTGAGCTGAAGACAAGGGGTGAACTGGTGTCCGAGCTCCTTGAGTGTTCCAATTTCCGGCGTTCGACATAGATCGTAACCAGGTTCTAAAGCGCGGGAGCTTTGGCGCATGGGCGGAAAACTTCACCTGGACCATTGGCGCCTTCGTCTGATGGGTGTCCTCTTCGGCTTCGGCTGCCTCGGTCTCGGCCTTTCCGGGCTCATCGGAGCAGGTGAGACGGCGCGAGTGGACTTCGCGGTTATCGCTGTTGTCACTGGCTTGATCGCAGCAGCAGGATCGATCCTGACGACGGATATCATCGGTTTTTGGTACTGCAACCCCAAGCGTCTGGCCGCCAGGCGCGCAGCTGAAGAACGATCTTCAGACTTATCCACAGGCCCTTAAAATCATTCACAAAAGCGGGCGAAAGGGGTAGGTTCGGCCATCATTTCTGGGTGGGGAACGTCTTGACCAAACCGGCCTTCGTGCATCTTCGCGTTCGCTCCTGTTTTTCACTCCTGGAAAGCACGGTCCGTATTCCCAAGCTGTTGGACCGCTGCATCAAGGAGCGCGTGCCGGCGGTCGGCGTCATCGACAAGGCCAATCTTTTCAATGCGCTGGCCTTCAGTCAGACGATATCCAAGAAAGGCCTACAGCCGATTGTCGGCTGCCTTCTGCCGATCAGGGATGAGAGCGAGCGGCGCGGCAATGGCAAGCCTGCTGGCCCCAGCTGGATGCCGATCTATGCGCAGAACGACAACGGTTATCGCAATCTTCTCAAGCTTTTGAGCCTTGCGCATCTGGAGACCGACGCTGGTCTGTCGCCGGAGGTCGGGCTTGACGACGTGATCCGCCATCAGGCCGATCTCATCCTGCTTTCCGGCGGCGTCGATGGGCCGGTCGGGCGTGCTCTGCTTCAGGGTAATCGCGATCAGGCCGTATCAGTGATCGAGCCGTTGGCCGAAGCCTTCAATGGTCGCTTTTACATCGAGCTTTCGCGCCACGGCCTGGACGATGAGGAGCAGATCGAGGCCGCGATGATCGACCTCGCCTATGATCATGATCTTCCGCTGGTGGCCACCAACGATGTGCGCTTTCTCGAGCCTGACGAGTATGAGGCTCATGATGTCCTGCTTTGCATCGAGCAGGGTGTCCAGGTCAGCGTGCGCGACCGGCTGAGGGTCACGCCCGAGCATCGCCTGAAGACAGCTGATGAGATGGCCCTGCTGTTTGCCGACCTGCCCGAGGCCGTCGCGAATAGTGTGGTCATCGCCAAGCGCTGCGCCTTTATGGTTGGCGCGCATGATCCCATTTTGCCGGCCTTCGATACCGCAGGCGGCCGGGACGAGGCTGCCGAGCTCAGGGCTCAGGGTGAGACGGGGTTGGAGCGTCGTATGGATGCGCTCGGCAAGTCGGAGGAGGAGAGGGCGGTTTATCGGGAACGCCTCGCCTATGAGATGGGTGTCATCCTTCGCATGAAGTATGAAGGCTACTTCCTGATCGTTTCCGACTTCATCAAATATGCGAAGGCCGAGGGTATCCCCGTCGGCCCGGGGCGTGGTTCGGGTGCAGGCTCCGTGGTCGCCTGGTCGCTCGAAATCACCGATCTCGATCCGCTGCGCTTCGGCCTTCTGTTCGAGCGTTTCCTCAATCCCGAGCGCGTGTCGATGCCGGACTTCGACATCGACTTCTGCCAGGATCGGCGCGACGAGGTGATCCGCTATGTCCGCGACAAATACGGTGCCGAGAAGGTCGCCGCGATCATCACCTTCGGAAAGCTGCAAGCACGGGCCGTGCTGCGCGATACGGGGCGTGCCCTCGGCATTCCGTTTTTCCAGGTGGACAAGGTCGCGAAGCTCGTGCCCTTCAACCCTGCCAATCCGCCGACGCTCGAGGAGGCGCTCCTCATGGAGCCGAGGCTGCAGGAAGCGGCTGACGAGGATGAGCAGGTCGGCGAGCTGATCAATATCGCAAAGCAGCTCGAAGGCCTGCCGCGCCACGCCTCCACCCATGCCGCCGGCGTGGTGATCGGCGATCGAGCACTTGACGAGCTTGTTCCGCTCTATCGCGATCCGCGCGCCGCCATGCCGGTCACCCAGTTCAACATGAAGGACGTGGAGAAGGCAGGTCTCGTCAAGTTCGATTTCCTCGGACTGACCACGCTCACGATGCTTACCCTGGGCGAAAGGCTGGTCAACGAGCGCGGAACGAAGCTTGAGCTTGCCAAGCTCCCGCTGGACGACAAGCCAAGTTATGACCTGCTGGGTCGTGGTGAGACGGTCGGTGTGTTCCAGCTGGAAAGTTCGGGCATGCGCGATGCCCTTCGAAAACTGCTGCCGGACTGCTTCGAGGACATCATCGCCATGGTGTCGCTCTACCGTCCGGGACCGATGGACAACATCCCGCGCTACATCAACGTCAAGCATAAGCGCGAAGATCCGGAATATCTGCACCCCATGCTCGAGCCGGTCCTGGCCGAGACCAACGGCGTCATCATCTACCAGGAACAGGTGATGAGGATCGCGCAGGATCTCGCCGGTTACTCGCTCGGCGGCGCTGATCTGCTCAGGCGCGCCATGGGCAAGAAGATCAAGGCGGAGATGGACGCCCAGCGCGAGATCTTCATCGACGGCGCGGTCGAGCGAAAAATCAACAAGAAGCTGGCGACCACGATTTTCGACCAGGTCGCCAAATTCGCCTCCTATGGCTTCAACAAATCCCACGCCGCAGCCTACGCGCTGCTCGCCTACCATACGGCGTATCTGAAAGCGAACCACGCGGTCGAATTCTACGCCGCCTCCATGACCATGGACCGGGGGAACCAGGACAAGCTCAACCTGTTCCGACAGGAGCTGTTGAAGGTTGGTATTTCCCTCCTGCCGCCCGATGTGAACCGAAGTTTTGCGACCTTCGTGGTTGAGGAGCCGAGTGCCGACAATGGTCAGGAGCAGGCCGGCATTCGCTATGCGCTCGCAGCGATCAAAGGTGTCGGCGCCCAGGCGATCGATATGGTCACCGATGAGCGGAAGGCGAACGGACCGTTTGAGGACCTGTTCGATCTGACATCGCGGGTCGGAACTGGCGTTCTCAACAAGCGTATCCTGGAAGCCATGATCAAGGCGGGTGCGCTCGATGCCTTCGATGACAACCGCCAGCGGCTGATGTCCGCCATCGAAGCAGCGCTCCGATACGGTGCTGCCCATGCCGAGCAGGAGGCAAGTTCTCAGGAAAGCCTGTTCGGCGCCGGTTTGGGGGCGGTCGATCTCCCGAAGCCTCGAATTCCCGATGTCGAGGACCTCCCGCTGCTGGAGCGGTTGCAGCAGGAATTCAGTGTGCTTGGTTTCTATCTCTCCGCCCATCCGCTCGATGGATACCGCTCCAGCCTAGCGCGCATGAACGTGGTCGATGCCGATCAGCTGCATAATTACAGCAATCAGCGGGTCAAGCTTGCGGGCACCATCCTCGGCAAGCAGGAGCGGACCACGGCGCGTTCGCGCTTCGCCTTCGTCCAGCTGTCCGATCCAACCGGCACCTATGAGATCACCATGTTCTCCGAACTACTCGGCCGTTCGCGCGATCTTTTGGAGGGCGATCAGCCGCTTCTGGTCGAGGGTGAGGTGCGTCTGGACGGCGATATCGTGAAGATATTGGCAAGCTCGGTCCAAGCTCTGGACCAGGCTGTTTCAGGCGGCAGGGCGCAATCGGCGGCAGGGCGGGTTGCGGTCAAGCTCGCCGACATTGCTGCAGCGGATAAGGTCAGTCGGCTGCTCGGACCCCATGGCGATGGCAGTGCCTCCGTCCGTCTGGTGCTGGCGCTCGATGGGGCCGAGGAAGTGACCATTGATCTTAGCGAACAACACCGTCTGGCGCTCGGTCGGCGGATCGACCTGGAGAGGCAGTCAGGTGTGCTCAGCGTAAGCGACTGTTGACACCGCCTGAAAACTGCCTAACTCCTGGGAGACCTCTGGTTTAGAGGGCTTGCCAAATCGGCGGCCAGCGACTAGACAACATTCATCCCTCACGCAGGTCAGGAGGGCCAGGGTTTCCTTGGCCTCCGTTCCGGTGTCCGCTTGACGGACCTCGACCTGCGGCGGCACAACCGGAGCTAGGAAAAGCAAACGATGGCAATGCCTACTTTCACGATGCGTCAACTCCTTGAGGCTGGCGTTCATTTCGGACATCAGACCAGACGCTGGAATCCGCGGATGGCCCCCTACCTCTTCGGTTCGAGGAACGGGGTGCATATCATCGATCTCACCCAGACCGTGCCGATGCTGCATCAGGCACTGGCGACGTCGCGCGAGGTTGCGGCAAGTGGTGGTCGGGTTCTGTTCGTCGGCACCAAGCGTCAGGCGCAGGAACCAGTGGCGCGCGCTGCACAGCGCTCGGGGCAGTATTTCGTCAATCACCGCTGGCTCGGCGGCATGCTCACCAACTGGCGGACGATCTCACAATCGATTCGGCGGTTGCGCGAGCTGGAAGCGAAGCTCGCCGAAGGCACGGTCGGTCTCACCAAGCGTGAAACCCTGCAGCTGACCCGCGAGCGTGACAAGCTTGAGCGTGCACTTGGTGGCATCAAGGACATGGGCGGTCTGCCTGACCTTCTGTTTGTAATCGATTCGAACAAGGAGTCGATTGCGGTCGCCGAAGCGCGGGTTTTGAACATTCCCGTCATTTCTGTGGTCGACAGCAATTCGGACCCGAAGGACATCACCTTCCCGATCCCCGGCAATGACGACGCATCGCGCGCAATCAATCTCTATTGCGACCTGATGGTCGGCGCCGTGCTTGACGGCATTCAGGCTGAGATGGCCGCTTCCGGTGAGGATATCGGTGCAAGCGAGACGGTGGCCGAGGTTGTGCCTGTCGAGGAAGTGGCAGCACCAGTGGAGCCTGTGAGTGAGGTGCCAGCTGTGGAAACGGCTGCTGCCGAGCAGGACGATGAGCAGGACGAGGCCGAGAGTAAGAAGTCATCGACCGATGACAAGGCTGTTGCAGTCGAGGTCGCCGCCGTCGAAGAGGCTGAGAGCGAGCCTAAGAAAGCGGCCGCAGCCGGTTAATTTCGCCAGTGCATCGATCCCCATCAGGCCGATCTGGTCTTTTTGGAGAGATTGATGCAGCACCAACAACCTAGTACGCCGTCAGCTAATCTTCTGAAGGCGTCTGCGCACTAGACAGAAGTGAGATCATTCGATGGGGCAGGTGACGGCGGCGCTGGTCAAGCAACTTCGCGAGAAGACCGGTGCTGGCATGATGGATTGCAAGAAGGCGCTGTCGGAAAATGATGCCGATGTCGAGCAGGCAACCGACTGGCTGCGCAAGAAAGGCCTCGCGGCGGCGGCGAAGAAAGCTGGCCGTCTTGCGTCTGATGGTCTGGTCGGCATCAAGGTCGAAGATACGCGCGGCGCGCTGGTTGAGATCAACTCGGAAACTGATTTCGTGGCGCGTAACGATGACTTCCAGTTGCTCGTGCGTTCGATCGCCGATCTGGCGCCGGAGGCCAATGGCAATGCCGACCGCCTCCAGGCGATGGAAGTGCCGGGCAGTGGCCGGACCGTGACTGACGAAGTGACCCAGGCGATCGCCACGATCGGCGAGAACATCAGTTTCAGGCGAACGGCTTCGGTCGAAGTCAATCAGGGCGTTGTCGCTTCCTATGTTCACAGCCAGCTCGCTCCTGGGCTTGGAAAGATCGGGGTTCTGGTCGGCTTGAAGTCCGCCGGTGATACGGCTGAACTTGAGGTGCTTGGCAAGCAGATTGCGATGCATGTCGCAGCAGCTAAGCCCGAGTCGGTGAGCGTCGATCGTCTTGATTCCGAAATGGTCAGCCGTGAGCGCGCTATCTACGCGGATCAGGCCAAGACCAGTGGTAAGCCTGAGAATATCATCGAGAAGATCGTTGATGGACGTATGCGCAAATTTTACGAAGAGGCCGTGCTGCTCGAGCAGGTTTTCGTCGTGGATACCGACCTCAAGGTCAAAGAAGCGATCGATCGCGCTGCCGAGAAGGTTGGAAGCGCGATTACGGTGACGGACTTCGTGCGCTTTGCTCTTGGCGAAGGGCTTGAGACCAAGACTGAAAATCTGGCCGACGAGGTTGCGGCGCTGTCGGGGACCTGAGTGTGCGACCGCTCTCCACTTCTCGGTGGAGGTGCAGTCCTGCTGCAGATGTTCTGGAAGTTGTCGTGTCCCTAGAAAGGGCTGATCGAACGTCATGACCGATTTGGGCCATTCATCTCTGAGATACCGTCGGGTGATGCTGAAGATGTCCGGCGAAGCTCTCATGGGAGATGGTGATTTCGGTCATGATCCCGAGACGCTTGCCCGCCTTGCCGAAGATGTCCGCGCCGTACATGGCGAAGGCGTGGAGCAGTGCATGGTCATTGGCGGCGGCAATATGGTGCGCGGCGATCAGGCGGCCGCCAATGGCATCGAGCGTGTCAACGGCGATTATATGGGCATGCTGGCCACCGTGATTAACGCGCTCGCCGTACAAAGTGCGCTTGAGCAGGCGGGGCTGCAGACGCGTGTCCTTTCCGCTATCCCCATGGCGTCGGTTTGCGAACCCTATATCCGGCGCCGTGCGATACGCCACATGGAAAAAGGGCGGGTCGTTATCTGTGCCGCTGGCAGCGGCAACCCGTTTTTTACGACCGATACGGCAGCCGCCCTTCGCGCGGCGGAACTTGGCTGCGATGCTATCTTGAAGGCGACACAGGTGGACGGTGTCTATTCTGCCGACCCCAAGAAAGACCCCCATGCAGAACGCTATGATCGGTTGACCTATCACGACGTTCTAGCGCGTGATCTCAAGGTGATGGATGCGGCGGCGATCGCGCTCGCGCGTGAAAGTGCCATTCCCATCGTCGTATTTTCCATCCGACATCAAGGGGCCTTCGCGCGTGTGTTGATGGGCGATGAACCCCATACGCTGATCACGACCTGACGAATTCCGATGGTCGTGCAGAAGCTGGAGGAGGCATTCAGATGAGTGACGTCGATACCGCCGATCTGGAAAAACGCATGAACGGGGCCCTTGATGTGCTCCGCAAGGAATTTGCCGGATTACGCACCGGACGAGCGTCGACCAGCCTGTTGGAACCGATCACGGTGTCCGCCTATGGCAGCGACATGCCGCTCAATCAAGTGGCAGCGCTCAGCGTTCCCGAACCCAGGATGATTTCCGTTCAGGTCTGGGACAAGGGTATGGTGACGGCGGTCGAAAAAGCGATCAGAACGGCGGATCTCGGGCTCAACCCAGCGGTGGACGGCACGTTGATCCGTGTCCCACTTCCGGAGTTGAGCGAGGAGCGTCGCGTGGAAATCACCAAGGTTGCGGGGCGCTATGCAGAGCAGGCGCGTGTCGCTGTGCGCAATGTTCGCCGCGACGGCATGGATCAATTAAAGCGCGCCGAGAAGGATGGCGATATCTCCAAGGACGAGCATCACAAGACCGGTGATCAGGTGCAGCAACTTACCGACAATGTAATCAAACAAATTAACGATCTCCTGGCGCAAAAAGAAGCCGAGATCATGACGGTTTGACGAGGTAACGCTTTAAGTATGTCGATGAACTCGGTTACGGAACAAACGGCGGTCAGGCTCGGCGGCTCAGGCATACCCGGCCTTGACCATGTGGCCATTATTATGGATGGCAATCGGCGCTGGGCAAAGGAACGCGGTATGCCGCCCTTGTTCGGCCATCAGCGCGGTGCCGAAGCGGTTCGACGCACGGTCGAGAGCTGCCGTGAATGCGGCATCCCCTATCTCACGCTCTTCGCCTTCTCTTCCGAGAATTGGCGACGGCCGATGGAGGAAGTAGAGGAGTTGATGAACCTCCTGCGCTTCTATATTCGTCGTGAGTTGAATGCGTTGGCGAAGAACGGCGTTCAGCTCCGCTTTCTCGGTGAGATCGACGGCATGGCGCCTGATATCGCCGGGCTCTTGAATGATGCTGCCGAGAAAACCCGCCACAACAGCGCGCTTACGCTGACGATCGCCCTGAACTACGGTAGCCGACGGGAGTTGGCTCTTGGTGCTAAACGACTGGCGGAGCAGGTCCTTGCGGGAGAGCTTAAGCCAGAGGAGATCGACGAGGATAGGTTGGGTGCTTCGCTGAATTCTTTGAACATACCCGACCCCGATCTTCTCATTCGCACCAGCGGCGAGCAGCGCATCAGCAATTTCATGCTTTGGCAGCTTGCTTATACCGAATTCGTTTTTCTGCCGATCAACTGGCCAGCCTTCAACAAGAGCCATCTCGAGGAAGCGATCGCTGAATTTCAGCGACGTGACCGTCGCTACGGGGCATCGAGTGGCTAACGCCGATCCCTCGCTGAAATGGCGTATACTTTCGGCCATCATTCTAGCGCCAGCAGTGCTGGCGCTTGTCGTTTGGGGTGTTTGGCCGTTTGCTCTCTTGGCGGCGGTCGCCGTTGTCCTTCTCGCCATGGAATGGCGTCATCTGATGGCGGCGCGTATCGATCGGAAAACCGGTGATCTCGCAGGTTTTGCGGCCGGCGGCTCCGCTCTCCTGGTGCTTGCGTTCGCGGCTATGGGGCGACATGAAGCCGCCTTGCTGGTGACGCTTTCTGGGACTGTCATTGCTGGTGTGATCGCCCAGCTCGTCAACGCATCGGTGCTTTGGACCAGCCTCGGTGTCCTTTACCTCAGCATTCCCATGTTCGCGATGGTCTGGCTGCGTGCCGTGCCGGACATTGGGCTCGCGATTCTTCTCTGGTTGCTCCTGGTGGTTTGGGCGACCGATGTGATGGCCTACGTCGTCGGTCGAAAGGTCGGTGGCCCGAAGCTTGCGCCATCCATTAGCCCTGGTAAGACTTGGTCCGGCCTCTTCGGTGGGATGGCAGGTGCCGCCGCTGTTGGAGCGATAATGTCCACGTTTATGGCGCCGTTTTATCTGCTGTCCTCGATCGTTCTGGCATTGGGACTAGCCGTGGTGGCCCAGATCGGTGATCTCGCGGAGTCGTCGTTGAAACGACGGGCGGGCGTGAAGGATAGCGGTGGCCTTATACCCGGCCATGGCGGCCTGTTCGATCGTATCGATGGCTTGCTCTTTGCCGCACCTGTTCTGGCGCTCATCATGATGATTGCCGGCCGTCAGGACTTCCCATGACCAGAGGGCCGTCAGCTGACCACCCGCGTTCGGTGACCGTCCTTGGAGCTACGGGTTCGGTCGGCAAAAGCACGCTCGATCTCATCGCCGCCGATCCCGATCGTTATCGTGTCGAAGCACTGACCGCCAACAGCAGGGCCGAGGACTTGGCGGCTTTGGCAAAGCAGCATCATGCCAAGCTTGCCGTGGTGGTCGACCCTTCGGCTTATGGCGACCTTAAACGGGCACTCGCCGGAAGTGATGTGGAAGCGGCGGCGGGACAGGACGGGTTGATCCGAGCGGCAGCCTTGCCGAGCGACTGGGTTATGGCTGCCATCGTGGGGGCCGCCGGGCTTCCGGCGACGCTTGAAGCGGTTCGCCGGGGCGCGATGGTGGCGCTTGCCACGAAAGAATGCCTGGTGTCCGCAGGCTCGCTGTTTATGGATGAAGTGCAACGCAGCAAGGCGACATTGCTGCCCGTCGATTCGGAGCATAACGCGATATTTCAGGCGCTGTCCGGCGCCTCGATTTCTTCCGTCGAGCGTCTGGTGTTGACCGCATCCGGCGGCCCGTTTCGAAAGACGCCGGCCGAGGTCATGAAAGAAGCCACGCCGGCGCTGGCCCTCGATCATCCGAACTGGCAGATGGGCGCCAAGATCACCATCGATTCCGCGACCATGATGAACAAGGGCCTGGAGTTGATCGAAGCACATCATCTCTTCGGCGTATCCGAGGATCGGATCGATATTCTCGTCCATCCGCAGTCGATCATCCACAGCATGGTGTCCTTCACCGATGGTTCGGTGCTGGCGCAGCTCGGATCACCCGACATGCGCATTCCGATAGCCCATGCACTGGGCTGGCCGGAACGTCTCGTGACCGGATCACCGCGCCTCGATCTGGCCGACATCGGAAAAATGACTTTCGAGCAGCCGGACCCGGTGCGCTTTCCGCCTCTTCGTCTCGCGCGTGAAGCTTTGCGCGAAGGGGACAGTGCGCCCAATATCCTGAACGCATCCAACGAGGTTGCGGTAGCGGCTTTTCTCGATGAACGCATAGGTTTTTCTGACATCGCAGCGATCGTCGAGGCGACGCTTGAGGCGATGCCGACACGATCCCTCGACAATCTCGATACTGTTTTCGCGGTCGATGATGAAGCGCGTCGTCGATCCGCTGATCTGGTTGCACAGCGCTCGACAAACACGCGTTAGCTGGAGAGCGAACATGGAGCTCTTGCTATCTTTCGGCTTGACCATCTGGGACTATGTCATCCCGTTCCTTGTGGTTCTGTCTATTTTGGTTTTCGTTCACGAATATGGTCACTATATCGTGGCCCGCTGGAACGGCGTCCGGGTCGATGTCTTCTCGATTGGCTTCGGCAAGGAGCTGTTCGGCTTTACAGACAAGGCCGGCACACGCTGGAAGTTCAGCCTTTTGCCGCTCGGCGGCTACGTGAAGATGCATGGCGACGCCGATGCGTCGAGTTCGACCATCGATCACGAGTCTGCTGTCGATCCCGACAGCTTTCCCGCGAAGAACGTCTTTCAGCGCATGTCGATCATCGCGGCCGGACCGCTTGCCAACATTCTGTTTGCAGCGTTGGCGCTTGCCGTCCTGTTCATGGTGGTTGGTCGGCCGTTTACGCCGGCGAACGTCGGGAATATCGCCGATGACAGCCCGGCGGCAGCGGCCGGGCTCATGCCGTTCGATCGCGTCGTCTCCGTGGATGGCGATGAGATTGCGTCTTTCGAGGAATTGAGGACGATCGAACGGGAGAGTGCCGGCGTCGAGCTGTTGGTGACTGTGGAGCGGGACGGACAGGTCCTCGAATTACCGATGACGCCGGCAACGGTCACGCGCGAAGATGTGCGTCTGGATCAGACGTTCGAACTTGGCGAACTCGGCATTGGACCGCCGTTGACACCTGCGGATGTTGCCAATGTTCGCCCGGATGGCGCCGGTGCCGAGGCGGGTCTCCAGGCCGGTGATCGCATCGTTGCCGTCGATGGCGAGCCGCTGGTGAGTTTCGAGGACCTGCAGGCTATCGTCAGCAAGAGTGCTGAGGTTGAGCTGCTGTTCACGATCGAGCGGGATGGCTCAAACCTGGACTTTCCGATCACGCCGAAGCGCGTCGAGGTGACGAATGAGCGAAGCGGCGAGACCAAGGTCATCGGCCTGATCGGCGTGGAACGACCGTTGCCGCCGCTGCATAGGGTCGGTCCGGTTACCGCCCTGATCGATGGCCTGAGTGAAACCTGGCGCTTGACCACGCTGATCCTTGGCGCTGTCTGGCAGCTGATCAGCGGCAATGGCAGTACCGATGATCTCGGCGGACCGATCCGTATCGCGCAGATAACCGGTGAGCTTACCAAGGATGGCCTGTTTCCGGCCGTTATGTTCACGGTGATGCTGTCGATCAATCTCGGGCTGATCAACCTTTTCCCCATTCCCGTTCTGGATGGCGGCCATCTCGTGATGTTGTTGATCGAACTTGTGCGCGGAAAGCCACTGAACGAGCGCAGTCAGGAAATTGCTTTTCGTTTCGGCCTCGCCTTGGTGCTCACACTTATGTTATTTGCCACCGTTCAGGATCTGAGCCGGTTCGATTTCGGATTGGTCGAGTATGTGAAGAGCCTGGTGTCCTAGAGGTGAGTTCGAGACGGATGATTCTCGAAGTCTGACACTCAGTGACGGCTGGGCCTATCGATCCGAACGGACTGCCTTGCTCAAGCCGTCGGGAGCCCGATGACGTGGTGATGCCAACGGTTTCAAGCGAGCTTTTTTGGCTGATGAAAGGGGAAAGAATGGCGTTGCAGTGGGCTCGGCGCGTGGCGATGGCGTTTGGTATTGCCGGTCTTGTCCTTGTGGCGCAGCTTGCCGCCAATCATCCGGCGGTGGCGCAGTCCGGAGAGGCCATCGAGTCCATCACGATAAGGGGCAACCAACGTATCGAGGCGACGACCGTCCAGAGTTATCTCACCGTCAGGCCTGGCGATTCCTTCGATGATGAAGCGCTCGATCAGTCCCTTAAGAATCTCTACGCCTCCAGTTTCTTCGAGGATGTAAGACTTCGCCGCGAAGGCGATAGCCTTGTTGTCGAGGTCGTCGAGAACCCGATCATCAATCGCATTGCCTTCGAGGGTAATCTTCGGCTGGATGACGAAACTCTCGAGCCGGAAGTGCAGCTTCGGCCGCGCGTGGTTTTCACGCGTTCCCGTGTGCAGAATGCAGTCAGCAGGATCCTTGAGCTTTATCGACGAAACGGGCGCTATGCTGCGACGGTCGAGCCCAAGATCATCAAGCTTCCCGAAAATCGGGTGGACCTGGTGTTCGAGGTCAATGAGGGGCCGCTGACCGAAGTCGGCCGGGTCGTTTTCATCGGCAATGAAGCCTTCTCCGACAGCACGCTCAGGGGCGTTATTCAAACCCAGGAATCGTCCTGGCTGTCATTCTTTACCAGCGACGATACCTACGATCCGGATCGTCTCGCCTTCGATCAGGAACTCCTTCGACGTCATTACCTCGCGCGTGGCTATGTCGATTTCAATGTACGTTCGGCGCTAGCAGAGCTCACTCCTGGTGGGCAGACCTTCGTCATTACCTTCACCGTGGATGAAGGCGAAGAATACGAGTTCGGTGACGTCAAGATCGATTCCAGATTGAAGGATCTGAAGCCCGAACAGTTGCGAGAGCTTCTCGAGACCAAATCTGACCAGATCTACAATGCCGACGACGTCGAAACGTCAATCACCGCGCTTACCGACGAAATCGGCAAGCTCGGATACGCCTTTGTGGACATCGAGCCGGAGTTGGAAAAGCGACCCGACGAGCGGACGATTGATCTCACTTATGTGATCAACGAGGGATCCAGAGTCTATATCGAGCGGATCGATGTGATCGGCAATGTGCGCACCCTCGATGAGGTGGTGCGACGCGAATTTCGCCTGTCCGAAGGTGATGCCTTCAACACGGCATTGCTCCGGCGATCTCGCCAGCGCATCCAGAACCTCGGCTATTTCGAGAAGGTCGATCTTCGTACGCTTCCAGGCTCGGCGCCTGACAAGACGCGTATCGAGATCGAGGTTACCGAGAAGTCGACCGGCGAGCTGTCGTTCGGCGCAGGTTTTTCCACATCGGACGGCCCGCTTGGCGACATTCGCCTGACGGAGCGCAACCTTTTGGGAACGGGACGTTCTGTCACCGCCAATTTCCGGCTCTCGAAGCGGCGCAGCGAGATCGATTTCAGCCTGACCGAACCTTATTTCCTGGACACTGACATCACGGCTGGTGTCGACATTTTCCGCACGGATACCGATTTTCAGGACGAGTCGTCCTTTGATCAGACCACCCTTGGCGGTGCACTTAGGGCGAGCTATCCGTTGACCGAGCACCTTCGTCACGGACTGAAATTCACAGTGCGTCAGGATGACATCAGAAATGTCGACAACGATGCTTCCCAGTTCATCCAGGCGGAAGAGGGTCAGGAGCTGAGTGTCCTGCTTGGGCAAACGCTGACCTATGACCGGCGCGATACGCGGTTTCTACCGACCGAAGGTTATCTTCTGCGCTTTCAGCAGGAATTCGCAGGCTTCGGTGGTGATGCCCAGTATCTGAAGCATGAGCTGGTCGGTTCCTACTATTATCCATTCACGCCGTCATGGGTTCTGAACCTGTCGGCGCGCGGCGGCTATATCTTCGGCTATGGCGGCGAGGACGTTCGATTGTTCGACCGGTTTTTCCTCGGCGGCTCCAGCCTGCGCGGATTTCGGTTTGCAGGCGTCGGCCCGCGGGACGACGATACCAACGATGCTCTTGGCGGTAATAGTCTCGCGACTGCAACCGCCGAGCTTCGCTTTCCGTTGGGACTGCCGGAAGCCCTTCGCATGTTTGGCCGTGTCTTTTCCGAGGCGGGGACGCTGACCGGCATTGATGTTCCGGATGGCGTTGCGGATGACGACCTGCTCGATAGCGGTACTCTTAGAGCTTCGGCCGGTATCGGCTTGTCCTGGCTTTCGCCCCTTGGTCCGATCTCAATTGACTTTTCCCAGGCCCTTTTGAAAGAAGACGAGGACAGAACCGAGTCCTTTCGGGTGAGTTTTGGGACTCGTTTCTGATGAAAAGGAGCCTATCCGTGTTTGGTTCGAGACGCCGAGTTCTGGCTGCGGCACTCATTTTGCAGGCGATTCTCTTCTGGTGGCCATCTTCTTCAAGATCGCAAGATCAGCTGCCGGCGACCGTGGCGGCTGTCATCGATTACCAGCGTGTCCTGCAGGAAGCTGAGGCGTCCAAGAGCATCGCCGAGCAGATGGACGTCAGGCGTAAGGCCTATCATGATGAAATCGCCAAGCAGGAGCAGCGCCTCTTCGAGGCGGAGCGGGAACTTTCCAAGCAGCGATCAGTTCTCTCCGAAGACGCTGTCAATACCAAGCAGAAGGAGCTTGAGGCGGAGGTCCAGGCGGTGCGCGAGCTCACGCAAAAGCGTCGCCAACAGCTCGAACAGGTTTCTGCGGATGCGGTCAGTAAAGTGGAGCGTGCCCTCTTCGAAGTGCTGACCACGCTTGCCGAAGAGCGCGGCCTTAATGTCGTTCTGCCAACATCGCAGGTGCTGTTTTTCTCCCGGCAGATCGATCTCACCGATGAGGTTCTGGCAAAACTTGATGCGACGCTGTCGGAAGTTCCCGTGACGGATCGTGTAGACTGACCTATGGCAGATCAACGATTCTTTCGCCTTTGCGGGCCGTTTTCGCTGGCCGAGCTTGCCAGCCTAGCTGATGCTCGTCTTGAGGGAGGTGATCCCACACGGATGATCGTCGATGTTGCTACGCTCGACCTTGCAGGAGATGGCAACGTTACTTTTCTCGACAATCTGAAATATGTCGAACAGGCCAGAAACACCATGGCCGTTGCCTGCGTCATTCGTGAGGATCTGACTGGCTATCTACCGGACGGCGTTGCCGCTTTGGTGACCGAGGAGCCTTATCGCGGCTACGCGCGCATCGCCGCAGCCTTCTACCCGGATGCCGCTGAGCCCAACCCGCTGCAGCCAGCACTCGCCGGGATTGCGGTCGGTGCCGTGATCGATCCCGAAGCCGAAATCGGCGATGATTGTCAGATCGCTTCCGGTGCGGTGATCGAAGTCGGGGCGCGCATCGGTGCTCGTTGCCGCATCGGCGCCAATGCCACCATAGGCCGTGGTGTCGTGCTTGGCGCGGACTGTGTGATCGGTCCAGGCGCCACGCTCAGTCATTGCCTGATCGGAAGTCGGTCAGTGATCCATGCCGGTGCCCGCATCGGGCAGGATGGCTTTGGCTTTGCCATGGGTCCCAAGGGGCATGTCAAGGTGCCACAGATTGGACGGGTCATCATCGAGGATGATGTCGAGATCGGCGCCAACAGCACGATTGATCGCGGCAGCGGTCCCGACACGGTAATCGGGCGCGGCTGCAAGATCGATAACCTTGTGATGATCGCGCACAATGTGCAGCTCGGTCCCGGTTGCATCATCGTGGCGCAAAGTGGGATATCCGGCAGCACACGGATCGGTGCTGGCTCTGTCTTCGCAGCGCAGGTCGGTGTGGCCGGGCATCTCAAAATCGGTGCTGGAGCTCAGTTTGCTGCACGAAGCGGTGTCATAAAGGACGTAGCGGCAGGGTCGACCATGGGAGGGGCGCCAGCGGTACCCATAAAACAATGGCTGCGCCAGGTCGTGGCCGTAAGCCGTCTAGTCAAGAGGAAGGGCGCTGAAGAATGAGCGACCAGTTCATGGGGGCCCCTGTCGAGGCGGGCACGATGTTGGATGCCCTCGACATCAATGACATCAAACGGATGATTCCGCACCGCTATCCTATCCTCATGATAGACAGGGTTATCGATCTCATTGCCGAGACCAGCGCTGTCGGCATTAAGAACGTGACCGCGAACGAGCCACATTTCGAAGGGCATTTTCCAGCCCAGCCGATCATGCCGGGTGTGCTGATTATCGAGGCGATGGCGCAGACTGCGGCCGTGCTGGTGGTTGCAACGCTTGGCCAGGAGGCGGCAGGGCAGTTGGTTTATTTCATGACGATCGATCAGGCCAGGTTCAGAAAACCTGTGGTACCTGGCGATCGGCTCGAGCTTGCCGTCGTCAAGGAACAGCGGCGGCTCGGTATGTGGAAATTCAAAGGGCGCGCGACTGTCGATGGACAGCTCGTTGCCGAGGCAACGATCGGCGCCAAGATTATGGGAGCGTAAGCGAAGGCATGTCCGAAATTCACCCATCGGCGATTGTCGCTCCTGAAGCGGAACTGGAAGATGTTTATGTCGGCCCGTTCTGCCAGATCGATGCCGAGGTGCGTATCGGACGTGGCTGTCGCCTCGAATCCCACGTCGTCGTAACCGGCCGGACGACGCTCGGTGAGGGCTGTCGGGTTTTTCCGTTTGCCTGCCTTGGCCATCGCCCCCAGGATCTGAAGTTCCGCGGCGAACAGTCGGACCTGATCATCGGCAGCAACAACCAGATCAGAGAGCATGTGACCATGCATCCAGGCACCGCTCATGGCGGTGGCACGAC
>JBPCVQ010000347.1:0-3460 GCA_051010395.1 Geminicoccaceae bacterium | reverse complement strand
ATCTTGAGACGTGCGATCATTGCGACTCGATGGTGGCACGTTATCATTCCTGCCGCGATCGGCACTGCCCGAAGTGCCAGACCATGACCAAGGAGCGCTGGATCGAGGCCCGCAACGCGGAGCTCTTGACCGTGCCTCATTATCATCTGGTCTTCACCCTGCCGCATGCCCTGAACCCGTTGATCCAGGGCAACCCGCGCTGCCTCTACGACCTCCTGTTCAAAGCGGCGTCAGAGACGTTGTTGACCTTCGGCCGGGATCGACGCTGGATCGGCGGCGAACTCGGCATCACCTTGGTTTTGCACACATGGAGCCAAAACCTTGGTCAGCACGTCCATGTGCATGGCTTGGTCACCGGCGGGGGTCTCGCACCGGATGGCAATCAGTGGAAGTCATCCAAGAAGCGTTTCCTGTTTCCAGTCAAGGCGCTCTCCAAGGTCTTCCAAGCCAAGTATCTCGAACTCTTGGCTCATGCCGCACGACAGGGGAAACTTCGCTTCGGTGGTTCGACTCTGTCGCTGGCCGATCATCGAGCCTTCGCCGCCTTCATCGCCGATCTCAAAGGTTCCGATTGGGTTGTCTACGCCAAAGCTCCTTTTTCCGGGCCTCGCCAAGTTGTTGCTTATCTCGGCCGTTACACCCACAAGGCCGCCATCTCGAACGAGCGCATCCTGAGTTTGGAGAACGGGCAGGTGCGGTTCCGATGGCGCGACTATCGTGACGGATCGATGATCAAAATCATGCAGCTTGACGCTACCGAGTTTATCCGCCGATTCCTGCTGCATGTCCTGCCGTCCGGCTTCATGCGCATTCGTCACTACGGTCTGTTTGCCAATCGTCACCGCAAAACCAAGCTCGCGCATTGCCGGGCCCTGCTCCACCAGCCCGAACCCGAGCTCCGATCCAAGGAAACCACCGAGGCCATGGTCGAGCGGCTCACTGGCCACGATATCACGAAATGCACGATCTGCGGGCGAGGACATATGAAGACGGTCATGAAATTGCGGCCGATCCGGCCGACTTGGTCAACCGGACCGCCCCGCTCATGACAGCCTCATCTTTCGATCAAAGACCCAACCTGGTCGCCCGGTTCAGGCGACAACCGTTTTGCTCGACCGATGCCCCAAAAAATGGTGCTCCTCCCGGCGAAATGATAAGCCAACCGTCATTCATCTCAACTTCAATCGGTAAAATTCTTCCCGACAGGACCCCTCCGCAGCATCAGCCGCTCGCATAAACATCTAGCAAACACGCTGCCCAGCCTTACAATCCCCAAAGGCGCCGTCATCGCAAAGCGGCTTAGCCCAAAAGCCGAATGTATAGCTTCGCCCTACATTCGGCCCTATTCATTCTGTAAAAAGTCATGGCTAGGCGGCCGCCTTCATCTCGATGTCCAGCCTCTGGCTCATGTCGAGATCGAAGCGTCCGTAAGGATTGATATGCAGGTAGATCAAAGGCGTGATCGCCCGATAGTCCACCGCCGTCATTCGCGTCGACCATGTCTGTTCGCTCAAGATCCTCTGCAACAGCAGCGTGTTGACATAGACCAGGCACATCTGGAGGAGGTGCAAGGCCAGGACCGCAAGCTCCTGATCCTCCAGCCGGTTGGTCGCCACCTCGCCGCCCTTGCCGAAGAAGATGAAGGCATTGGCGCTGTTCCAGTTCTCCACCACGTTCAAACCCTCGTGGATCTCCTGGCGAAGTTTCTCCGCGCCGATATAGCGGCAGAGAAAGAGTGTCTTCACCGCTTTGCCGAGTTCGATCAACGCTCGGTAGGTCGGATGCTGAACGGCAGTCCGTGCAAAACGCCGCAGGATCGCCTCGGGCTCGGCGGTCGCATGCTTGAGGGCCGCGGCATATTTGATCATCTCGTCATATTGCCGCTCGATCAGCTCCCAATCGATGACCTCTCTCAAGATCGTTTGCAGATGGGTGAGCTCGCCTCGCAAGGCGGCGTCCGGCAAGGACAGCCGCTGCCGACCAATCGCCTTCAGCCTCGGCAGCAGATCGAAGCCAAGCAAATGACAAAACGCAAACGCCACCTGGCTTTGGCCATGGCTGTCGACATAATGCTCTTGGATCTCCATGTCGGTGCAATGGCGCAGCACCCCCTCGATCATCGACGCCACTTCCGAGGACGAGCAGCGCTTGAGCTGCGAATGGATGCAGACCGACTTCCGCTCCACATGCCAGTAGATCATCACGCCCCGGCCGCCATAGCGGATATGCCATTCGGTCATCAGGTTCTGATCCCAGGCGCCGAACTTCTTGGAATCCGAAGCGCAGGCCGTCGTTCCCTCACCCCAGATCGCCGGTTTGCGCACCGCCAAGACGGCGTTGGCGACATTCGCCGTCGCCGCTCTTAGCGCCTCTTTGTGCACGAAGCGGTGGCGGACATGGAGGAGTTCCTTTTAGCTCGTATCCTCGGCGCCGGCTGCGATCCGCTTGAGGCCGGCATTCGTCCCCATGCCGTAGAGACAAAGCAAAAGCCGCCGGCGCAGCGTGTCGGGATCCAGGATCACCCGGTCGCCGGCACTGTCAAAGGCAGCGGTAAAGCCCGTCCGCAAATCGGCTTCCTTGAGCATGTCCAGCAGGCTGGTCATCGGCCAGCGGCGATCGAGCTCGGCCTTGAGGGTGGCGAGGTGGGGCGGCTCCGGCTGCGGCTCATACGGTGAGACAGAGATGCGATGTTTGCCCTTGGAAACCAGGCGGACCTTGGGATCCGACGGCATGCCGGCATTCAGTTTCGTGAGGGCATCCGTCATTTGTCTCTTCAAGGCGCCGGTGAAGGCCCGCGCATCCATGGTACGGCCAAGATCTTGATAATAGGCCGCCCGGCGCTCTTCAAAGTCTTGAGGTAGATCCTCATCCGGATTGCGGTAGCGGTCGGCGCCGACGATCCAGATTTCCTTGCAACGGATGCGCTCACGTAAGGTGGTCAACACGCAGATCTCATAGTTGATCCTGTTGATGCGCTTCGCGCCGGCCTTGTCTGTCTCGATCACCAGATCCCGCCACTTCCCCGGAATGACCCCGTCGATCGGTAATCCTTCGTCCAACCTTATCATGCGGCGCTTGTCGTCACGTAGCCGAGCCAACCAGGCGAGCGCCTCGAGAACAGGGCAATGGGCGGCGTTGTTCGATCGAAACTCAAGAACATCAAGGATCTTCGGCAGCATGCGCCGATAATGGCCGCCATAGGAGGCTTTCAGGATGCGATGCGCGCGGCGCATCTTGGTCGGTTCCCTGAACTCATATTCCCTGGCGAGACGTGTCAGCAGCCCTTCGTCTGCGACGGGATAGACGACCTCGCGAACGGGTCTGTCCGGCTCGGCGATCGCGGCCGTGGCGATCCGCCCCAACACCCGCTCCTTGCCATAGATCCGACCAAGATCCCGGATCATCTCCGCCGTCGCCTTCTGCTCGGCATGCGCATCGATCTTGTGGACGATCTGGATCA
>JBPCVQ010000346.1:0-6449 GCA_051010395.1 Geminicoccaceae bacterium | reverse complement strand
CGGAAGCCATAGGACAGGCGATGAAAGTCGCTTTCCCATATCGGCTCCATGGCCATCAGCATGGCGCGCTGGACAATACGGTCTGTCAGGGTCGGAATACCCAGCGGTCGTAGTTTGCCATTCGCTTTCGGGATATAGACTCGCTTGACCGGCTTGGGGCGATAGGCGCCTTTCAGCAGGTCTGCCCGCAAGTCGACCAGATGCTGATCCAGTTCTCCCTGCAGCCGTCGCTTGTCCATTCCGTCAATGCCCGGCGTTCGAGCGCCACTTGACGCCAGAACGATCGGGCGGCTGCGGCAAGCCATTCCCGATCGGCAATGAGCCGCAAAAGATGATCGAACCGTCGGCTCGGATCGCTCTCAGCCCATGTCGCGAGCTTGTGCTGCATTTCGCTGATTATCAAAGGTCTTCACCTCGTTGGGTCAGGTAATTTGCACGCCAAGCAGATTGAACTGTTCCCCTTCGCCATGTGACAGGCTTTCCCTGCCGCGGACTACTACGGGAACTCCGCCAACATGATGGACATCAGGGTCAACTCCCTTGGCATTCCACCATGCCTTCCCTCGTTCATATGCTGGACCTCAGCGTATTGGTGAGGTTGCCGGTCGCAGTCTTTTCCCTTGCTTTCCGCAAGTCGATGCCGATGCCATGGTCTGGCTGCGTTCTCTCCATGGCCCTTGCGGACGCCCTACATGTACGCCCGTATTCGGATGTGTGCGACATACGTCTCCGGCATCATCAGCAGCATTCCGCCTGTTAAGCCGTGTAGGCAGAGGCGACATTCCAACCCTCAGATGCGGGTGAACCGGTTCGTGTTCCTCAACCTTCCAATACTAAAGCCTCGGGAACCATCTCGGCGTAACGGCTTCGCCTCAATTCCCTTTATCTGCGGGCTACGTCACCCTGCCAGTTGACGGCAGGTCACCGCCGCTTGGGCTCATGCCCCCTCACAGCAGAAGGCAAGGCAGTCGTGTTTCCTCCTTTCTCTTTGCATTCCAGTCATATGAACCCCGGACAATCCGGGTCGAGGCGCACTATACGAGATATCGGCCAGCCAGACCCTGTCTGGCATGGCGACGTCGAACTTGCGTTCCAGCAGATTGGACGCGATGGCATGGTTGTAGCGGCTGTCGGTGGTGATCGGCACGCGCCGCCGACCTCGCGGCGGACAGATGCCTTTCTCCTGCATGAGCCTGGCCACTATGCACTTCGAGACGCGCGCCCTGAGTTCAGCATGAATCCTCAGCGCGCCGAAGTACTTCTTGCTTTGCAGGAAGATCGCCTCGATCTTGGCTCCAAGACTGTCACGCCAGACAACACGCTCGCTCCTCCTAGGCGCAGCAGGTCGCCAAGCATTGTAACAGCTGCGGGTGACGCCGATGACCCAGCACATGGACCAGATGGCGTGGCGGCGATGAACGCGAATTTCGTCCTCACGGCATCAACGCCCACTGAGTAAAAAAGCCGAGGCTTTCCGCAAAACCTCAACCTCCTCTTTCAGCTTTCTGTTCTTCCGGCGAAGCTCTACCAGTTTGGCAGCCGCAGCCTTCTGTGTCGCAATCGCCATGGCCGAGCCCGCTACCTCGAGTTCAAGCCGCCACGTCTTCAGCTGTGTCGGCGTCAAGCCGAGCTCTGCGGCAACACTGCTGTGCGTCGCACCGGGCTCCGACAACCATGCAACCGACTGCTCATTATATTCTGGCGAAAAACAACGACGCGGCTGCTTGCTCATGTCGTTAGTATTGGATCTCACACCTTGGTCTGGATTCAGAGAGCAACGCCAAGCCCTATCGATATGATTCAAAGTGGCACCAGAGCCGTCCAGATACCGGACATGAGGATTGCGTGTAGTTCCAGCGGCTCTCGAGAATCCGCCCCAGAGAGTCCAGCTAGTCGTCCCTGAAGAATGCGCTAAGCCGTTGATCTCAGGTCATCGGTGTACGCCGACCAAGTATCGCATTTTGCCATGCCGGCGGTGAGCATCAGGATGACGAGCGCGCAAAGACGCCGGATGGCGTCGAGGATCTGGCGGAGATTGTTGCCGCAGGCGGCGGCGAGCGCATTGATGGCGTCGCCGACGGCGCCGAGCAGGTGGTTTCGATCCCTTCGGTGGTCGAACTTGGCGTGGCCGATGACGGCCTCAAGCCCGTTGCGTCGTTTCTGCTCGCAACGCATGGTCGGCGTCAGCCCACGCTTCTGGCCAGCGATGATGACGTTGCCGGCGCCTTCGTAGTCGTGACCGCGATAACCGCGGTCGACGTAGGATCGACGCCGCTCGCTCGGACCGACTGCACGACCGTGGCCTTGAGGTATGGCCGTCATAGGGCGTGTCGTCGAAAGCCTTGGCGGCGAGGATAAAGCCCTTACGGTTGGTGGCGGCGATGCCGACCTTGGCGCCGAACTCGTAGCGACCCGACGCCTTACCGCTGTTGAAGCAGGCCACTTCCGGAGCGTGCAGGCTGTAGAGCTTGGCCTTGCTGTCCTTGGTCTGGATGAGCAGCCGTTCGACCAGGCCAAGCAGCCGGGCGAAGCGCTGCTGCAGGTCCGGATCGCCGGCGATCTTCCGGCCGACGTCGCAGTAGAACCGTCCGAGATAGGTCTTGAGGCGGTCGGATCTCGCGGCGCATCCGGCGATACTGCCGAGCGTGACCGTAACGCTGCACTTTGAGCCGAGCCTGCTTGGCGAGGCGGAGATAGGACTGGCGAAGACGGATGCCGACGCGCTTGGCCTGACGCACCAGGGCCTCAAGGGCTTTTCCATGCCGTCCGGCCCGATGCGCTTTCGGTACCGGACCAGCGAGGTCGGATCGCAGGGCGGTTTGTGCTGGAAAAACTCGAAGCCGCAGAAATGCTGCGAATATGGATTCTCGACCCAGAGCTCGAGCAAACGTTCGTCGCTGACATCGAAGCTGTGCTTGAGATAGCAGAAGCCCGACCATCAACCGCGTCGGCAAGGCTGGTCTGCCGGCGCTCCTGTAGAACCGTCCGAAGGCCTCGTCGAAGCCTGACAAGTCGATCAGCCTGCCGAGCTGCACGAGCTCATGCCGAGGGGCGATGATGTTGTCGAGCTTGCTGCGGAACAGGTCGTCAGCATGGGATCGGGCATCGCGTTTCGGGGGCATCGCAAATCGCAAGGTTTTGAGGGTTTCCGCCATGTCGACGACATCGGCGACACCGATCAGCGGTCCGCTGCTGGTCAGAAGTTCGAGATCGGTGTCCAGCAAAGTCGAGGCGAGGCCATCCGGCAGCGTACCATCAGGCACGACCGCGAAATCGAGATCGCCGGCGAGCACCATGCGGGTCAGAAGGGCGCTGTAGCCTTCGGTCACCGTAACGCCCACGAGAGGGTTGGCTTGTGAAAAGCTCGTAAGGGCAGGTGAAAGGATCGACCGTGCGAAAGTCGGCATGATCCCGACCCGGAGGGTACCGGTCAGGCTGTCGGAGAGAGCGGCGATGTCTTCGCCGAGCCCGCTGACTTCACGCAAAATCCGGATCGCGCGTCGATAGACCTGATCGCCCGCCTTCGTCGGCCTGACCCCGGATGACGTCCTCTCGAACAGTGGCTGTCCCAGCTGTTTTTCGAGATCGCTTATCTGAACGCTGACCCCGGACTGGGTGGCGTGAACTTTTCGCGCAGCTGCGGATATCGAGTCTTCTTCATAGACGGCTACGAAGCAACGCAGGCTTTGCAGTTTGATGCTATTCATTATCGGTCGTGCTGATCAATGCGGTGGCAGTTTTTCACCATTCAGCGTCCAGTGTTCGACGACCTTGGTTCCCGACTGCTGCAGCATCTTGGACACGGCGCAGTGCTCACGCAGCTTCGCCACGACCTGCATCGCGCCTTCATGCGGTCCCTCGTAGTCAGCCTTGATCTGCAAGATCACCTCGGGGAAGGGCACGTCGATCGGTTCGATCAACCGAGTGCCGTGGCTGTCCGTGGTGACGGCGATATCGATGTCCATCGAGGTGAAGACGATCCCATTCGCCTTGGCGAGCTTGTTCGAAATCACATGGGTGCAGCCGAGAAGGCCGATGAACACATACTCCACCGGCATGGGCCCCTCGTCGGTGCCGCCGCGCTGGATCGGCTCGTCGATAACAGCGGTATTGCCCCGCGCCTTGGCGACCGATTGGGTGTGGCTCTTGTGCCCACCGGTGATATTGAAGTTCCAGATCGGTTTTTCTTTGACGGTTCCCACGGGCGATTCCTCAGCTGTGCAGCGTTTACGGGATCAGGAATTCCCTGACAGCGCTGATGAAGGCGTCTGATTGTTCGATATTCGAAAGATGTGCGGCGTTTGAAAGGGCGGCCAGGGATGCACCAGGCGTTCGGTCGGTCATGTCCTGCATCACATCGACGGAAGCGGCCATGTCGAATTCACCGGTAACGTAAAGCGTTGGGCAGCTTAGTCCTCCCAGCCCTCCGATCAGGTCCAGCGATTGCAGCAACCGGGCGGCACCTTCATAGCCGATTGGCGACGTCGCACGGATCATCGAACGGACCTGATCCAGAGTTCCGGTGTTTTCCGGAGCGGAGAGAAATGATGCCGTAAACCACCGCTCCAACGTGGGTTCGATCAGCCCTTCGATCCCTTGTTCATGCAGACGTGCGATATTGCCGTCCCAAAGGCCTTTGTACATTTCCGGCGCCGATGCGCGGGCATCGCAGCAGACCAACCGCCCGACGCGTTCAGGTGCCGCCATCGCAAGGGCCAGCCCGGTCATCCCCCCAAGAGAGATTCCTATGAAATCGGCCTTTTGAATGGACAGTGCATCGAAAAGGGCCAGCACATCGCCGGTCAGCTGGTCGAAGTCATAGGGCACTTGACCAGGATCGCTCCGGCCATGGCCTCGCGTGTCATATCGAAGGACACGTCGTGATGCGGACAACATGTCGATCTGGCGGATCCCAGACCCGTCTGTCAGTCGCCAAGGAATTCGAAAGGACCAGCCAAGGGGCATTCTCCGGTCCGTCGACCTGATAGGAGATGGCCACGCCGTCGAAGCCCGAAACCATGGCGGCATCTGATGCCCCCATCATGGGTCTCCAAGGGCCGCGTTCAGCCTGGGAAGAACCTCTTCGGCAAAGAGGATCATCGAGTTCCTGCCGAGCTCGTAATCGGTCCAGTCCTGCCCTGCATAGACCAGATGCCCGAACGGTCCGGTCTCTTCCCGGAAAGCCAGGAGCTGATCGGCAACACTCGACGGGTCGCCATGGATCACGAGGCGATCGAGCACATAATCCAGCGTCACCTCCTCGTCGGGCATGTCCTGGTCTTCCTTGAAGAGATTAAGACGTCCCCCGGTCGTGAACTTTTTCAAAAGGTTCCTGTAATAAAGGACATAGGGACTGCCTGGATCTCGAGCATATCGGCGCGCCGTGTCGAGGTCCTTGGCAACGCAGATGTTCTTGGCTACCCGCCAATCGTTGAAGTCGGGGGTGCGGCCAGCCTGTCCACAGCCCTCGGCGTAGTTCAGCCAATGGGTGGCGACCCATTTCGGCAGCAGGAAATTCGCCGAAATCGGCAGCCAGCCCCGTGCTGCCATGGCAGTCACTCCCTTGGAAAAAGGAGCGACGACAGTGCCGACGATGGGCGGGTGCGGGGCTTGATACGGACGCATGATGGCGCCCTGACCGATCTCCGGGATCATGGTGCGTGCGGTTGAAACTTCGTAGAAGTCGCCTTTCAAATCGTAGGGCGGCTCGCTCTCCCAGATCTTCAGAACCATGTTGATCCCTTCGAGGAACATGGCATTTCGGTTCTTGTCGAGATTGCCGAAAACCTCGGCATCCGACATCAGTCCGCCAGGCGAGATCCCAAAATGGAAACGCCCTTCCAGCATATGATCGAGCATCGCGACTTCGGCGGCGACCCTTGCGGGGTGGGAGTTGGGCAGATTGACCGTGCCGGTGCCCAAGATGATGTTCTCGGTCTCGAAAGCGAGGCTCGCCAGAAAGGCGACGGTCGACGTGACGATTTCGGCCTGATCCGTCGTATGCTCACCGCAATAGGCTTCTGAAAAGCCCAGCTTGTCAGCCAGAATGAAAGCCTCTCGATCTTCTTTCAGGCTTTGCGCAAAGGGCTTCCCGAGTGGATGGATCGGCATGGTGAAGAACGAAATTTTCAAGCCATCACTCCAGATCAAAGGGCGTCAGCTTCAATCTATGGCGCATCAGCAAATACAAGGGATAATGATGTTTCTTCATATTATCCATCACATTTCGCGATAGCTCGCCGCTGGTTGGCCCATCTGCTTTTCCGATAGCACACATGAGAATTCATAAGTTGCGGCCATGGTCCGGGCTGCCCTAGGAGTGATTGAGGGGCGAAAGAGGGGGGTACGCAGCAGATGAAGGCGCAAGCAAGGATGGCCCAACGCCCGGAGATCGAACCTGCAGCCTTTCGCGAGGTTTTGGGCCACATTCCGACCGGGGTCACCGTCGT
>JBPCVQ010000345.1:0-4220 GCA_051010395.1 Geminicoccaceae bacterium | reverse complement strand
CGACGGTCATCGAGAATTGATCGCGACACTGGCAAAAATGCAGGTTGCGGCTGAGATGGTCCATCTCGTCGAGGCCGAGCGGGGGAACGGCGGGCGCTTCGATGTCGTCGGTGTGATAGCGGTCCCAATACTCCTGGCCGATCACGTAGGGCGAGTGCGGCGAGGTGAAGGAAATGCCGAGGAAGAACGGCTTGCCATCGTCCTCGCGCGCCAGGTCGTAGAGCGCCTGGACGCCGGCGAAGGCGACCTCGTCGTCATAGTCCATCTGCATGGTGCGAATCGCAGGGCCGCTCGCGAGCACGGTCGCCATCGTCAGGTTGGTCGGACGGTACTCGCGGCCCTTGGACCAATCGACGGTCCAGGCGAAGTTCGCGGGATAGATCTCGGTGGTCAGGCGTTTGTCGAGCCCGTGCATCTGATCCGGTCCGACGAAATGCATCTTGCCGGCAAGCCAGGTGCGGTAACCGCAGCCTCTGAGATAGTGTGCGAAGGTCGGAATGTCGGCGTGGAACTCGCTCGCATTGTCGTACATGCCGATCGAAAACGGGCGTTGTCCGCACATCATGGAGGCGCGCGACGGGCCGCACATCGGAAGATTGCAGTAAGCGCTCTCGAAGACGACGCCGCGTTCGGTGAGCCGGTCAATATGGGGCGCCTTCACGGTTTTGTTGCCGTAGGCCCTGAGCGCTCTCGCAGCGAGCTGGTCACATTGAATGAAGAGAAAGTTGGGCCGCTTTGAGGTCATATCGACGCCACCACCCTAAAGCATCGACCCCAACATATGATTCACATATGTTTGGAAAAGTTGATGCAAAACCAAACAGCTAGCGCACTGTCATTTGAAGATTGTGAATGCCTCGGCGCGCTAGGAATGATTGGGAGCGTCCGAAGACGCCCCCTGAGTTTCGCCGGCTATTGGATCTGGAGACCGAGCTTTTCGAGCGTATCGTTGTAGATGTTGTACTGCGTCTCGACATAGGCCTTGGTTTCATCCGGCGACATGATCGTGACGATGTTGCCCAAGCTCTTGGTCATACGGTTCCAGGCGGCATCCTCTTCGAGCGCGGTCAGCGTTTCGGACCACTTGCCGACGACCTTCTCCGGCAGGTCGGCGGGACCGTAGATCGCTGACCAGCCGATGATCATTTCGAGATCGGCGTAGCCAGCTTCGGACGCCGTCGGCACATCGGGAATGATCTCCTGACGATCCGTGGTGGTGACCACCAGCGCCGTCAACTGACCGGCTTCAAGCGCGCCCGCGACCGCGGAGAGGTTCTGGAAGGAGAAATCCACCTGACCGCCGACAACCGCAGCCCGTGCCTTGCCACCGCCCTTGTACGGCACATGGGTCAGCTTTTCGAAATCGGCGCCCATGGCATTCGACATCACGGCAACGCCAATATGCAGAAGCGTACCGACGCCGGCCGAGCTGTAGGACAGCTCCTCGCCCGCTTTGATCTTGGCCTCGAAGTCGGCAAACGTCTCGATGCCGCTTTCAGGGTTGACCACCAGCACGAAGGGATTGATCTCGGTCATGCCGATGACGGTGAAGTCATCCCAGGAATAGGGGATGGTCTTGTTCATGGCCGGCACGCCCATCTGCGAACCGACCCGCGCCGAGAGAAGCGTGTAACCATCGGCCGTCGAGTTCAGCACGAAACTCGAACCGACGACGCCGGCAGCACCGGTCTTGTTGACCGCGAGGATGGGCTGGCCGAGATAGGTCGGCGCCGCCCCTGCGATCATCCTGGCGGACAGGTCGGCAGCGCCGCCCGGTCCATAGGGCACGACCATGGTGATCGGCCGGTCCGGATATTCGTCCGCCATCGCCGTCAAAGGCAGTGCGGCCAGTACGAGCGCCGTCAGCGCCTTCGCAACATACTTCATAGGTTTCATCGTTGCCTCCCTGTCGCGCGCCACCTGCGCTCATAACTCTTTATGATTACACGTTGACAGATGGGTTTTCCGGAATCAATATTTTTTACCGCCCGTAAAAAACGAAGAATTTCCGGCGGTATTGACCGGGAGGACCGTGTGGAGTCGTCTGCGAACCCAAGTACGATGACGCGCCGCGACAACCGCGGCCATGTGCTCGGCCTGATCGCGCGGGCCGGCCCAACCACCCGTCGAGAGCTTTGTGATGCGACCGGGCTGACCGGTGCTGGCGTTAGCCGGGTCACCCGCGAGCTGATCGAGCTCGATTTGATCGTCGAGCACCCCCCCGTGATCGAAAAAGGCGTGACCGGACGTCGAACCACGCCCCTCGCCATCAACCCGGCAGGCGCCTTCGTTTTCGGGATCGGCGTCACCGGAAACAGGCGAACGGTATCGCTGGCCAATGCAGCCGGCGAGATCATCGCCGAGCGGGATTTCAATCATGTCCCTCTCGGCGACCCGTCCGCCATCTGCACATCCATCTCCCTGCTCATCGAGGAATTGGCGAACCTCGGCGTGGCCGACCCGAAACGCATCCTGGGCGCCGGCGTCTCCGTGCCGACGAATAAGGTGGTCGGGGATGCGGGCATCGTGACGTCGGGCATCCTGGGGTGGTCTGATGTGCCGCTCGGCGACATGCTCGCCAGGCAATGCGCCTATCCCATCAAGGTCATGTCCAGGGCGAGCAGCCTGATCCACGCCGAGACCCATGGAAAAGGCGCTGTCGAAACCGGCGACGTCTATCTGATCAATGTGTCCGTCGGCGTCGGTTCCTCCTGGTCCCGATATGAGGGTTCCCAGCATCGAGAATGGCCGCTCGGGTCGATCGCGCATCTGCAGCATCCCGGCGCCGGGCAGCCTTGCCCATGCGGAGGATGCGGCTGCATGGAAGTGTGCGGCTCCGGCATTGCCGTCGTCGAACGACTTCTTCGCGGTTCGGATGAGCCTTCGGACTACGCGGCGCTCGGACAGCGTCTTCAAGAGGCTAGGTTTGCTGCGGAACGTGGTGACCGGAACGCGAAAGCCGCCTATCGGGAGGCCGGAAAGCGTCTGGCCTTCGCCGTCCAGATGGTGGACACCCTGATTGCGCCTGGAAGGATCGTGCTGGCGGGTGAAACCGGACGTCAACAGGACTATCGGGAAGGCGTCCTTCAGGGCCTGCGAGCGGAGAACCGGACCGCGGCCGAAAACAAACTGCGCATCAGCTACGCGACGACCGCGGAAGCCGCAGCGATCACCGCGCTCGAACGGTTTGTTTTTAATATCTCGGTCGATGTCGAGAAACTGAAAGCCGCATGATGATGATGCCAAGAAAAGACGTGATCGCCGGCATTTTGATGCTGGGATCTGGCGCTCTGGTCATTTGGGTCCTGATTCCACTTGGGGTCGCGGAACCGAAAAGCGTGAAGTTCGCCGCACTTTCGCCATCCTACTATCCACGGATCATTGCAGGCGCGTTGATGCTGCTGGGCGCCGGCGCCTTGCTTCGCGCCTTCACCCAAGGAAACGCCGACGACCAGGCCGTCGATCGGCACCCCAACGCCGTTGGGCGCACCGCCGGTTTTCTCGCGATCCTGTTTGTCTTGGCGCTGGCCTTGAACTGGCTCGGCTTCGTGCTCGGATGCGGCGCTGCCGTTTTCGCGGCGATGACGCTCGCGGGCGAGCGCAAGATCTGGCTCAGCGCCGCCATAGCACTCGTGCTGCCGCTGGTTCTTTATTTCTTTTTCCTGAAAGTCGCGCGCATTCCGATACCGCTCGGCATCCTCGACCCTCTCCTGGCTGGATTCTGAGATGGATTTCTTCGATGTTCTAGGAAGCGCCTTCGCCCTGTTCGCGACCTGGCAAAACGTCGTGGTGCTCGGGCTCGGCGTCGCCATCGGCACCTTCGTCGGTGCTGTGCCGGGCATGACCACGCCGATGGCGGTGGCGCTTACCCTGCCGTTCACCTTCACGCTCCACCCAGTCACCGGCATTCTTTTGCTCCTTGGCGTCTATAAGGGTGGCATTTACGGCGGATCGATCACCGCAATTCTGATCAACGCGCCCGGCACGCCCGCGGCGTCCTGCACGGTGCTCGACGGCTACCCGCTCGCCAGGCGCGGCGAAGCGAGGCGGGCCCTCGACATGGCGCTCTACGCTTCGGTTACGGCCGACTTCATTTCGAACCTTTCGCTGATCCTTTTTGCCGGAGCGCTCGCCTCGCTGGCGCTCGCCTTCGGCACGCCCGAGGTTTTCACGCTCATCATCTTTTCGCTGACGATCATCGCCGGCGTTTCCGGCAATCA
>JBPCVQ010000344.1:0-8661 GCA_051010395.1 Geminicoccaceae bacterium | reverse complement strand
ACCATCCAGGCGCATAGAGGGGCTGTCGCCGCGGAGTAGGTGAGAATGCGATGTTCCGTCTAAGCTCACATTCGTTGGGGGCAGGTGCTTAGCCAAACTTGGTTGCGACCCTCATATTCGCCATAAAAACAACTTTGAGTTGTTGTTTGATTCCTGATTTTGTCAGATTAATGGGTCGCTTCTCGCGGATGATCGCGAGGAATGGTTCATTATCTGTGAAATCGAAATGACCGAACTCATTGGCATGACCGTTCCGGCATCGATATCGGAAAAGACCGACAGTCTTGCCGGAATGCCTCCGCTTCGCCGAGAAAGACGCTGGGATCACACCTATGTCGTCTGCAATCATGGCCTGAGCTGGGGTTGTTTTGGACGTTCCCAAGACGGTTATGCAATTTGCCGGGGAACGGGAGATCCGAGCTTTGCGGATTGCTTGGCTCGAGAGGATGGCCAGGCTGGGATCAGTTATCTGGTCAACGGCGTTTGCCATCAAGCGGCCAACCGCATTCTTTACCCAGCGAGAGTCACTGTCTCGAAAGCAAGAGGGTATACGATTTCTTCATCAATTTATGGTGACTATGGGCTTGGTAGCTGGTTGCAGCTCGACAAGTGCCTGGACACCCATGACGATATATCTGGTTACGTCTCTGGTTCTCGCGGCCTTGAGGAAGCTCCAGCACCCTTTATAATTGCACCTCAGTCGAATGGACTGGAAGAACATAATCCAATGCTGCCGTTGCCAGGCAAATATCAGGATGACCCCAGAAGAACAGCGCTTCGGAACGCGATCGATGTTCGGTTAGGCATCAACTATGATCTGGAGAAACGTCGGCGATTGCTGGATGTACAATTGAATAGCTTTCCCACCCAAGACGATCTAATCGACTCATTCGAAAAGAATAAAATCTCTGCCGATGAATACTTTGTCGAACTCACCAAGCTGACCAAAGAATGCTTCTCAAAATATGAAGCGATACTGGGCAAAGATGATTTTCTGAAGCTCTTCGATTGCCTTCCGAGCGAGGTTCCACCGCCGGGTGATCCAGAGCTTTTCGCCCATGCCTACGGACTTTCTACACCCCCAAAAGTCCCCGATTAAAGGTCCCCCATCCTCAAGGCCGGTGACCACTGCGTTAGCCATGTCGTGAGCAGCGTCGAACCGCTTGCAGCAGGACTGCCATGGCTTTCAGTTCTCACGGCAACACGCCGAACTGCCAGTGGGCGCGCACCAGGACCTTGTGGCTCGAATAGTCGACGCCGGCTGTTCCCATCTCGATATGTTGAGCGGTCAGATCCTCGATCTCTTCATGCACATAGGCGACACCGAGGAAGATCGTCGGTGTAACGGGATAGCCGACACCGGATTGAGTTTTTTCCGTCCAGTCGCTCTCGCCGTCGGCTGCAGCTGATGGCTCGATGGCCAGCTCATCAAAGTCGATGGCCGGTTTGGTCGGAGCGGCAGTGATAATGGCGTCGACAAGCTCGCTATTGCTGATCGCGTCCAACGTGCCATCAATCTGGAGCCCATCGACAGGGACGGGCGTTTCAGCGGCCGCCTGGATAGCTCCGACAGTGAGCGCTACTATCGGCACTAAAATGGCGAGAGTGTGGATCATGATGCGTGACTTTCAGTCAAGACTTGTTCATTGATTGCTTAAATCAATATCACACCAAAAGATTTACAATTTATTACTCGTCAACGAAAAAATAATCGTTTTACTTTTACAATTGTTTATATGAGAAATTTTTCGGATTTTAGTTTGAATAAAAAGAAAGTCCATTACCAAGACGACTTTCAACTACAGCACCAGCTCACTTACGGGGTCGATGACCAAGGCCCTGTTCATATCGACCTGAAGCTCCATGCGCTGGCCCGGCTGCTCGGCGTCATGAGCCTGGAGTTCGGCGGTAATCTCGACGCCGCCGAGCTTGAAACTGCCATAGGAGCGTGAGCCGGTCGGTTGGATAAGATCGAAGACTACCGGAAGCTTGGCCAGTCCCCCCCTGCCCTCGCCTTCACGAGCGCGCGTCAAATGCTCGGGACGAATGCCGAAGACGATGTCCTTTCCGCAATACTGATGCAACCGCTCTCTACGTGACGCAGGAACCGGCAAGCTCACACCATCGATCTGGATATCGATCCCTTCGGCTTCGCCGACAAGCCTGGCGGGAATAAAATTCATCGAAGGCGACCCCAAAAAACCCGCAACGAAACGCGTCTTCGGGCGCTCGAACAGGTCGAGCGGCGCTCCCTCCTGTTCGATCACGCCGTCCCTGAGCAGAACGATCCGATCGGCAAGCGTCATCGCTTCAACCTGGTCGTGGGTGACATAGACCATGGTCTTGCCGAGTTCCTGATGCAGCCGCTTGATCTCGGCACGCATTTCATCCCGGAGCTTGGCATCAAGGTTGGAGAGCGGTTCGTCGAACAGGAAGAGGCGGGCATCGCGCACGATCGCGCGTCCGATGGCGACACGCTGGCGCTGACCGCCCGAGAGCTGGCGAGGCAGGCGCTCCAGGAGCGGCCCGATATCGAGCATTTCAGCCGCTTCAACGACGCGACGCTTGACCTCCACCTCATCAAACTTACGCGCCCGCAGCCCAAAGGCGATGTTGTCGAAGACGTTCATATAGGGATAGAGAGCGTAGTTCTGGAAGACCATCGCGATGTCGCGATCGCGCGGCCGCATGTCGTTGACCACCTCGCTATCGATCGAGATGGTGCCCTGATCGATATGCTCCAGCCCGGCGATGGAGCGAAGCAACGTGCTCTTGCCACAGCCACTTGGTCCGACAAATACGGAAAACTCGCCCTCGGGGATATCGAGGCTCACCCCGCGCACGGCGTGGGTCTCGCCGTAATATTTATGAACATCGCTGAGAGTCAGCCGGGCCATGCGGTGGCCTCCTTAACCATGGGATGGCATCCCTAGCTTGCCATTGTGTAGCGTTTGACGGCCACCTCGTCCCAGGCAATACCATTGCCCGGGCGATCAGGCGTGTGGATATGGCCATCTTTGACCTCGAACGGTTCCTTCACGACCGGATCGGCCCAGTTCTGCCACTCTAGCCAGTGAGCTGTGGGCGTGGCGCGCATCAGATGGGCGCTGACCTCGGGGTAAAGATGGGTCGACATCTGGATGCCAGCGGCATCAGCGATGGCGGCGGCGCGCATCCAGCCGGTTACACCGCCGATGCGCATCAGATCAGGCATGACATAGTCGCAGGCATTCTTCTGTAGGGCTCGATACATCGAACGCGGCCCGAAAAAATTCTCGCCTATCTGGAGGGGTGTCTTCAGGTCGCTCCCAAGCTTGGCGTAGCCATCGAAATCGTCATAGACGATGGGCTCCTCGAACCAATAGAGCCCCTGATCGTCAAGTGCGTTGCAGCGATTCAGGGCGTCGCCCAGTGACTGAGCCTGATTGAAATCACACATCAGCTTGACGTCGGCGCCTGCCGCTTTTCGGACCAGCCGGATCGCCTCGATGTCATCTTGAAGGGTCTCACGACCAAGCCGGAGCTTGAGCCCGGTGAAGCCGCCTTCCTTCACAAGTTCTTTCGTCTCCTTCGCCAGAGTTTTGAGCGGCGTCAGCCAAAGTCCGTTGGAGTTGTAAGCAGGCACGGGGCCGAGGGTCCCGCCGAGGAGCCGACATAGCGGTAAGCCCGCGGCCTTCGCGAGGGCGTCCCAGGCGGCCATGTCCAGGCCGGCGACCGCGATCATCGACAGCCCCTCGCGACCGACCAGGTGCAGACTGTTGATCCCCGTTTTGTAATCGTCCGCAGGCGCCACCGGCTTGCCTTTGAAGAGGTCGGAGAGGTCTTCCAGCATCGGCACCAGATAGCGGGCGGACTTGGCGATATAGGGCTCGAGATAGCTCCGCCCGACCACGCCCTCCTTGGTATGCAGATCGATCAGGATCAGCGGCCATTCCTCGAAAAGACCCACTCGCGACACGACGGGCCGGTTCAGCGGCACGAGAACGGGACGAATGACGAGTTTGTCGTAAGTGAGTGTCATCGGTTCATCCTTTGACTGCACCCAGCGAAATTCCGCGCACGAGATAGCGCTGCAGGAGGGCGACCGCGATGAAGATCGGCACGGTGCCGAGTACGCTCATCGCCGCGATCTTCGCCCAGAAATTGGACTGGCCGCCGAAATAATGTGTGACCTGAACCGGAAAGGTCGTGACATCCGTCCGCGTCAACACGAGCGCGAAGATGAAATCATTCCAGGCGAACATGAAGGTGAAGACGGCTGTTGCGAACAGCCCCGCGCGCGCCATAGGAAAGACCACCTTCCAGAGCACCTGAAAGCGGGTGAGACCGTCGACCAAGGCGCTTTCCTCAAGCTCGATCGGAATGTCCTCGATATAGCCGCGCATCATCCAGATGACGTAGGGAAGATTGAAGGCCGTGTAGAGGATGATCAGACCATGATAGCTGTCGATCCAAGCTACGCCAAAACGACCGAGCCAGACATAGAGCAGGAATACCGGAAAAACGATGACGATCGGCGGGATCATGCGCTGGGAGATGATCCAGATCGCGAGATGATCACCACCAGTCTTGAAACGGGCGATCGAGTAGGCGGCGATCGTGCCGATGCCCATGGCGAACACGGTGGAGACACCGGCGACCACCAACGAGTTCCAGACAGTTACGGCATCGCCATCCTTGAACAGCACCGCATAATTCGCCCATTGCAGGCTCTCGGCGTACCAAGCCGGCGGTGATGAAAAAATTTCCTCCGGTGTTTTGAAGGAAATCATGAACAGCCAGTAGATCGGAAAAAGGAAAAGCGCAGTGACGACAACCGCGCCGACATACCGCCAACCAAGGCGCCGCCGCTCCCTCTTTCTCCAAGTCAAGCCTGTCGACGCCGTCGACATCAGCGGGCGATCTCCATGCGCTTGAGGGCGAAAATGACGATGATCGACAAGAGGATGATGAGCATGACCGCGATGGCGGCGGTGTAGCTGGTTTCGAATTGCTGGAAGCCCTGGACATAGGCGTAGATCGAGATGGTCTCGGTCATGGTGCCGGGCCCGCCTTTGGTCAGCGCCCAGACCACATCGAACAGGCGGATGAGATCGAGCGCGCGAATCAAAAGAGCGATCGCCAGCACGGGGCGAATGGCGGGGAGCACGATCTTCCAAAACGTCCGCCACCACGAGGCACCGTCAAGCTCGGCGGCCTCAAGCTGTGACTGGTCGACATTCGAGAGACCAGCGAGCAGCAAAAGAAACATGAAGGGTGTCCACTGCCAGATCTCGGCAAGGAGGATCGCCGGGTAGACGAAGCTCGGATTGACCAGCCAGAGGATGGTCTGGGTCTCACCGGTGATCCAGCCGAGAACCTGGTTGATCGGTCCGAAGCGATTGTCGAACAGCAACCGCCAGGTGGCGCCGGCCACGATCGGTGAGATCATCACCGGCAGCACAAGCAGCGCTACGAAGATCTGCCGGCCGGGCATGCGGTCCAGGAAAAGATAGGCCATAGCGAGGCCGAGGATCAGCTCGATCGGCAGCGCAATCGCCGTGAAGATCAGCGTATGCAGGATCGACAGCCAAAGCCGGCCGTCGCTAAATAGCGCCGCATAGTGCATCAGCCCGGAAAAAGACGTGTCCTCCTCCAGCATATTGATGTTCTGAAAGCTCACCAAAAGCGTGTAGATGATCGGAAACAGACCGATCAGAAGCAAGATCAGAACGGCTGGCCAGATCAAAGCGTATTTAAAGTTTTTTTCCCCTCCGCCACCGGCGGACGGTTGACCTATCGCCGCCATGGATTGGGGACCGTTGGGGTTTGTCGTGACGCCACGGCCACCATGCCCGGGGTCGTTCCGGACATGGCGGCGTTAGCTCCAAGCATCAGTCGCATTCAGGCAAGTCCAGCCAAGGGCGGCCCGCCCTCAGGGGTAGGCGTTGGGCTTGGATGCCCAGTCGACATAGGCCTCCCGCTGCTTGTCGGTGCCGATTTTTTCGGTGACGGCATCCCACTGGGCGGCGACGTCATCGAGGATCGCCTGCGGGTCCTCGCCGGCCCAGAGGCGGGAGACACCCTGGCGAAGTGCCTCCTCATATTTGTCGGTCTGGATCAGCGACAAGTCGAGGAGGCCACTGACGGCACCTTCCTGCAGGGCCGCCAGATATTCAGGCGCCTCCGGCCAGCGCGATTTGTACTCCTCGCTCGCGAAGTGGCTGTCGCGGAACGGATCGCGAAGGGCATAGGGAAGCTGCACGCGCTCGAGCGAAGTATCCTCGGAGTTCAGCCACTGGATGAAGAGATAGGCTGCTTCCTTGTTCTTGGAGGACGCCGAAACGCTTAGCGAGAAACCGGCTGCGAGCTGCGGATGGCCACCTGGCGGCAGGGCATAGCCCACCTTGCCGGCGATCTCGGACTTCGGGACCCAGGAAAGCGCTTCTTCATCGGTGCCGTAGCCGGCGGCCCAGCGGCCATAGGGCGGCCAGGAGACGGTCATCGCCGTATCGCCAGCGAGGAAGGCGGCGAGGTTTTCGACGAAGCCCCAGGTCTCGACGCCCGGCGGCATGAACTTGTTTTCCTCACGCATCTCGGTGAAGACCTTGACGCCGACATCGCTGTTGACCGTCGCCTTCATGGTCTCCTCATCAAAGAACCTTCCTCCCTCGACCCTGAAACGCTCCTGGAACATCCACTGGGTGTAGGGGGCATCGCGGAACATCGCGGCGCCATACATCTCGGGCGCATATTTGTCGCTCAGCGCCTGTGCGGTCTCGGCGAACTCAGCCCAGGTGGTGGGCACAGCCATGCCGTTCTCTTCGAGAATGTCCTTCCGGTAGTAGAACAGAAACACGTCGCCATCATCCGGGAAGCCGTAGATGGTGTCGCCGACTTTCATCTGATTGTCGCGATAGACGGGGGCGATGGTCTGGAGTTCCTCGCGATAGCCATATTTATCAACATAGTCGTCGAGTGGCTCCAAAGCCCCTGCCCGCGCCAGATCCGACATCCAGGACGGGATGACGTTGAGCGCATCATAGGCGCCTGTTCCGGCGCGGTGCTCCTGAAGAATCTTGGTGAACATCTCGGCGGTCGGCACCTCGACCACCTTGACGTCGATGCCGGTCAGCTCCTTCCACTTCGGCCCGGAGAAGTTGAGCGGATCGAGGGCCTGCAGGCCCGCCTCCCAGACAATGGTGATCTCGGCGCCCGCATACTGCTTGGCCGCTTCGACCGCAGTCTCGGCCGCCGATTGGGCAGAGGCCTGCCCGGCGAAACCAAAGGCGGCGAGCGCTGCCAGCCCCATACGCAGTTTCGTGATCATCGTTACCTCCCCTTTTTTGCACCTATATTGCCCGCCACTCAGGCGAGTAAAGTCGGCGGCTGCTAGCCACCGAACGTCTTTTTGTGTCGGTCAAGCTTGGCCTGCCAGGACTTTTGCTTCAGCACCTCCTGGTTTACCACGCCGGTAGGGACGCGCCCGTGCATGACATCGAACACCGCTTTGATGTCGGCGGCACCATTGCCGGCAAAGCATTGATCGGTCCAGCAAAGCGAGTGCGGAGCCAGGATCACGTTGTCCAGCTTGTAGAGCGGATCATCAGCAGCACTCGGCTCTTCTTCAAAGACGTCCAGACCGGCGCCCCCGATCCTGCCGGCTTCGAGCGCTTCGGTCAGGGCCGCCTGGTCAACAACGGGACCGCGCGAGGTGTTGATCAGATAAGCGCTCCGCTTCATCAACGCCAGGCGCTCGGCATTGACGATATGATAAGTCTCCTCGCTCAGCGGACAGCTGACCGAGAGAATATCAGCCTCCAGAAACAGCTCCTCAAGGCTGACCAGCCGGATGCCAAGTTCTTTCGCGATCTTTTTGCTGGCGTAGGGATCGTAAGCGATAAACTTCATGTCGAAAGGCTTGGCCATGCGAAAGACCTCGGCACCGATATTGCCGATGCCGAGCGAGCCGAGCGTACGCCCGACCAGCCCCACGCCCATGTGATCATTGCGCTTCGCCCAGCCCTTCGGCCCCTGGCGGGTGAGCTGGTCCTTGATCAAGAGCTTACCGGTCAGCGCCAGCATGAAGGTGATCACCGAGACCGCGACCGGACGGCGTACGCCATCAGGCGTGATTGCAAGGGCGCAGCCATTGTCGGTGCAGGCCTTGAGATCGACATTGTCGTAGCCGACACCGAAACGGGCGATGAGGGCGAGACGCCCATCTCCGGGAAAGCTCAGCTGCTCGATCCGTGGCACCAGGAGGATCAGCGCATCGAACCCTTCGAGTTTCTTCGCTTTAACCACGCCGTTAACGGGGATGTACTCATAGTCGACGTTCGGCTCGTCATCGAGAGGCGAGAGATCGAAATCGGGAAAGGCCGGGCTACCATCCGACTTCTTGAAGTCGCCGCTCAAAGCCACCCGAAAGCTGCTCATCGCCATCCTCCTCCCCTATCGTTTATCCACTCGGCCTGTTCTCGATGTTAAGTCGACCTATGCCTTTTGCGCCCTCGACCTGCTCCTGGCCGGGCCGCGTTTCGCGGCAGAACCACTTTTCACCGCCGGGCGTGCCCGCGTCTTTCGTTTGTCGGCGGCATCCCTGATTGCCGAGACCGCAGATCCGACAGCCTGCTGCAGCGCCCAGACATCACCGGAGTAACAGATGAAATCATGCCCGGC
>JBPCVQ010000343.1:0-3648 GCA_051010395.1 Geminicoccaceae bacterium | reverse complement strand
CTCGGGCACCAATGCCGAGGGCATGAACAACTGACAGATCCTTCGGATGCCCGGTCTCGAGGAACCGTGTTTCTATCGCTGCCAGCAGGGCATCCGGTTCGATCAAACCACCGCCGGATCCTGCGATCGCCATGGTTGCGCCGTCCGGGACCAGGTCAGCGCATTGCTTAGCGTCTCGAAACGGTGTTTCCATGATGGGCTTTTCTCGATCAGCTTGACGAAAGGGGCATACTGATAACTACATGGTTACTAACTTCAAAAGGGAGGCGCAAGTCGTCGAAAAGGCGGTCCGCGAGCATTGAATGGATGGGTGTTGGAGAGCGGCGGGCTGCTCCGGGAGGGTGCCGACCGTGCCTGAGTGTGATCTGGCTTCACACCTCGCCTGCAATCCCGGATGCTGCAGCCCTGGAAAGAAGGAGACGGAGATGACCGGTCAAGTGACTTGCCCGCTGCGCGCGCGCCTCGAAGGTGGTGGAACGCCCGAGCTTTCCGATTGGGGAATACGCTCCGAAGCAGGGATCCTCAGCGACGTGCTGCTTGGTCGCGCAGAGGGCTTTAGGTGGATGGGGCAGGAGAATGCCGCATGGTCCAGCCTGGTGCGTGACACCGAGCGCAAGGGCTATCGGTTCGACAAGCAGCTGGCCATGCGCCAGCACAGGGAAATGGTCGAGGCTTATGCCGAGGCCGGCGTCAAGACACATTTTCTCCCGCTGGATGAAGCCAACCCCTATCAAGTCTATGCGCGCGATTCCTCCTTCATGACCCCCTATGGCGCCGTCATCTGCCAGATGGCCAACCCCCGCCGGCGCGGTGAATATGCAGCTTGTCTGCGCTTCTATCTTGAGATGGGAATCCCGATCTACGACATGGTCTCATCGGGAAGCTTCGAGGGCGGCGACTTCAACATGGTCGGTGAGAATGTCCTGTTGCTCGGCTATACCGACCATCGCACCGAGAAAGTCGCCGCCGACCAGGTGGCCGATTGGTTTAGAGCTGAGGGCTGGGAGATCAAATGGGCGCCCATCGATCAATTCTATGTTCATATTGATTTGATGGTCTGCATGCTGAACGCTGAATGCGCTGCCGTTTGCCTGGACACCACGGAGGGTGATGTCGTCGATTGGTTGAAGGCAAGGGGGATCGAAATCATCCCCGTCACCTTCAAGGAAACGATGGGGCTGGGTTGCAATGTCGTCGCCCTGGGCCGGGACCGCATCCTGTCCACCGCATCTGCAACGGACCTCAACGCCAAGCTTCGTGCGGCGGGGTTCAAGGTCTATGACCCCGATATGTCGATGTATCTGCGTGCGGGTGGCGGTGTGCATTGCATGGCCCAACCCTTGCGGCGCGAGGCCGGCTAGTCGTCTGACCACCTCATTTGGTTTCCACCGAGTTCGAACCTGGCCGCTGAAATCGAGGAGCATTAGGCGATCATGTCAATCAGCGTATCCAGGGTAATATCCGGCTTCTCGACGATCATCAGGTGGCCCGAGCCTGCGATGGTCACCAGCTTGGCATCGGCAATAGTCTCCGCCAGCTTCGCGGCCTGTTTCGGAGGCGTCATGCGGTCATGGCTGCCGGCCACGACCAACACCGGACACTCAACCCCGTCGGCGGCCGCCGACCCATGTTCATAGGCGTTGCAGGCGGCGAGGTCGTTGTACAGCACCCCCGACGGCGCCTTGGCCAGAAGCCTTTGCGCATGGCCCATCAGCCAGCCGCCCGGCGCCCGATTGCCGCCAACATGCCCGGCAGGCCCATGCCCCCAGGACGACACCAGATCCGCCGCCAGGGGCTTGTTGGCTTCCGCTGCCTCCAGTAACGCCGGATGCACCGGCATCTTCCCCGCTACACCTAGCAGCGCTAGTTGCTTGACGCTGTCGCGGTGTCTGGCGGCGGCTTCGAGACAAACGAGGGCGCCCATTGAATGCCCGACCAGTATGACGGGCTCGGTTACAAGGGTGCCGGCGACGGCTGCGACCCAGTCACCCATGGCTTCTATGGTCGGGCAGGCCGGGCCCTTGGTCCGGCCGTGGCCTGGCAGGTCGACGGCCACCGCATTGAAGCCATGATGGGCGAAGTAGCGCGCCTGCAGCGTCCAGACGCTGTGGTCCATACCGGCGCCGTGGACAAACAGGATGGTCGGCTTTTCGGCGTCAAAATCCCGGCCGTTGGTGAAGGCGAAGACGGCGCGGCCGTCGACGGTTATTTTCATGATGTCAGCCTCGCTGCGACGCTTTGAGCGCGCCTTTCAGGTCATCGATGATGTCATCTGGATCTTCGAGGCCGACCGAAAGGCGGATCATGTCCTCGCCGACGCCCGCGGCCTTCAGATGCTCGGCATCCACCTGCAGATGGGTGGTCGAAGCGGGATGGATCACCAGCGTCTTGGCATCACCGACATTAGCCAGGTGCGAGGCGAGGTTGCAGCCCTCGATGAACCGCCGGCCGCCATCGCGCCCGCCCTTGACGCCGAAGGAGACGATCGAGCCTTGCCCCTTCGGCAACAGGTCCATCGCCAGTGCATGGTCCGGATGAGATTCGAGAGAGGGATGGATGACATAAGCCACCGCATCATGTCCGGACAAGTATTCGACCACGGCGGCCGTGTTGGAGACATGCCTTGCCATGCGCAGTGGGAGGGTCTCGACGCCCTGCAGAATGTAAAAAGCATGCTGCGGGCTGAGACAGGCGCCAAAGTCGCGCAGCCCCTCGGTGCGTGCGCGCATATGAAAAGCGCCGGGCCCATAGGTGTCGACATAGTCGAGGCCATCATAGCCGGCATAAGGCTCGGTCAGCGTTGGAAACTTGCCGGATGCCTCCCAATCGAACCCGCCGCCATCCACCAGCACCCCGCCGAGCGCCACACCATGCCCGCCGAGCCACTTGGTCGCCGAATGCATGACGATGTCGGCCCCCTGCTTGATCGGGTTGGAGAGGTAGGGGGAGGTGAAGGTGTTGTCCACCAGAAGCGGCAGGCCATGTTCATGCGCGACGTTGGCGATCTCCGGAATGTTCAGAACTTCGAGGCCCGGGTTTCCGAGAGTTTCCGCAAAGACCAGCTTGGTCTCCGGTCGGATTGCATCCGCAAATGCGGATGGGTCTCGGGGATCGACGAAGTCGGTCTCGATGCCGAAGCGGGGCAGGGTGAGTTTCAGGAGGTTGACGCTGCCTCCATAAAGCGATTTCGAGGCGACGATACGGTCGCCGGAACCCATGAGTGTTGCAATGGCCAGATGAAGGGCTGCCTGACCGCTAGCGGTCGCTATGCATCCGACACCGCCCTCAAGTGACGCAATACGCTCCTCCAGCACAGCGACGGTTGGGTTGGAAATGCGCGAATAGATGTGGCCTGCACGCTCGAGATTGAAGAGAGATGCCGCCTGATCCGAGTCCCGAAAAACATAGGAAGTGGTCTGGTAGATCGGCACCGCGCGTGCGCCAGTCTCCGGGTCTGGCTGCTGGCCGGCATGCAGCGCCATGGTGTCGAACTTCAGAAATTTCGGATCGACCATCGACCTATTCCCTCCCAACCGATCGTGTCAGCCCTTTCGTCCTAGGTCATTCACGTCCGGTAATACAAGGCTTTCAGTTCCTGCCGGATAAAACCACGGTGTCATTAACGCCAAGTTAACCAGAGCCTGTTTC
>JBPCVQ010000342.1:0-5358 GCA_051010395.1 Geminicoccaceae bacterium | reverse complement strand
GGCGATCGCTGCCGGCATCGTGGCGGGCCGGAGCCTCGGTGAGAATGCCAAGGCGGCACTGATCACCCGCGGCCTTGCCGAGCTTATGCGCCTTGGCGCGGTGCTGGGTGCTCGGCGTGAGACTTTGATGGGTCTCGCCGGTCTCGGCGATCTCCTGCTCACCGCCGGCAGTCCGACCTCACGCAACATGGCGTTCGGCATGAAAATCGGCGAGGGCGCCGACCCCGTAAGCCTGCAGCAGGAACCGGGCGCCCTGGTCGAGGGTGTCGCCACCGCTGCAGCCGTCATTCGCCTTGCCCAAAGTCAAGCCCGCGGGCGCTGCCCGCTTCCTGTATGTGAGGCGGTGGCGGCTATTCTGACGGGTCGCCTCGGCCTGGATCAGGCGATGGAAGCGCTGATGACCCGGCCGCTTCGGGCTGAAGCCGATAATGCTGACAGTTGATCACGGCTAACCTCGCCCTTTGTCGAATTCATTCTACCTTGTTATCAACGCCTTCCGTCCGGGCAGAAGCCGGGCACTCCTGCGGAAGATGTCGACAAAGGTGATCAGGGAGGGTGATTGATGGCATTCGGCTGGATCCGGGGCTTGGCTTTACCTCTGGCTCTGCTGACTCTGTTGGCGGCTTGCCAACCCGGTCCTTCCCAGCGCGGCTATGCCCGGACGACGGCCTTTTCTCCTGCTAACTATGGCTGCGGCCATTCCCCCTGCAGACCTGCGAATTTTTGCCCGCCCGGCCATATCCTGAAGCGTATTTCCTACGCTTCCGACGGCCCGGGCCGCTATTGCGTGCCTTATAACAGCTGCCGGACCCGCTGCTGAGGCGCGCCGCTTGATGGCTCTTCCTGCGGTTACGGCGGTGGTTATCCTCGCACTCGTTATTGACAACCGGACGCCGGCCGGCACGGTCGACTGACGTCCCATCTCGCCAAAGCTTGGCTGAATGCCCGATGGCGGGCTATAGAAGCGGCATCCCGGAACCGTTCGGGCAAATCAACAAGAACGGGGCGTCTGCATGTCGTATTGTTTCAGGATGCCGCGCCGTTCCTGGCTGGCGCCCTTTTGCCTCGCGCTTTCGCTCGCAGCCTGTTCGTCGGATCGGCCGACAGGTGCCGTTTGCAAGGGCCTTTGTCCGAGGCCGGACGGACCTGTTCCTCTTCTGCGCGCCACCGGTGACGAGCCTTCGGACCAGCAGGCGCCATCGCCGGTCGACACCATGGCCAGCGACCAGCTTCGCGAACAGGTCCGAGACCTGATGCGCTGGAGAGCCGATGAGGTGCCGGCGGGCGTACCCGAGCGGGCGCTGGCCGATCTGCCAGTCATCGAGGAGGGGCGGCTCCGGCTCCTCGCCCTTTCCTCCGGCGGCCCCTTCGGCGCGTTCGGCGCCGGCTTCCTGAACGGCTGGTCCGAACAAAGCGACGGCGATCAGGTGCGACCCGAAGCGTTTGACGTGGTGACCGGCGTCAGTGCCGGCGCTCTTTTAGCCACCCACGCCTTTCTCGGCCGTGAAGGCGATCCTGTGCTCGCGCGCCAATACACAACCATTTCGACCGAGGACGTCCTCAAAGAGCGATCATTGCTCGGCGCCCTCTTCTCCAATGCCCTCTTCGACACCAGCCCGCTCCGCCGCACGCTCGAAGGCCTGGTGACGCCTGACCTCCTGGATCAGGTCGCGGACGCCACCAGTGCCGAGGCCGATATGCCTGCCCGTCTCCTTCTGGTCCTGACGGTCGATCTCGACAGCGGCCTTCCCCGCATCATCGATCTCGGCGCCATCGCCCGCGAACGGTCCGATCCGGACAGGATCACCAATTACATCGATGCGCTGATGGCCTCATCGGCGATCCCGGTCGCCTTTCCGCCGGTCTTCATCGACGGCGCCATGCATGTCGATGGCGGCGCGCGCCTCGCTTTGTTCTTCAACCGCTTCATGGAAGAACAACGCGCCACCATCGATGACCGCACCATTTTGGCGCCAAAGCTGGACATCATCGTCAATGCCGAGGTGACGGTCGAGCCGGCCTGCACCAAAAATAGCCTGGTCGGCATCGGCGGGCGAAGCGTCGACGTCGTCTTGAACCAGCTGACGCTGGACGGTCTCTACCGCACGGTGAGCGAAGCGGAGCGGGACGGCGTGGATGTTCGCTACGTTACCGCCGAGGGCTCCGGTTGTCCCGCACCTGACGACCCTGCCGATCTGTTCCAGCGGGACTTCCTCCAGTGCCTGTTTGCCTTCGGCAAAGAGGTCGGCAGCGGCAGCGCGCCCTGGAAAAACGGCCTTCAGGATTTCCCGGACCTGAAGATCGGCATCGGCAACGGCGCCCGCCTCGCCTGTCAGTCCTGACAAAGGCGTTGAGGGCTGCTGTTTCAAAATTGGAATTTTCATAAAGGCGGCCCGTTCATTCAGCAGAAGCTTCAAGTGACTAATCAAAATTCTGAAAGGACCACCACGTGAGAGGATCCATTCGTCAGGTTATTGGAGCGCTTTCCCTAGTGCTCGCAGCGGGCTGGCTGACCGTCGCCGAGGTTCAAGCTGGAGATCCGGTCAAGGTCGACGACGCAGCTGGAGATCCAGTTAAGGTCGACGACGCCAAGCTCGATTCCTTCGTCGATGCCTATAATGCCGTGCATAAGGTCGCCAGCGCTTCCATGGAGAAAATCCAAGGCGTCAAAAGCGAAGAAGAATTCAAGAAGCTGCAGAAGGAACTGGAGCCTCAGTTTGAAGCGGCGATCGAGGACACGGACGGCATTACGCTCGCCGAGTTCAGAGAGATCGAAGCCGCAGCGATCGAGGATGAAGGCCTCGGCCAGCGCATCGTCGAAAAGATGCAGGTCGCAACGCACTCACAATAAATTTTGATTTTGAAGGGGTTAACGCCTCCTTTCCCGCCATCCGATGAACCGGCGCTTCCCCGTTTACTTCGCCAGGTTCGGTCGGTGACGCATCGAAACCCTCCCGATGTGTCATGGAAAAGCAACAACCGCCGTGACTGAGTCACGGCGGTTGTTTGCTTTCTCCTAGCCTGCCCGCTTCGACAGGAAGCCACCCGCCTGGGTTTCGTAGAGGCGGCGATAATGACCGCCTGTCACCTGGACCAGAGCATCGTGGGTGCCTTCCTCGACGATCCGTCCAGCCTCGAACACCAGGATGCGGTCCACCTGGCGAACCGTGGAGAGCCGGTGCGCGATCACCAGCGTTGTCCGCCCCTCCATCAGCCGATCGAGCGCCCGCTGGATCGCAAGCTCCGAGATGCTGTCCAGCGAGCTGGTCGCCTCGTCCAGGATGAGGATCGGCAGATCGGCGAGGATCGCGCGTGCGATCGCCACCCTTTGCCGCTCTCCGCCCGAAAGCTTGACGCCACGCTCACCCACCAGCGTCTCGTAACCGTTTGGCAGGCGCTGGATGAAGCCATCGGCCTCGGCGAGCCTCGCCGCCGACCTTATCGCCTCCGGTTCGGCATCGGGCCGGCCGTAGGCAATGTTTTCGGCAAGCGATCGGTGGAACAGGATCGGCTCCTGCGGCACCAGGGCGATCGCCTTTCGAAGGCTTGCCTGGCTGACACCGGCGACATCCTGCCCATCGATCCTGATCCGTCCGCCATCGATGTCATAAAGACGTTGCAGCAGCTTCACGAAGGTCGATTTACCGCTGCCGGAATGGCCGACCAGCGCCACCTTCTCGCCGGGCTCGACCGTAAGCGACAGGCCGTCGAACACCGGCTCACCGCTTTTCGGGTAGGCGAACCGAACCTTCTCGAAAGCGACCGCGCCGCGCGGTACGCGAAGATCACCGGCATCCGGCCGGTCCACCACGTCGGGCGCCGTCATGGCGAAGGCCACCACGTCCTCGATGTCATTGACCGCCTGCTGGCCGATCCGGATATGCTGGCCGACATCGCGCAGATAGCCGTTGACCAGCATGAAACTGGTCAGGACGTAAGCGACATCACCCGGCGTCGCCCGGCCCTGTCCCCAGAGCCAAAAGGCGGTTGCGAGCAGCACGACCTGCACGATCAGCGTCATCCCGGCCTGGATGATGTTGGTGTTGATCCCCGCAACCCAGGACCGGCACATGCGGTGATGCCAGCTATCCAGCGTGAGGTCGAGACGGGTTTCCTCAGCAATCTCGGAACCGCTGTTCTTGACCAGCATGTTGCAGGTGAGCGCATCCGCCAGCACCGCGCCGAGCTTGCTGTCGGTTTCGACGGCGGCACGACGGATGGGCGCGATATACCCGACCGCAAGCTTGACGCTGACCCAGACATAAAAAGCAGCGCCCATTGCGAACATCAGCCCCATTTCTGGAAGATGCCAGGCCATGACACCGATCACGCCAAGCACGACGAGAGCCGACGGCAAGAGGTGGTAATAGAACGCATCGCCCAGATCGTCGAACGCCCAAATCCCGCGCGTGATCTTGCGCACGGTCGATCCCGCGAACGTATCGGCATGCCATTCAGCACTATAGGACTGAACCCGGGCAAAGGCGTCGGCGCCGATCCGGCGCATGATGCCGATCGCCAGGAAGCACCAGATATAATCGCCCCCTTTGTGGAAGACATGAAAGAGCAGGCGGCAGCTTAGAATGAGGACAAGCGCCCACCAGGCAGCACTGGCGTCCGCCATGCCGAGGGCGTCGATCATGCGGCCGATAAACACCGGAACGCTGATCTCAGCAAGGGTGGCGCCGATGACCCCAACACACAGGATTGCGAGCGTGAAGGGACGACGACGCCAATGTCGCCAGGAAAAGGCGAAGACGTCACGTAAGCCGGGAGTCATGATGAGGCTCCGAAGCGAATATGAGCAGCCGACAGGTCAAGCGCCGGCTTATGTCGGGGTTTGGTCTCGGGTTGGAATCAAATGAAGGTGGCGCGCGAGGGCCGCGGCCACAGAACAGGCGTTCGCCGTCAGAACGACGGACGTCAGTTTAACGAGGGATAATAGGTCGCCTGTCCATGGTAGCTCCTGTCGAAGTGCGACGAAGAGAGCCTAAAAAATAACTGGAGGGCGAAGAGGAGGCAAGGGCAAATTGCAAGGAATATTGGATCGCGACTATTTGATCTGACGTTAACGTAAGATCATTGACGCTATGGTCATATCTTTTTACGTTTGGTTAACCAAGAGCGGCTAAAAAGAGCGTTTGGCGTTTGAATGTCGCTCATCATGCTTTCTCTGGTTTCGGAGGTACGCTTGGTTATGGACGTAAAGGAGAGCGCGCCGGCCTCGATCGGAGAATGGCCTTGGCTTTCGAGCTATCCGGAAGATGTGGACTGGCGTGCGACCTTCACCGCCCGCCCTTTTCAGGCTCTCCTGGACGAAGCGGCCGTCACCTATGCCGACAATGTCTGCGTCGACTT
>JBPCVQ010000341.1:0-4905 GCA_051010395.1 Geminicoccaceae bacterium | reverse complement strand
TCGATCAGGTCTGGGGGCAGGCCGTCGTTTTGGATTCCGGTGGAGGGGTGGATGTGCAGAAGCTGGAAATCCTGCCCGGCAAGGCGATTGAGGAAACGAGCGGCGCGGACGAGGTTCTGCACTGGCTGGTGCTCGCCGGCAGTGTCGACTTCGAGCGAAGCGACGAGCATGCCAGACTGGAAGCGGGTGACAGCGCCGACCTCGCTGCCGGGACAGCCTATCGCCTTCACAACAGGGAGGCTGCCCCAGCACGGCTCCTCGAGGTCGGCCAGCGTCGCCGACACCGGCGTTAGCCCTGCCATGGCGACTGATGAGGATGACGACGGACCGGCCCCCCTGCCGGCGGATGCCGCAGCTTATCTGACGCCCGCGGGTGCCGCCCGCTTTCAAGAAGAACTTCAACAGCTTCGTGCGGTCGAGCGACCGAAAGTGGTGGAGGTGGTGTCCTGGGCGGCCGGCAATGGCGACCGCTCGGAGAACGGCGACTATATCTACGGGAAGAAACGCCTGCGCGAGATCGACCGGCGCATGCGTTTTCTGATCAAGCGGCTGGAAAAGGCGAAGGTCATCGATCCCGCCGCTCAGAGCATTGTCGATCGGGTGTTTTTCGGGGCGACCGTGACCTATGCTGACGAGGATGAACGGGAACGCACCGTCACCATCTTCGGCGTCGACGAGGCGCGTCTTGATCAGGGCGAAATCAGCCTGGTCTCGCCCGTCGCCCGCGCCCTTTTGCGCGCCAGGATCGGCGACTGGGTTCTTGTACGCAAACCCGGTGGGAACGAAGAAGTCGAAGTGCGTGCGATCAGCTACCCGAAAACGCCCTGAAGCCGGACGCCGAACCCCGGAAGATATTGAAAGGTCAGCTCCTCTTTGAGGCTGCGCCCAACGGGAGAAAACCCAGATGAAGAAGCCCGAGCCCGCGATCATCGAGACGCTGACGGCTGAAGCCAGAAAACACGGCTTCGAGGAAAGCTGCGCATCCGAGACCGGCGCCCTTCTACGCATGCTGGCGGCGGCAAAACCTAAAGGCCGATTCCTGAATTTGGGCACGGGCTTTGGTGTGTCATGCGCCTGGCTGCTGGATGGCATGAGCGATGATGCGGAACTTTGGACCGTCGATATCGACGCCACCGGATCAGGCGTGGCCAAGGCGCATCTGGATAAGCGCCTGAGGGTGGCCGTCGAGGATGGCGGCGCTTTTCTCGAAGGCGCCACCACACAGGGCCAGCGCTTCGATCTCATCTTCGCAGATGCGATGCCCGGCAAATACCAGCATCTCGATCGAGCACTGGATCTCGTGGCGCATGGCGGTTTCTATGTCGTCGACGACCTCACCCCCACCGAAGCCTGGCCTGAGGGCGCTGCCCTGGCGCCGAAACTGATCGACCGGATCGAGGCCGACCCAAGGTTCGTCAGCATCGGCCTCGATTGGTCGACAGGTCACATGATCGCTGTGCGGGCCGCTTAAAGAGTGACGTTACCACCTCGACCAGGAATCGAGGCCAAGCCAGCCGAATCGTGATTTCGGCTGCATCTCCACCTCAGCAGCGGCGACGGCTTTTTTCTGCAGGTCGAGCAGGTGCAGCAGGTCGCGAAACTCATCTTCCTCCTCACTCTCCTCATCATCCAGGTCGGCATCTTCGACGTTCTCACTTTCCACCGATGTGATGCCGAGATCGCGTCCGAGATCCTTGGCGGCGGTGGCAAATTTCGCTGACATGCCCGGGTCATATTCGGCACAGTCGCTGCTTGCGCGCATGAGTTCGTTCATCGTCTGTATGACAGCCTGATCGAGAGACGTGTCGGTCATCGCACAACTCCAACTTTCAATAGTTACACAACCGCAAGATAATCTACCTAACGGATGTTCGCTTCCTTTATTCCATCAATCCCAAGGAAAAAATCAACCCTTACAAAATCTCTTTAGGAGCGTATTTTTTCAGCCACAGGCCGCTCGGACAGTTTCCGAGGAATTCCGCTAATCAGACCGGGCCCAACCATGAAGGCCTGGTCTGGTTTCGAAAAACATCTACCTCAGATTGAATAATACTGTTTATAAATCGCTCACTGATGTTAGAGTGCCGACGGTCACTCTCATCGAAAGAGGCTTGATGTGAAAGTACGGGTTGAAAGGATCCGCCGGGGTCGGCGGGTTGCTGAAGTTGAATATCTGCAAACCGAGCCTGCGGCGCGCCGACGCCCGCTTCGCCAGCCGAAGGAAGGCGAGCCCGTGCGCGATCCATGGGAGCAGGATCGCGAAATCTCGACCCGTCTGCGCCTGCCCTGGCAACGCGATCACCAAAATCGAAACTAGTGGTGGCGTGGCCACCTCATTTGGTTGTGGCCGCCCTCGAAGAACGCGTCAGGATGCTCGACGGTATGCGAGCCAATCTCGGGGAAGAATGCGGGGGTCTTTCGTAGCGAACGCATTACTGGACACACGCGCCAGGATCGTAGGAGCCAGGAACGACCAAGGTGACCGCGTCACACGCTGTGGCCGCGCCATTCTATGGCAGGTTCAGTCCCGCGAGTCTTCAAGGAGAACGGCTCGCATACTCATCGAGATCCTGGCGCATTCTTCGAGGGCGGCCGCAACCAAATGACGTGGTCACACCACTGGTCACGTCACCCAGTGGTTTTCGTAGGCGAAGAGCGCCGTGGCGCCGCCGGTGTGGAGAAAAACGACGTTCTCGTCCTTGTCGAAGGCGCCCTTCCTGACTTGATCGATCAGGCCCGCCATGCCTTTGGCCGAATAGACCGGGTCGAGAAGAATGCCTTCGTGGCGGGCAAGCAGGTCGATCGCCTCGATCGTGCCCTCGGTCGGAATACCGTAGCCTTCACCGACATAGTCGCCGTTGGCTTTTACCCGTTCGGGATCGATACCGCCTTTGATGCCGAGCATTTCGGCCGTTGCCGAGGCCAGCTTGTGAACGGCAGCCTCCTGCAGCCTGCCGTCCGGCTGGCGAACGCTGACACCGAGGACATCGATGCCTGAATTCGCCCCTTCAAGGCCGGCGACCAGGCCGGACTGCGTACCGGCGCTTCCGGTGCCATGGACGACACAGTCGACCCTCAGGCTCCGGTCATTGGCCTGCTGCAGCAGTTCGAGGGCTGCGTTCACATAGCCGAGAGCGCCAATCGTGTTCGAGCCGCCGCCTGGAATGACATAGGGTTTGCCGCCTCTTTCCCTGATGGCCTGGGCGCGTTCTGCAGCGGCTTCGTTCATGTCGGTGCCTGCGGGAACGTAGTCGAGCTTGGCGCCGAACATCCGATCGAAGAGCACATTGCCGGTCTCCTCGTAGCGCTGGTCGACATCCGGGACACGCCGCTCCAAAAGCGCTTCACATTTGAGGCCGTATCGGCAGGCGGCGGCAGCCGTCTGGCGCACATGGTTCGACTGCACGGCGCCAAGGGTCACCAGCGTGTCCGCACCTTTCGCCAGCGCATCGCCGACCAGGAACTCCAGCTTGCGCGTCTTGTTGCCGCCGGTGGCGAGACCGGTGCAGTCATCCCGCTTGATGTAGAGGTTGGGCCCGCCCAAGAGCTTGGTGAGATTAGCCATCGGCTCGAGCGGTGTCGGCAGATGGGCGAAATGCTGGCGGGGAAAGCGTGCGAGATGCATGGTGTTCGGCCTTTTCTTGAGAGGATGACGGCTGAGGCGGCGTGAAAGCCCGTTCTAAAATTATCGATAGCTTCAGTGGACGAACCCGGTATTGATTGGCGGCGTTGACCGACCAAGCTCGCTACGATCGCATCCCCTGTCCACATTGTCATGTGCCCAGCCGCGCTTTAAAGAACATCGTTCATGGATATCGTGACTTCAGGTTTGCTGGCGCTGATTGCCGGGCTTTCGCTAATCGGGATTCTGGTTCCGGTCGCCGAGCGCCTGGGTCTTCCCCTGCCGACCGTGGTCGCGGTGACCGGGCTTGCCATCGGCACCCTGTCCGCCCTGTCCGGCATGACCTTCACCAATCTGGCCCTCGATACCTACGACGCCTGGTTCGTCGAAAACCTCGCGATCGACAGCCAGAGCCTCCTGTTCATCTTCCTGCCGCCGCTCTTGTTCGAGATGGCGCTCGCGGTCGACGTGCGCCGTCTCTTCGAAGATCTGGCGGTGGTCATGCTGATGGCCGTGGTCGCGGTGATCGCCGCCACCCTCCTTGTGGGCAGCGCCCTGTTCGCCGTTTCCAATCTATCGCTGATCGCCTGCCTTCTGCTCGGTGCGACCATCTCCACCACCGATCCTGCTGCCGTCATCACCATCTTCAAGAAGCTGGGTGCCCCCAAACGTCTCCTGGTGATCCTTGAAGGCGAGAGCCTCCTGAACGATGCAGCAGCGATCGCCCTTTTCACCATCCTGATCGCAGGCCTCGCCCCCGATGTGCCGATCACCATCGGCGGATCGGTCCTGGCCTTTCTCTCCACATTCAGCCTGGGCGCCCTCGCGGGCTTCATCCTCGCCTATCTGTTCGCCCTTCTCTATCCCTGGCTGAAAGGCTCGGCACTTGCCGAGACCAGCCTCACCGTAGCACTCGCCTATGCCGCCTTCCTGACCGCCGAACTTGCTCTCGGGGCATCCGGCGTGGTCGGCGTGGTGATTGCCGGGCTCGCCACCGCGGTGATCGGCAATGTCCGCATGGGCCCGCGCAACTGGCCGCTGGTCACCGGCGTCTGGTCACAGATTGGCTTTTGGGCGAACGGCTTCATCCTCCTGATCGGCGCTCTCCTGGCGCCGGGCTTTCTGGTCAATCTCGAGATCGGCGACATCGTCTATCTGATCGTGGTGGTGATCGCAGCCTTTGCCGCGCGCGCCCTCATCCTCTTTGCGATGCTGCCGGCGATCAGCAGGCTCGGCATCACGCCATCGTTGAATAAGCATCAGAAAACCCTGATCTGGTGGGG
>JBPCVQ010000340.1:0-3680 GCA_051010395.1 Geminicoccaceae bacterium | reverse complement strand
CCATGAGGGCGAGCAGCGAATAGGTTGCCTCAGGGTTTTCGGAGAAGTTCGAGATCACGCCGTGCCAGGAGCCGCCGGTGGTGTTGCCGACCGGCACCGGGTTGTCGGTTTGGACGAAGGTGCCGTTCTCGTGGTCGTAATACTCCTCCGATGCCGGCAGGATCGACGCAGCGCAATCGCCCTGGATGACCGAGCGGCTGGTGTCCTGGCAAAGGCTGCCGACATCGCCCCAGGAGAAGACGAACACCGACTTGCCGCGAAGGAAGTAATCCCAGGCCTCGCCGAGGGACCACCCAACCTGCGCAGCAGGCCCAGTCTCGTGCAGATCCTGCAGGAACTCCAGTGCCTTGACATGGCCGGGGCTGTTGATCAACGGCTTCATGTCGGTCGGATCGAACCAGTAGACATTGTGATATTGATCGACCTTGTCGCCAGGCGTCACCGCGAAGGAGGCCGAGAGAGACTGGAAGTGGTAGTGCCCCTGCTCGCCGACCTTCAGATGGAGCACCATGCCGCTATCCGGCTCGGCGTCATTGTCGTCCCAATTCTTGCCGTTGAAGTAGCGCGCGATGTCCCGAAGCTGCTGCCAGGTGGTCGGTGGTGACGGCAGATCGTAGCCGTATTCGGCCTTGAAAGCCTCTTGATGCTCCGGATTCTCAAGTGCACTTTTCCGGTAGTAGAGCACCTGGCCGTCGGCGTCGTTGAGCACACCGATCCCCTCGCCGTCCCAGGTATGCAGCGCTTTCAACGACGGTGGCATGTCATCATAGGTCCAGGCCGGATAGTCGCCGGATTCCATCAGCTCGTCGATCGCGAAAGCATATCCCTGAGGCGTGATGTCACCATACCAGAACGCGCCGACCATAAACGCATCGTACTCGCCGGTGCCGTTCCTGAGATCGAGCATCATCTTGGTGTAGTGCTCGGCGAATGGCAGTTCGACAACATCGAGCGTCGCCCCGGTCAATTCTTCCCACGGTCCGCGAAATGCATGCAGCGGTCCCGAGATGCCGCCCTTCGGTCCGGCGGCATTGACCGTGACTGAAATTTCAGTCCCTTCGAACGGCTTTTCGCCAGGACCGAACAATCCACCAAGGTCCTCTTGCTTTACGGTGATGACGGTGTCGTCGTAGTCCGATCCGAGCATCAGATCGACGGTGCCGTCGTCGTTCCACTTGACGTATTCCTGCGCCATGGCGGTGGACGCTAGAAACGTCGCCGCGACCGCACAAAGACCAGTTGTCTTCCAGGACATCGTTGCCTCCCTGAATTTGTTCAGCGGACCTGTTCGCGCATGCGCGACGGTCTTTCACATATGCCGATTCGAATTAAGGATCTCAGATTGATCGAAGGATGTCCATTGCATTGAACGGCCGAGGGCCGCGTATGGACGCTGCTTGTCAGGTCAGCTTCGATGGCAGTCCGCTGCCAGCAGTAACTCGGTCAGCTCATGATAACACTGGCCGTCGAGGCCTGTGATGCCTTTAATCCGTTCGACTCGATTGTAGACGGTGTTCGGATGATTGCCGAGGCTGCGCGCGGCTTTCTGAATGTTCATGTCGGCATCCGCGATGGCGCGCAAAGTCTGGGTGAGCGCGCCGGATGATCTGCTGTCAGCGCCGATGAACGCATCGATCCAATCTGGCGATGCCGATTGCACATAGTCAGCACCGCGATGCACCAGGAGGGCCCGGATCGGCAATTCGGCAAAGGACACGACCCGTTCTGCGACACTCGCAAACTCCAAGGCGATGGTCGCTTCCTGCAGCGCCTTCGGAATGAAGGACGTGGAGGGATGATCCGCGCTGATGCCGATGAGCACGGCCGGGCCCAGAACCTGGAGCATCGAGGCGATGCGCCCGGAGAGGCCGGCTTCGGCGGCTGTCCAGCCCGATTGACGGCGGCTGGCCGATAGAACGGCGACCACGAGATTGCCGCGTATGCCGCTAAGCACCCTGATGTGCGTGGCGGCCATCGCATCCGACAGAGCCGTCAGAATGCGTTGCGCGCGTGCAGGGTTTTCCATCTCGGATGCATTGGCGGCCTGGATCGTCGCGACAGTGTAGGATTGGCGCTGTTCCAGATAACCGGCGCGCTTGAGCAGGCGGGCGACCCGACCATCGGACTCATCATAACCACTCAACAGAATGCTCAGCAGTTCCGTGCGCAGATCGCCCGCCGCTTCTGCAAGCTTTCGCGCCTCCGCGACATATTCGGACGTCGCGATGGTGCTGATCGTGTTGGTGTACTCGATCGCAAAATCGGCGACAGCCGAGACGGCCTGCTCCTGATCTTCGGGCATCGTCGCCAAAGCGGCTTCGCGTATCCAGCGAGATAGAACTCTATGGCCGCAGCGATAGGCGTGCAGCGTCACCTCGAGGGGAAAGTGCTGCTCCGCCCGAAGCCGGGCATGGCTTTTGACGAACGCGAAATCGTCAATCTTACCACCGGCAATCAGGCGCCGGATTTCCTGAAGATGCTCGCCGCCATGCTGCCTGAGCCCCGGCAAGACAGCCGGGTTGCCCGAAGTCTGGAACGCCGGCACCTCCGCCAGAACAGTGTCGCGCAGCGCCTCGCCGACATCGTCCATCGTGCTATCGAGAAAGGCGACCGCTTTGGGAACGACGCCGGTTTTCACGAGCAGAGCCAAGGCGTGACGAACCGCTCCATGCTCGCGTGGGCTCAATGTTGAGAATTGTGCATTCTTCACAGTCATGAGCGCGATTCTAAGCGTGATCTCGCCATGTGCAACATCATTCAATGTTGATAATGATCAAATCGAATTGTCTTTCAAAGGAAATCCAAAGGAGGATCACAATGGCAAAATACCTGTTCGTCTATCACAGCAACGGCGTGGCGCACCCCTCGAGCCCGGAGGAAGTGAAGGAAGTCATGGACGCCTGGGGGGCTTGGTTCGGCTCCATGGGCTCTGCCGTCATCGACGGCGGTAATCCGGTCGGGAAATCGAGCACGGTCATGTCGGACGGATCGCTGGAAAGCGGCGGCGGTGCCAACCCGGCGGGAGGCTATAGCCTGATCGAGGCCTCAAGCCTGGAGGACGCACATCAGAAAGCCAAAGGCTGTCCCTTGCTGCAGGCCGGCGGCACCATCGAAATCGCCGAAGCCATCGACATGTAAACGCTGACCTCGGTGGATCGGGCTCCGGAGAAGCTGCCGGTTGCCATCATCTCCGCTATTTGATGCCGGCGCGCATGAAGCTCTGGACGAACTGCCGCTGGAAGAGAAGGAAGGCGATCAGGAGCGGGCCGCTGGTCAATAACGTGGCGGCCGTGATCACTGACCAGTTGATCCCCTGGTCCACCGAGGAGAACACCTGAAGACCGACGGTCACCGGTCTCGTTTCGACCGAGTTGGTGACGATCAGCGGCCATAAGAAATTGTTCCAATGGTGGCTGATCGAAACCAGGCCGTAGGCGACATAGACGGGGCGGGCGAGCGGAACATAGACCTTCCAGAGAACCTGGAGGATGCCCGCCCCCTCGACCCTGGCTGCATCCTCCAGCTCTTGCGGGATGGATTTGAAGGTCTGGCGGAGCAGAAAAATACCGAAGGCGGAGCCCATATAGGGAAGGCCGATTGCGGTGATGGTATCCAGGAGACCTAGCTGGCCCATGGTTCGGTAATTCTCGACGATCAACACATCCGGCATGATCATGAGC
>JBPCVQ010000339.1:0-20714 GCA_051010395.1 Geminicoccaceae bacterium | reverse complement strand
GCAAAGCCCTGGATCAGCCGGTCTGTGACAAGAGCAAGCAGGGCCATGGCAGCACCTGCTGCAATACCGAGACCTGCATCGGCCTGGCCGAGTGCCAGATAGATCGACTGCCCGAGGCCGGTGGTGCCGACGAGGGCGGCGATCACCAGCATGGCGAAGGCGTAGAGGATGGTCTGGTTCAGGCCAAGGAGGATCGTCGGCAGGGCATAAGGTGCTCGAACGTCCATCAGGATCTGCATCGGCGTCGCACCTGAGGCTGTCGCCGCCTCCAGGAGATCCGGTGGGGTCGTGATGAGACCGTGGCGGGTGTAGCGGATCACCGGCACGATCGCGTAGAGGCAGATCGCGATAAAGGCCGTGAACTCGCCGATCTGGAAAAGCATCAGGACAGGGATCAAGAACACGAACAGCGGGATGGTCTGCAGCATGTCGCAAACCGGGCGAAGAATGCGCCAGGCGATTGGGCTGAAGGCAGCAAGCGTGCCGAGCGCCCCCCCGATAAGCGCACAGGCGATGACAGCAACACCCGTCAGATAAAGGGATAGCATCGCCCGTTCCCAGAGGCCTGCAAGCAAGATGGCGGTGAGAGCCAGCGCCGCGAAGAGGGCGAGCGAGCGGCCGCCGGCCGCCCAGCCGATCGCTGCGACCACGGCGATGACCGCGAGCCAGGAAACTTGCGTAAGGCCGCTGTGGAGAATGCCGAGCACACAGACGACGCTGACGGCTGCAACCACCCAGCCGCGCCAAATGAGGACGAGTGCCAGAACCGCAGTCATCCCTGCCATGGCGTAGCTCATGACCGGCGTCCAGGAGAAACCCCAGGTGAAGGGCAGAACAGAATCGTCCAGGCCGATCCGGATCGGCAGGAGAATAAAGAACATCGCGTTGTTCTTGATCGCATCGAAGGTGGTGCCGTAGGTCGCTGTGAACGTACCAAGTGATGCGTCTATCTGGTTGCTCAGCGGCGCCATGATGCCGAGCGAGCCAGGTGCTGGCAGCACTGGTGAGATCAGTAAAGCAAGTGTGATCCCGATACCGGTGGCGATCGCTATCGCCCGGCCATGGCGTTCTCGTTGGGTGGTCTCCGCGAAGGCGCCGCTGATCCGATCGAGCAGCACGGCGAAGATGACGATCACGAGGCCGGCAAGCAGGCTCTGACCGAACTGCGCCTTCCTCATGGTGAGCAGGATTTCCCAGCTGATATCGTTGAAGCCGCCGATGACGGCGGCGATGATCGCCATGGACAAGGCAGCCATGATGCATTGGTTGACGCCGACCATGATCTGGGCCGAAGCGGCCGGCAGTTCGATATAAACGAGCTGTTGGAAGCGCGTGGTGCCCGCCATGATGCCGGCTTCGCGCACTTCGCTGTCGACGCGGTCCAGGCCGAGGAGGACGTTCCTCGCCATCGGCGGGGCGGCATAGATGGCTGAAGCGATCAGGCCGACTACGGGGCCGAAGCCGAACAGGATCAGGAGCGGGGTGAGATAGGCGAAGGTCGGCACGGTCTGCATGACGTCGAGCACGACCTCGATGGCCCTTCGCATCCACGTGATTTCAGAGGCGAGAAGGCCGATCGCCATGCCCATGGTCAAGGCGAGCGGCACTGAGACCGCGACCAGGGCGAGCGTGTTCATGCTCTCGATCCAATAGCCCGACGCCAGCACGAAACCGAGGCCGACCACGGCAAGCAGGGCGAGCTTCGCCCCGCCGGCCCAGGCGCCGAGTGCCGTGATCGCGATGACGACCACAAGCCACGGTATCTGTGTCAGGACGGCGTTCGCAGCGCTCATCAGGTAGCCGAGCCCGACCGCCAGGCCGCGCGCAAGCGGCTTGAACACGCCGACGATCGCTTCCACCCCATGACCGATCCAGGTGGTCGCCGGCAGGGTGAGACTTTCCGGCCAGATGGTCATCCAGGGCAGCCATGGGCTGAGCAGGGCGATGAGACCGAGGATGAGCAACAATAGAAGTGGCCGAGATGACTTGGCATGGAGCCAAGAGGCCGCGGCATCTGGATCGAAGGTAGCCTTGGCGACCGTATTCAAGAGCCGGCGGCCTCGCCCGCCGCTGCCTTGGCCATCCGATCGGCGCGCACCGTGCCGACGACGTTGCCATCATCATCGGTCACCGGCAGTTCCGGATAGACACTGGCACAAACCGCCAACGCCTCATCCAGGGACATCGACGCTTTCAGCCGGGGAGCACCGTCAAACTCCGCGCTGGCGGGCGCACCCGCCCCGGTTAGGGAGGCGACGGTCATGTGGCGGCCGCGGGGGATGTCGCGAGAGAACTGGGCGACGTAGTCGTCGGCGGGGTTGAGGATGATCTCGTCCGGGGTGCCGACCTGGACGATCTCACCATCGCGCATGATGGCGATGCGGTCGGCGAGACGAATGGCTTCGCCGATATCGTGGGTGATGAACACGATCGTCTTTTTCAGGGTTGCCTGCAGCCGCAGGAATTCGTCCTGTAACTGGCGGCGGATCAAGGGGTCGAGAGCGGAAAACGGCTCATCCAGAAACCAGATCGGCGGGTTGACCGCGAGCGAACGGGCGATGCCGACCCGCTGCCGCTGGCCGCCGGAAAGTTCTCGCGGATAAGCCTCCTCGCGCCCCTCCAGGCCGACAAGCTCGATCACTTCATGCGCCCTCTGAAGGCGAGACGCCTTTTCCTGACCTTGAACCTTGAGCGGGAAGGCGATGTTATCCGCCACCGTCATGTGCGGGAACAGGCCGAAATGCTGGAAGACCATGCCCATCTTGTGGCGCCGAAGCTCGATCAGCGCCTGTTTCGAGGCGCCCAAGATGTCGTCGCCGTCGATGTCGACCTTGCCGGCGGTGGGTTCGATCAGGCGCGAGAGGCAGCGGATGACCGTGGACTTGCCGGACCCGGAGAGGCCCATGATGACGAAAAGCTCACCCTCATTGACCTCGAAGGATACGCCGCGAACCGCCGGGATCAATCCCTGCTCGGACAGACGCTCGGCGACGGCCTTGATGTCCGTCCGGTCATCTCCGGCCTTGGCGAGCTCCTCAAGGGCGTGATCGCCGAAAACCATCCAGAGGTCGTCGCAGGTGATCATCCCGCCATCGGTCCGAGGCCCCCCTCCAGTCTCAATTCGTCGCGGCGTCGACGACTGGTTTCCAGTAGTCCTCGTTTTCGTCGAGGAAGGCGGCCACCACCTCTTCGACCGCATTGCCGTCGACGTCGACCTTGCCCATCAAGGGCTCCTGCTGATCGGTCGACAGGCGATAGTTGTCGATGATTTCGTAGGCGGCAGGCCATTTCTCGGCGAATCCGGACCAGGCGGCCTTGAAGATCCTTGTCGGGATGAAATCGCAGTCATTCAAGGCGTTCGGATTGGGACCCCAGCTGGCGTCCTCATAGCATTCGTCGGTGCCTTCGGGCAGCTCGGCAAATTTCAGGCCGTAGGCCGGCACGGCCCAATGGGGCTGCCAGAAGACGACCAGGAGCGGGCTCTTTTTCTCGGTCGAGGCGCGAATTTCGGTCACCAACGCGCCTTCGGAACCGGCGGGCACGGCCTTGAACGGCAGTTCGAGGCCGGCGATGCGGTCAGCGCCGGGCGTGCCCCAGTCTGCTGGATAATCGAGCAGACGGCCTTGGGGAATGGTCTCGGCCGTGGCGAATTGACCGGCACAATCTTTCAGAGCCTCCCAGGCCGGAAGGCCGGGGCAGAGGTCTTCGACATGGGCTGGATAGGCAAAGCCCTCTCGCGCGTCGAGACCGAGGTCCGAGACGTCGACCACGCCGCCCGCTTCCTCCTGCACGGCGAACTGATCGGAGACGTTGGAGGTCCAGATCTCGAGGGCCGCATGCACCTCGCCATCCGCCATCGCCTGGAACATATTCATGTAGCCTGCGGTGATATATTCCACCTGATAACCGGCCTTTTTCAGCATCTCGCCGGCGACATGGGTGGAAACATGCTGGCCGGTCCACTCATTGATGGCGAGCTTGATCGGCTCGTCGACAGCCCCCATTTCGGCGGCTTGCGCGGCACCAAAACCGGATGCCATCACGATCACGGCTCCAGCGAGCCCTTTCTTGTTCATGGGAACCTCTCCTGATTTTTCAGCCTTGGGCATTTTCTCGAAGCTACCATCACTGTTGCAGGCTGTCGGTAAAAAACTCAACCATCTCCATGGAGATCATGGTGCCGATCGGCACTTGAGTGACTTTGCTGACCCGGCAGCTTGCGCCGGCCTGCGTTTCGAATTAGCGCTTGTCTGCGGCATTTTCGGTCCTGATCCTTAACGCCGCCACCTATCGCTTGCACTTGGTGATCGGGCAGTCTCAGGATTGGGGAGAGGGCGCATTGATCGCTGATTTCTGCGCCAGGGCGATCAATATGAGGCAGCAGCAGGAACCGTGGAAGTCATGACGGAACGAGCGTCCCGTATGCCCAAGCCGGACTATGGCCCGGTTACACTGGTGCTGGCCTCAGCACTGATGTGGGGGCTTTGGTGGGTGCCGGTCCGGGTTTGCGAGGCGCTTGGGCTCACCGGCGTCTGGCCCAATCTCGGGATCAATCTCGGTGCGCTGATTGGTTTTGCGGCGCTCGTTCTCTTCAATCGATCATCTTCGAAGCTCGCTGGCCCTGCCTTGCTCGGCAGTGTGCTGATCGGCATGGCGGTCTCCTTTTATGGCGCTGCCCTGTCGCTTACCGATGTCGCCCGTGCGGTCCTCCTCTTTTACCTGGCTCCCGCCTGGAGCACGTTGATCGAGGTGATGTTCCTCGGGCAGCGCTGGCACTGGAAACGGCTGCCGCCGCTGATCTTGTCGTTTGCCGGGATGATCGTCGTTTTTCGGGGCGAGATCGCCTTCGATGACGGCAGTATCGGCGATCTGGCAGCGCTGGCCTCGGGCATCGCCTGGTCGGCGGGCGCTGCCTTGGTATTTTCGACAAAAGGGGCAGGGCCGGATCAGGATCAGGGTCTTGTATCTCGCCTGTCTCTTGCCGTGATGATCTCAGCAGTGGCCACCAGCATCATCCTTCTGCCGTTGGATTGGCAGGGCTGGCCGGACCCCGGTACCGATGATGTCGCCCTTGCCATTTTGCTGGCACTCGGTGCAGGTGTACTCTACTTGGCGCCGATCATCGGCGCCACGCTTTGGGGGGCAAAGCGGCTGCTGCCGGCGACCATCAGCTTCCTGCTCGCCGCCGAAATCCTCTCGGGCATCAGCTCCAGCGCGTTTTTTCTCGATGAGCCCTTCGGCTGGTGGGAGTTCACGGGCACCATCATGATCGTCACCAGCGTGATCGCCCATATCGCCTTTGGCGGGGATGACCGCGCAAAGACTGTCTAATGATCGATATCTTCTGAATGTCGGAAATCGGAAAGTTCCGGCGCGATATCGCTTTTATAATTTCGGGCATGACCGCAAGCTTTGCATAAGCATCAGGGGCGGAGTGACGGGCGATGAGCATGGTGATGACGGTGGGCGACACGCAGCGGATCGCCGGCGGGTATCATGATAAGCCGGAGCGGTCTTTTTCCCTCCAGGCCGAGGCCTATACGGACCAGCGCTGGTTCGCCTTCGAGCGACAGGCAATCTTTTCGAGGAGTTGGCAGTGGGTCTGCCATGTCGAAAAACTGCGGGAGCCTGGTTCTTACGTCACGGCTGATGTCGCCGGCCAACCGATTTGCATCGTCAGAGACAAGGGCGGCACACTTCGCGCTTTTTATAACGTCTGCAAGCATCGCGCTCATGAACTCCTGAAGGGCGAGGGGCGGACTGCCGTCATCCTCTGCCCCTATCACGCCTGGTCCTACGATCTCGAAGGCCGTTTGCTCCGCGCACCCGAGACGGAATCGCTTCAAGATTTCGATCGGGAGGGCATCTGCCTAGATGCGATCCAGGTCGAAGAATTCTGCGGCTTCGTCTACGTCAACCTCGGTGGCGGGCCGCCACTGGCTGAACAAGCGGGCGAACTCGGCAGCGAAATCAGGCACTGGGCTCCGGATGTCGAAAATCTAACCCTCGCCCATCGGCTGACCTACGACATCAAGTCCAATTGGAAGAACGTGGTCGACAATTTCCTGGAGTGCTACCACTGCCCGGTCGCCCACAAGGACTTTTGCACCCTGGTCGACATGGATACCTATCGTGTCACCACCCACGGTATCTACTCAAGTCATATGGCGGAGGCGGGCAAGACGGCGAATGCCGCTTATTCGATCGAGGGGGCAACCGTGAAGGACCATGCGGTCTGGTTTCTTTGGCCGAACATCTGCCTGATGCGCTATCCTGGCCGCGGCAACTTCATCGTCATGCACATCATCCCGGCAGGCATCGATCGAACCCTCGAAACCTATGATTTCTTCTTCGAGGACGCCGAACCCAACACGGCGGAGCAAGAAGCCATTCGCTATATCGATGACGTGCTGCAGGTGGAGGATATCGGGTTGGTGGAGAGTGTACAGCGCGGCATGAGCACACCCGCCTTCAGCCAGGGGCGCATCGTTCACGATCCGAACGGCTCAGGCAAGTCGGAACACGCCGTCCATCATTTTCATGGCCTGGTGCTCGACGCCTACCGAAAGGCCGCAGCATGAGTGCCGCCGGCACTGAGGCGGTGTCGCACACCGGATCGATGCCTAATATCGTGCTGATCATGGCGGATCAGCTGACGCCATTCGCCACCGGCGCCTACGGGCACCCGCTGGTGAAGACGCCGGCGATCGACGCGCTGGCAGCGCGCGGCGTGCGTTTCGATAGCGCCTACACCAATGCGCCCCTTTGCGCGCCCGCACGCTTCGCCTTCATGTCGGGCCAGCATGTGACGCGTATCGCGGCTTATGACAATGCGTCCGAGTTCACCAGCTCGATCCCGACATTCGCCCATCATCTCCGAAAGCTCGGCTACCACACCTGCCTTTCCGGCAAGATGCATTTCGTCGGCCCCGACCAGCTCCACGGCTTCAACGAGCGGATCACGACGGACGTCTATCCTGCTGATTTCGCCTGGACGCCGGATTGGGAGATGCCGGATGAGCGCATCGACAAATGGTACCACAATATGGACAGCGTCCGCGAAGCGGGCGTAGCCGCCACCACCTTCCAGATCGAGTATGACGAGGAAGTCGGCTTCTTCGCCGAACGCAAGCTGTTCGACTATGTACGCGATGCCGACGCTCGGCCCTTCATGATGGTGGTCTCCTTCATCCACCCCCATGATCCCTATGTCGCCCTCGAAAAGTGGTGGGACCTCTACGACCACGATGCCATCGACATGCCTGATGTGTCGGCACTTCCAATGGACCAGCAGGACGCTCATAGCCGCCGCGTCATGACCGGGATCGAGGCTGATGTCGACGTCGCCACGGACGTGCAGATCCGAAACGCCCGCCACGCGTACTACGCCAACACCTCCTATGTCGACCACTGGGTCGGCCGGATCATGGACACATTGCATGCGGCAGCACTCGAAGAGAATACGATCGTCATCGTCACGAGCGATCACGGCGATATGCTCGGCGAGCGTGGGCTCTGGTATAAAATGAATTTTTTCGAGTGGTCCTGCCGCGTCCCCCTGATCATGGCCGGCCCCGGCCTGCCATCCGGCAGGGCGGTCGACAATAACGTCTCGCTAGTCGATATTTTTCCTACGCTTCTCCACGCTGCAAAGGGGGCAGACCCTGGACCTGAGATCACCGATGCGATCGACGGCAGAAGCCTCTGGGGGCTGGCAACCGGGGCGGTCGATCCAGCGGATGATCCTGACGAGGCGATTGCCGAATATTGCGCGGAATGCGCGTCGCACCCATGCTTCATGATCCGTCGCGGACCCTACAAATACATCCACTGCGACGTCGATCCGCCACTTCTCTACAATCTCCGAGACGACCCGAACGAGCTGACTAATCTCGCCGCCGATCCGGCCCATGACAATGTCGCCAAAGCCTTTGCGGAGGAGGTGCGTCAGCGCTGGGACAGCGAGATGATTCGTGACGACGTCATCGCGACGCAAAAGCAGCGGCGCGCGGTCTATCAGGCGATGCAGGACGGCACACTCACCAGCTGGGACTTCCAGCCCAGGCGGGACGCCGCCAACGAATATGTTCGTAACCACATGGACTGGACGGTCGCCGCAGCGAAGTCTCGTTTTCCGCCTTACCAAGACGGTGGTGAGGACCCATGAGCGCACGTCTCGCGGGCAAGATTGCCCTCGTTACTGGTGGCCGCGGCGGCATCGGCCGGGCGATCTGCGATCGCTTCGCCCGCGAAGGGGCCGTGGTCTTCGCGGCTGATCTCTCCAAGGAGGGATCGCTCGAGGCGGACGAGGGCGGTGATCATGCCGATTTCGTCAAGCTCGACGTGACCAACGAGAACTCGGTGAAGGGTGCTCTGGCCGTCGTTGACGACGCTCACGGACGCCTGGACATCCTGGTCAACGCCGCTGGCATCGAGATCGAACAGACCATCGAGGAAACCTCGCTCGAGGACTGGAATCGCATCTTCGCAATCAACGTCACTGGCACCTTTCTGGCATGCAAACACGCCTTGCCCTTGCTCAGGCAATCCGCCGGCGGATCGATCGTCAATTTCGGCTCCTATGACGGCTTCATCGCCGATCCCGGCCTTGCCGCCTATTGCGCCACCAAGGGGGCTGTCCATGCACTCACCCGCGCCATGGCCTGCGACCACGGGCCGGAAGGCATTCGGGTGAATGCGGTTTGCCCGGGTTACATCGACACGCCGATGCTGCAGAGTTTTTTCCGTGATAGCGGCGACATCGAAAGCCTGCAGCAGGCGGTGCGCGACGTGCATCCGACCAAGACCTACGGCACGCCCGAGGACATCGCCAACCTCGTCCTCTGGCTCGCCTCCGATGAGGCGCGCTATGCGTCTGGCCAGCTCTGGGTCATGGACGGCGGCCTGACCGCCCAAGTGCAGCAGATGAGGCTCTGATCCCATGAGCAAGCTCGCAGGCAAGGTGGCCGTGGTTACCGGCGGCGGGCGCGGGATCGGCCGAGCGATCGTCGACCGCTTCGTTGCCGCAGGTGCTGTCGTCACGACCTGCGGACGCGGCGCGCGCCCCGATGACCTGGCCGACGCCGTCGGCTGGGTGACCGTTGACGTCGCCGATCCGAAACAGGTCGACAGGCTGAGAGGCGACGTCGAAAAAACATGCGGGACGGCATCCGTCCTCGTCAACAATGCTGGTGTTCAGATCGAGAAGACCGTCACCGAGAGCAGTGATGAAGATTGGGATGCCGTGATCGGCGCCAATTGCCGGGGCGTTTTCAATTGCTGCCGCACGTTCATTCCGGCGATGGCCGACACCGGTGGCGGGGCAATCATCAATATCGGTTCGATTTCGGGCGTGACCGCTGATCCGGGCCTTGCGCTCTATAACGCCTCCAAGGCTTTCGTCCACGGTCTGACCCGCTCGATCGCTGTCGATCACGGCCCGGCCGTGCGCTGCAATGCGATCCGGCCGGGCTGGATCATGACCGACATGGCCGATGCTGCCTTCGCCCTCGCGTCCGATGCTGGACAGGCGAAACGAGATGCGCTTGCCCGTCACGCCGCCGGCCGCTTCGGCGAGCCCGAAGACATAGCGGCGATGGCGCTTTGGCTCGCCTCCGACGAAGCCGCCTTCGTCACCGGCCAGTGCTTCACCGTTGACGGCGGCCTCACCGCCGTCTCACCTCTGCAGCCGGGGCTTTTTTGATGGCTGACCGTGCCGGTCCTCGAGGCGGACGATGTGCGCGGCCAGCAGACCCAGCTGCTCGAAGATGAAGGTCGGCTAATCGCAGATTCCGGTCAGCGAGCTGCCCAGAGCATGCCGCGACGCATGATGTCAGCCATTTCCTTCGTCTGGAATTCGCTGGCGGCGTGCCCGAGCGAGGAGTAGAAGACCCGGCCTTTGGCATGGTGGCGTTTCCAGACGACCGGCATGACCACGCCTTCGATCCAGGGCGCGTGCTCGCCGGAAAACGTCGTGGTGGCCAGAACCTCGTTCGCGGGGTCGACATGCATGTAATACTGCTCGGAGTGATAGTCGAAGCTCTCGATGCCTGTCGTGATCGGGTCATCGTGTTTGATGATGTCGACCCTGTAATCGATGAAATCGCCGGGGTGGGCGACCCACTGTCCGCCGCACATGAATTGATAGGCGGGTTCGTTTCGAAAGGCGTCTCCCATGCCGCCGTGATAGCCGGCAAGGCCCACACCGCCGCGCACCGCGGCATCGAGGCCTCGAAGTTCTTCCTTTTCAATCGACGATTGGGTGTAGATCGGAATGATCAAGGAGAGCTCGGTGAGCGATGGATCGAGAAAGGCGGACGTATCCATCTCGATACGCACATCAAAGCCTTCGTTTCGAAGCATGCCCGCCAGGATGTGCGCACCGGCCTCCGGCTCATGTTCCTCCCAACCGCCCTGGACGATCAGTGCGCGCTTGGTCATGGTGGCCTCCAGATCGGTCAAAGAAAAACACTCTCCCCGTCGCCTTGGGCAAGCGGTGCCGGACGCTCCGGCCGGCTTTCGATGTCGATATGCAAGCCTTCGTTCGACGATGTCACCAGCGCTTCCATCACCTCGAGCACATGCAGTGCCATCTCGCCATTGGCGCGGTGCGGCCGGCCGCTTTCGAGGGCAGCAGCCATGTCTAGAAGACCGATGATCCGGTAGTCGGCGACCTCCTCGCCTTTGCCGTCCCTCCTGTTGGACGCACCGAAGGCAAACGCACCGATGCCGAGTTCCTCCCAATCACCCTTGCCGTTCGAAAGCTTGGGGTGCCCGCCGAAAAAATTAGGGTCCGGAACCAGCATGGTGCCCTCGCTGCCATAAACCTCGAACGGCAGTCGTTCACTCTTCCAGACATCCCAGCTGGTGGTAAGCGTGACGTTGGCGCCGTTTTCGAAGGCGAGCACACCGTTCACCGTGGTCGGCACCTCGACGTCGATCATCTCGCCGGTCATCGGGCCTTCGCTGGTCACCGTCCGGGTCTCGCTGCCGCGTGACGTCAGACAGGCGACCCTCGCCACCGGGCCGATCATGTTGACGAGCTGGGTCAGGTAATAGGGGCCGAGGTCGAGCATCGGGCCGCCGCCCGGCTTGAAAAAAAAGGTCGGGTTCGGGTGCCAATGCTCCATTCCATGGGTCAGCACCGCCGCTGCCCCACCCAAGATGTTCCCGATCCGCCCGCTGTCGATCGCCTGCCTGCAGGCCTGATGACCCGCACCGAGAAACGTGTCCGGTGCACAGCCGAGCCGGACGCCGGCTGCGTTCACTGCTGCCATCAAGTCACGGCCTTCCGTCAGCGTAACCGCTAGTGGTTTTTCAGAATAGACGTGTTTTCCCGCATCGACGATCGCATGGCTGACCTCCACATGCGCCAGCGGGACGGTGATGTTGATGACGATCTCGATCTCGCTGTCGGCGAGCAGCTGCTCCACCGTCATCGCCTGAACGTCAAAGGCCTCGGCTTTGAGCGCGGCGGCACCGGCATCAATGTCGGCAACCGCCTTGACGGTGATCAGATCGGAGCGGGCAGCACCTTTCAGATAGGCATCGCTGATATTGCCGCAGCCGATGATGCCGATCGTTGTTGTCTTCATGGATGTCTCACACATTCATGTTGGCAAGGAAATCATAGCTTCGCCGGGCGGAGCCTGCGGGATCCGCCGGCTTGTCATGCTCGACCACCATCCAGCCGGCGCCGCCGGTCCGGTAGACTTGCCAGAGCCTTGGCCAGTCGAGCGTGCCTGCGCCGACGTCGGTCCAGCCATCCTCGTCCTGATTTTCGCCATCGGGGGCGATGTCCTTGACGTGGGCGGAGCGCAGCCGGTCGCGGAGGTGCGACAGCCAAGACTCGGGATTGGCGTTACCGCGAACCAGCCAGGCGACATCGGCCTGCCAGGTAAGCGGCGCAGAGCCGGCCGCTTCGAAGATCAGCTCCAGCGCCGTTTTCTCGCCTTCCTTGGCTTCCAGTTCCCAATGGTGATTGTGGTAACCGAGATGCAGGCCGCGGATCTGGAAATCTTCCGCGATCTCGCCGAGTGCTGCCCCGAGCGCGCGCCAGCCGGCGGCATCCATGTCCCGATCCTTCGGCGGAACGGCCGGCATGTAGAGCTCGTCAATGCCGAGCATCTCGCATGCCTCCATCATGGCTTCGGGTTTTTCGCGAAGTTGGTTGAGGCCGACATGGGTCGAGGAAGCCTGAAGCCCATGGGTCTCGAGCCTGCGAAGCGTTTTCGCCGGGTCTTCGAGATGCGCGCCGATCAGCTCGACATAGCGAAAGCCCGCATGGGAGGCAGCTTCCAGAACCCGGTCGAGATCGCCAAGTTCGCGAAGGGTGTAGAGCTGGATCGACAAGACATCCGTGTTCCGCATGGTTCTCCCTCTGACTACTAAAGTCGCGCGCCGGTATCGGTCGAGAAAATCGAGAGCTGTTCGATGGGTAGCGTGAGAGGTGCTGCTTCGCCTTCCTGGAGGGCCGTTTCGCCGGAAAGACGAACACCGAGCGAGAGGCCGTCACCCCTGAACCAGACGAGGCTGTCAGCACCCATCGGCTCGACCAGGTCGACCGCCAGGCCATCGAGGCGGCAACGGCCGCCATCGCCGACTTGAAGATGTTCTGGGCGTATGCCGAGCGAGACCGGCATGTCAGCCGTCGGCCGCTCGGAAAACGGATAGCCGTTCAGCGGCAGCCGCCGGCTGCCGGCGGCGAAGGTGAGATCTCCGTTATCGGCCTCCATCCGGCCATCGATAAAATTCATGCGCGGCGAACCGACGAAGCCGGCGACGAAGCGATTGGCCGGGCGGTGGTAGATCTCGGACGGCGTGCCCAGCTGCTGGATCTCCTGATCCTGCATGACGGCGATGCGATCGGCGAGCGTCAAGGCTTCGATCTGATCGTGGGTGACGTAGATCATCGTCGCATCGAGGCGCTGATGCAGGCGTTTGACTTCGACGCGAAGTTCGTTCCTTAGCTGAGCATCCAGATTGGAGAGTGGTTCGTCGAAAAGGAAGACATCGGCGTCCCGCACCAACGCCCTGCCGATCGCCACCCTTTGACGCTGACCGCCGGAGAGCTGATCCGGCCGGCGATCGAGGAGGTGATCGATCTGCAGCGTCGCCGCCGCTGCGCGCACCCGTCGTTCGATCTCGTCTTTCGGGGTCTTCGCCATCTCGAGACCGAAGGAGAGATTGCGGCGCACGCTCATGCGCGGATAGAGCGCGTAGGACTGGAACACCATGGCGATGCCGCGGTCCTTCGGCTCCTCCCATGTTACATTCTGCCCACCGATCCAGATCTGACCTTGATCGATTTCGAGAAGGCCGGCGATCGCATTCAGCAATGTGGACTTGCCGCATCCCGAGGGGCCGAGCAGCACGATGAATTCACCGCTCGACACTTCCAGATCGAGCCCGTCGAAGACATGTGTGGCGCCAAATGCAACGTTGATATCGCGAACGGAAACCTCAGCCATGGTGGAGTGTCCACATCATCGACTTGGACCGCCTCTGCCAGGGCCGATGGTATGCCGCCTGACTTTCAAAGAGACAGTGATCGCTCTCTTGTTCATCATTGCCAGTTCCCTATTTTTCATCATTCTCAAACCTGGGCGCAAACCCTCTCTCCCGGCGATGGCGATCCAAGTCAATGAGGTGGCCAGGCCACCCACGCCACTCATCCCTTTACCGCGCCGGCGGCGATTCCTCTGACGAACCAGCGGCCGGAGATGAAATACACGAACAGTGGCACGAGGCCGGTGAGCATGGTGGCGGCCATATTGACATTATAGAGCTTCTCGCCTTGCGATGAGTTGACGATGTTGTTCAGCTGTACGGTCATCGGCAGGTTGTCGCGGCCGGCGAACACCAGGCCGAGAAGGAAGTCGTTCCAGATGCCGGTGACCTGCAGGATGACGGCGACGATCACCATCGGCGTGGACATCGGCAGGAGCACGCGCAAGAAGATCGTCCAGAAGCCACCGCCGTCGACGCGTGCGGCCTTGAACAGCTCCTCCGGCAGTGAGGCGTAGAAGTTGCGAAACAAGAGCGTCATGATCGGCATGCCGAAAATCGTGTGGATCATGACGATGCCGAACAGTGAGTTATAGATGCCGATGGTCGAGAACAGACGCACCAGCGGGTAAAGAAAGACCTGATAAGGAATGAAGGCGCCGATCAGCAGGATGGCGAACATCAGATTGGCGCCCTTGACCCGCCAGAAAGTGAGCGCGTAGCCGTTCAATGCACCCAGAAAAATCGAGACGATCACTGAGGGGATCAGGATGCGGATCGAGTTCCAGAAACCGACGCTGATGCCGTCGCATTCGAGGCCGGTGCAGGCGGACGACCAGGCGGCGATCCAGGGCTCGACGGTCAGCATCGCCGGCCAGGCCAGGATGTTGCCCTCGCGGATCTCGTCCATCGGTTTCAGCGAGGTGACGATCATGATCCAGAGCGGCAGGAGGAAGAACAGCGCCACGCTGACCATGAACACGTAGAGCCCAACCCGCCCCCAGGTCACATGCCGGGGGCGCCGGCCGCTCGGCGGCCGCGTCGACTTTTTCATCGCGCCATGTAGCGATGTACCTGCTGCAGTACCGCTGGGGCCGTGCGACGGCCGTGTCGATTCGTTCATCACGCTCTGTGACGCTGTGGCCGCGCCACTCATCGGCGGACTGCCCGGCCGTTCGGGCCATATTGCGTGTAGAGCCAGGGTGTGAGGACGACGATCACCGTGATCAGCATGAAGGTCGCGCAGGCCATGGCGAGGCCGACATTCTGGCGCTCGAACAGGTGGTCCATGACGAATTTCGCCGGCACCTCGGTCGCCCTGCCGGGGCCGCCGCGGGTCATCGCGACCACGAGGTCATAGGCTTTGACCACGGAGATCGCGAGCAGCACGGTTGCGGTGACCACCATCGGCTTGATGATCGGGAGAACGATCGAGAAGTAATAGCGCCAGGCCGGGATGCCATCGACACGCGCGGCCCTGTAGATCTCGTTGTCGACACCTCTGAGACCAGCGAGCAGGATCGCCATGACCAGGCCAGCGGACTGCCAGATCGCCGCGATCACGATCGTGTAGATCGCCATGTCACGGTTGACCAGCCAGTCGAAGGTGAAGGTCTCGAAGCCGAGATCGCGGCCAATTTTCTGAAGACCAAACGTCGGGTTCAGAAACCACTGCCAGATCAGGCCGGTGACGATGAAGGAGAGCGCATAGGGGTAGAGATAGATCGTGCGAAAAGCGCCCTCCGCTCTGACCCGCTGATCAATAAAGACAGCCAGAAGAAAACCCAGCACCAGACAGCCTATGAGGAAGAGCGCACCGAAGATGACCAGGTTTTCGATCGAGATCAGAAAACGGCTGCTGGCGAACAGGCGCTCATATTGCGCGAAGCCGACAAAGTCGAGTTTGGGCAGCAGCTTGGAGCTGGTGAAGGAGAGCCGCACGGTCCAGAGCATGCAGCCGAGATAGACGACGATCACCACCAGGGCCGCCGGCAGGAGCGCTATCGTCGCCGGGACCTGCCGGCGCACCCGTCGGCGACGGGCGGCGGTATCTGAGACGGACGGGATGGCCACCGCCATCTGGCTCTATCCTTCGACGATGGCAGGCAGCCGCCCGGAGGCGCCCGCCCTAGAGCCCATCAGCCCGCACTTTCCATCGCCGAGACAGTGTTCTCGATGAAGCTGTCGACGCTCATGCCGGGATCGTTCCAGAACTCGGTGACCACGTCGGTCATCGCACCGGTCAGATCAGGCGTCGCCAGGAAGTTGACGGACGGGATCTGCTTCGCCTCGTCCTGCAGGATTTCCATGCCCTGCTGCGCGCAGGCATCCATTGCCGAGACGTCGACATTCAGGAGGACCGGCACCGAGCCCTTTTTCTCGTTGAACGCCACCTGCACATCCTGGGACATCATCTGACGCGCGAGCGTGTCCTGACCCGCGATATGGGCCTCGTCGTCAACGGTTGGGAAGACGAAGATGTCGCCGCCGATGATGTAACCATTGTCGGCGTTGATGACCGAGCAGCCATACTCCTCACCCGGCGTCAGGCCGGCCGCGATGAACTCGCCCTTGGCCCAATCTCCCATGACCTGCACGGCGGCTTTGCCGGTGATGACCATCGACGTGGCGTCGTTCCAATTGCGCCCTGGGCTGCCCTCATCGACCAGCTCGCGCATGGTCGCGAAAGTCTCGGCGGCCTGCCTGTAGCCATCGCCCTGCACGGCCTCGGTGTCGTTGTCGCCGAGCACGGCCTTGTAGACATCGGGACCGGCTTCGGAGAGCAGCACGGTGAGGAAGGTGAGGCGCTCCTGCCAGGCCTGACCGCCGAGCGCCAGCGGGATGACGCCGGCTTCCTTCAGTGCGGGGCCGGCAGCAATCAGGTCGGCGAAGCTGGAAGGCGGCTCGACGCCGGCATCGGCCAGAACCTGATTGTTGTACCAGAACCAGTTCTCACCATGGATGTTGACGGGCGTCGCGAAGATCTTGCCGTCGCGCTCGATCGCACCGGTGATCACCGGCGGCAGGTTCTCGCGCCACTTGCCTTCGGCAGCGATGTCGTCGAGGTCTCGGAGCACACCCGCCTCGACCAGTTCGTCGAATTGCCTGCCGGTATTAAACTGCATGGCGGTCGGTGGTTCGCCGCCGACGATCCGATTGACGCCCGCAGCGCGTGCCTGTTCGCCGCCGGCAATGGCCGTGTCGATCCACTCGCCGCCGGCCTCGGAGAATGCATCGGCAAAGACTTTGATCGCTGCACTTTCGCCGCCGGAAGTCCACCAATGCAGGACCTCCGCTTTCATCTCCTCAGCAGCAGCGCTGCCGGCCATCAGAAGTGTTAGTGCGGTGGCTTGCGTCAATGACTTCAAGGCGTTCATGGCTGCCCGACCTCCCTTATGTGATTAAGGAAACCGTAACCGGACGCCCGTATCGCTGGCAAGCCAAGATTGAAAAACCCCAAGGGGGTGATGGCCTATCTGCGTGGAGGACGACGGCCGGAAGGTGTTGTGATCGGTTTATTGCGCGGTCGAAGCTTTCTCGAACGGCTTGTTTTCTGCGATGAAGCGGGCTGCGAGAAGCAGGGCGCCCATCGTGAAGTCCTTGCCATGCTCGTCCATCATTTCCGTCGAGAGAGCAGCTAGCTTCTTAAAGAAAAGGTCTTTGCTGGTTTCTTCGGGAGTGAGCTGTTCTGACATGATGGTACTCCTCGTTATTGTCTGATCTCTTGGGTTATCTAAAGATCTGGGGTGGAAGCTCAATGATCGAGACTAGACCCTGGCTTGAGCCCATGGCGATGAATCCCGCATCACCACACCATTTGAGCGAGGTGATCGCTCCTTGACCTTCGGCCTTGAGTACCAGCTCATCCGGCTTGCCGATATGCGCGATGATCAGCATGCCGTTCTCGTATCCGGCGGCGACCAGGGGGCGGGTGGGATGGACGGCGATGGTCTCGATGGCGGCCAGGCCGGGCTTGCCGGTGTCCAGGGACTTTGGCGATTGGCTGTTTGTTTTCAGCAGGTTGGTCGGCCAGGTGATGATGCGGAAGGCGCCGCTGGTGACGAGGTTGTCGCCGTCGGCGCTCCAGCCGATCGAGCGGACCGGGGCAGGGTAGTCTGGCAGTGTGATGGTGGTTTCGTCCTTCAGGTGCCGGATGCTGACGCCCTTGGACCTGGAGCCCAGCGCTATCCGGGTTCCATCCGGGCTCCAGGCGATGGCCAAGTCATCGGCGATGACCTGCTCGCTTTCGACCACGATATTCTTGCCGATTTTACAGATAGTTAGGCGATCGCCGCCGGCGACGGCGAGGTGGGCGCCGTCTGGGGAGAAAGCGGCTGACATGGTGGGATGATCGAGCGCCAAGGGTGCAGGCCCTGCCTGCCCGCGGCGGATCAGGACGGCGCGGCCGTCAGCGGTTACACAAGCGATATCGCCGGTGTCGGCCGCGTGATCGAGCGCGGTAATTTCGGCGTTCAACGCCGCCGAAAAAGGCGTGCGCTCGCCGCCGATTGTGAGGCTGGTGAGAGCGCCGGATGCGTCACCCATGACGAAACCGTGCTTGCCGTAGGCGGTCAGCGCAACGGGCGTGCCGTCCTGCACGCTGATGCGGGCGATCGGCGGAAGCGGCTTGGCGCGGGGGAGGATGCTGGATCGACCATCCTCGGCGCTGACACGGATCCGGCCGGTGGCCGGCTCCTGATCCTTGATCTTGGCAATGGCGACCGAGCCGTCCGCGAGGGCGAAGGCGACGGCACCGGCACTTTTGTCGAAGGTGAGATCGGTGACGGGCGCATCAAGATTCCAAGAACGCCCCAATAAACCAAATAGACTGAAGTCGTCCGCTTCCATCCTGTCCATTTTTTCTTCCGCTTTATTCACTGCTGGTCCAACGCATTGAGTTGTTCGGTAAGCGCATCGAGCTCCCGGTCACAGTCAACGCAGGCGGCCGCTGCCAACTTATGACGAGCTTCGAGATCGGCCCGTTCGGCAAGAGCGGCCTTGCTCTCGCCGTTCTGATCGATGCCTTCGATGCAAGCCGTGAGTTCGACTTCGATGCCGGAGCGTGCCTGGGTGTTTGATAGTTGCTTGGAATTGAGTGCGGCCAGTTTTTCGACCAGTGCCATCCGCTTTTGCATCAGCGCGGCGATATCGGTCATGGCTCATCCTTTCCAGTCGAGCCACTTGTCGAGCCTCCAGGCGCCGCCTGGTCGACGCGGAGGTGGCGGGCCTCCTCCACCGCCGCCAGGATCTGCTGCAGGCCGCCGATGCCGGAGATGAAGTGGGCTTCGGCTTTTTCTATGTGGGACTGGAGCGTGTTGGCGATGTCGAGGCGAAGGAGCTGCTGCGGGTCGCCGGCCATCTTTTCGAAGGCGGTGAGGTGGAACTGATGGTGCAGGCCGATGCCGGTGACCACGAACTCAGCGAGTTCGCTGCCGTGTGTCTCGATGAACGGGAGGAGGAGCGGATGGTCGCCGAAGGTGACGCCGCGCTTTTCCAGCTCTTCTCGCACATAGTCCTGGAAATGCCTTTGCAGGATGTGCTGGCTTTCGCCGAGGAATTTCACGACGAACACGACGTCGCGCTCGGCGCGCGCCATGATTTCGGCGGCAGGACCATCGGCCGCGGGGCGCAATCCTTCCGGTAGATCGTCGTCGGGTTTTCCGGGCTCGGTCATGTAACCCCTCCAGCCGGTGGCTGGTCGATCGTCCAGATGACGTCTTCGCCATCTTCAGTCGAGAAGCCGTCGATCGCCGCGGTGATCCCGGCGGCATCTTCGGCCTCGATGGCGCGGCGGACCAGGTCGGCGAGCTGCCAGGCATTGTCGATGCCGGGGCTTTTGCCGCCGAAGAACTTGCTGGACGAGAACGAAAGTTCGAGGTCGCCATGCCATTCCATGGTGACCGAGCCGATCGGCTTTTGTTCATAGAGCACGAGCAGCGAGAGGGCTTCGCTTTCCCCGGGAGATGGCGGGGTGCGTTCGGTCATCTGGATGGCATAGCCACTCGCCGTCATGATGCCTGCCCCGACCTCGATGGCCCATCGCCGCCAAACCGATGCGGCGTTCGTTCGCATGTTATTTTTTACAATATTGCAGAAGAATATCGGCAATCGTCAACAGGTGACAACGAACAATGAATAAGTTATAGCCGATATAATATTATGCTGGTTTGAAATGTTAATTGAATATGTTTCAATATGATACAGCCTGTGCCAATTTTGTGTGTCAAAATAGAACAGTGACACAGTTGTTCGATTGGATCCTTGCCTTAACAGATTGAAATAAAGCCAAAAAAATATTTGGCACGCCCCTTGCTACGACTTTTAGACAAACAAGCCGGCCCGACGTCCCGCTAAAAGGGGGATCAAAGGGTCGCCGAAGAACGAAGGAAGGGGAGTTGTATGGGTTTTGGGATCGAGGCGGGGAACGCTGCACCTATCGAGGAGAACGTTTCTCCTACAGGGAGGATAGCCGTGACGTACGGCCGTCGTCCGGTTGCCCCTCTCTTGCCGATCCAGCCCGAAAGCACGATCCGGGACCTTCGCCATCCCAACTCGGTCCGCCCGGTTTTTTTCCGATCCGAACAGCCGTCCATGTGCGCTCCTGCCCGCGTGGGCTGCCGCTCGGCCGGAATGCCGGGCGGACCGTCGAGTTTCTTGGCCGCGCAGAAACCGCGCGTGGCCGTTCGTGATCAACGCATCGTTGTGGAGGAGAGACCAGATGGCTGAAGGCTTGACCCTCAATAAGATCACCGCGCAGAAGGGGATCCCGGTGAGCGAGGCGGCGAAGAAGATCGCCGATCTCGGGTGGAATCCTTCCTATGTGCAGGAAGCGATGACCTTCCCGACCGACTACAAGATCACCAAGGCGCCGAAGGACCCGATGCGCCAGGTGCTCCGTTCCTACTTCCCGATGCAGGAAGAAAAAGACAACCGCGTTTACGGCGCGCTCGATGCTGCCCTTCGTGGCGACATGTTCCGTAATGTCGAGCCGCGCTGGGTCGAGTGGATGAAGCTGTTCCTGGCGATCATCCCCTTCCCCGAAATTTCCGCAGCGCGGTCAATGGCGATGGTTGGGCGCCTCGCCCCGGGTGAGGATCTCCGGACCGGGTTCACCATGCAGATGGTCGACGAGTTCCGTCATTCGACCATCCAGATGAACCTCAAGAAGTGGTACATGGAGAACTATATCGATCCCGCCGGGTTCGATA
>JBPCVQ010000338.1:0-4358 GCA_051010395.1 Geminicoccaceae bacterium | reverse complement strand
CCAAGCTCGGCACCGATGCGAGCGCCTGCCTGACCTGTAGCCACCAGGCTTGCCTTGGAGCGTGCCCCTACGATCTACCGATCCCGTCCTTCACCCGTGATGCGGCCACGCGGCTCGGCTAGTGATCCTCTTCCTGGCCCATTACCTGATTCTGCTGGCGGCCTGGACTGTCACGATCAAGTTCGCGTTCCCGATCGCCTATGCGATCGGCTACGGCCTGCCGATCAGCACGCACATCTACTGGGATTTCTGGTGGGTGGCGCACCTGTGGCTGGCCTGGGCGATGCTACGCTGGCAGTCGTACACGTACCTGCTGGGGGTGGGTGTCTCGGTGGTCGAGATCGCGATCATCGTGACCAAGTTCGCCCTCTTCCTGCCGGCACCCGAGTGGACCATCTGGAGCACGAACTGGTTCATCAACAAGGTCTTCGTGTTGGCCTGCTTTTGCATCATGCTGCCCTACTTCGTGGCCCATCGACGCGAGCTCAGCGGGCCGAGTCTTGCGACGGCTGGAGGCCGTGTCGCCACGGATTGTCAAGGCAAGGTCTCAACTCTATAGTCGTCGCATCTGGTCCGCTAACGAGGGGGGGCTTCGTGGATTCGTACTGCTATCACGATCGTAAGCGCGGCCCTGTGCGTGCCCTGCAAATGCGTTTGCAGGGCTGACCTGAGGCGATAGCACCCGCTGTAACTTTCGGTCTGCCCGATCTGGCTCTGCTGTTCGAACGACAGCGGGCATGTCTTTCAGATCGAGACAAGACCATGACCCTCATCAATCTCAAGAACCTTGGCGTGACCCTTGGGGCGCCGCTCTTTTCGGGCCTGGACCTCACCGTCGGTGAACGCGATCGGATCGGCCTCGTCGCTGCCAACGGACGAGGCAAATCGACCCTGCTGCGATGCCTTGCCGGAACGATGGAGCCCACCATGGGTGACATCACCTGCGTTCGTGGGCTGCGCATAAGCCATGTTGAACAAGACATGGCCGTCACCCGCCTGCCGCTGTCCGTTTACGAGTTTGTCCTGCGCGCGTTGCCGTCCGAGCAGGCCGAAACCGAAGGCTGGCGCATCGACATTGTCTTGGATGGCCTCGCTGTTCCCGCCGACCTGCGGCACAAGCCGCTTGGAAAGCTCAGTGGTGGCTGGCAGCAAATCGCTCGCCTGGCCGCGGCCTGGGTGATCGAACCCGATATCCTTTTGATGGATGAGCCGACCAACCATCTCGATCTCGTGCGTATCGGCATGGTGCAACATTGGCTTACAACGGTCGCCCGCAACATACCGATCGTTCTGGCCAGCCATGATCGGGCTTTTCTCGACGCCGTCACCAACCGAACGCTCTTCCTCCGAGAGATGAACTCCCAGGTTTTTGCGTTGCCCTACACGCCCGCGCGCAACGCCTTGGCAACTGTCGATGCAGCAGACCAACGTCGGTTCGACAATGACATGAAACAGGCGAAGCAATTGCGCCGTCAGGCCGCGAAGCTGAAAAACATCGGCGTCAACTCAGGCTCCGACCTGCTCGTGGTCAAGACAAAGCAGCTCAAAGAGCGGGCAGCCAAGCTCGAAGAAGCGGCCAGGCCTGCCCATCAGGCCAGATCCGCTGGGGCGATAAGGCTGAGCAACAGCGACACCCATGCTAAGGCGCTCGTCGCATTTGAGGACGCAGAGATCACTACCCCAGATGGCAGGCTGCTTTTCAGGACCGGCGAGATCTGGATCAACCGAGGTGACCGGATTGTTCTGCTGGGGCAGAACGGCTGTGGCAAGACTCAGTTGGTATCCAAAATAAGCCGGGCAGTCACAAGCAGTGCGGAAGCCGTCAAAGTGGCCTCAGCAGTGGTGTTGGGTTACTCGGATCAGGCTCTGACACAGTTTGACGGTGACCCGACGCCATTTGCTGCGATCACACGTCGTTTCGATGTCGGTGACCAGAGGGCGCGGTCATTGCTTGCTGGCGCCGGGATCGGAATTGATCTGCAATCGACTTCGATTGGAGCACTTTCTGGCGGGCAAAAGGCGCGGCTGGCAATGCTGGTCTTGAGATTGGCCCGACCCAATTTCTACCTTCTGGATGAGCCCACCAACCACCTGGACATCGAAGGCCAGGAAGCTTTGGAAACGGAGTTGCTAGCCCATGGGGCTACCTGCCTCCTGGTCTCGCATGATCGAACTTTCGTGCGCGAAGTCGGCAATCGGTTTTGGCTCATTGATAGGCGAAAGCTCATCGAGGTGGAGGGACCGGAACCGTTCTTTGCCGCTGCTTTGGCCAATTAGGCTTCGATGCGCGAAGGCAAGAATCCGCTTAGGCCATATCTGAATGGCTTGCTGGCTTCTGGCAGAAGAAGATTTATTGCCCGCCAGAGTCAGGCAGTCTAAGTGCATGAATCATAGTAAGTGTGGGCCAAGCAGTGTGTTGGTTCTTTGATCAGCTCGTCGTTAGTTTTGGCGATCTTGCCTAGCGACTTCACGAGCGGGTCGCCTCGTACGCCTTGCTCAAGACGTGCTTCTGAATCTCGGTGCCGATCACCATGACGTCGTTAATCTCGTCGAGAGCCTTCTGCTGACGGTAAAGCTTTCGCACCTAGTCGGCGATCTGTCGGTCCGTTCATGAAATTAAGTCGAGCAGATAGGCATCTAATAATCGATGCTGTTGCCCATGTGTTGACCAATTCAGATTTCTGGGCAACAGAATTTCAAACTATTCCGCTAACTCTTTGATTTAATTGGTCGGAGCGGCAGGATTCGAACCTGCGACCCCCAGTCCCCCAGTCTGGCGTTCAAGATTCTAATCTACGCGCATGCGCGATCATAACGTCTCGTTACTCCTTGATTTTATGTGTATATTTTGAGATAACCACCAGATATTGGGTAACAGAAGACATCATCAGTTCGCGTGAGGAGGCATCGCTTTTGTTACCCAAGTGTTACCCAACGTAATTCTTGGAGATAGCATGCGCTTCACCAAGGCCAATGTCAGCAAACTCAGCCTGCCACCAGGTAAGGCTGATTTTGTCCATTTCGATAGCGCCTTGCCGGGTTTTGGACTTCGCATTCGCGCGTCTGGAAAACGAACTTGGTTTATCCATAAACGGACCAAGGAGGGTGTTCTTAAGCGGACTATCGGTGACATATCGTTGTTGGATCTTGACGAAGCACGAATGGAAGCACGCAAGATCTTAAATAAAGCTGAAAAACTGTCCTTGCTAGACGAAAGCGAGCGACAGCAAAAGGAAGAAGAACGCCGTCTCCAGGAAGAAGAGCGTGCGAAGGAGAAGATCACTTTGGCGAGTGTCGCCGACCTTTATGTTGCTGAACATGTTGAGAAAAAACAAAAGGCACGCACGCAACTTGAGACGAAACGGCATCTGCGCTTACATTGGGCACCTCTTCGCGAAATACCTCTGCATAAGGTCAGCCGTCGGCATGTGGCCGCGCACCTATCCGAAATCGCGTCTAACAACGGTCCGATTGCTGCCAACCGAGCGCGATCGACATTGAATCACGTTTTCATTTGGGCGATGCAGCAAGGTCTCGTCGAAGACAATCCGGTGATTGGCACGAGCAAGCCAGGTAAGGAGATTCCGCGCGATCGCGTGCTGAAGCCTGGAGAGCTTCGGGCCATCTGGCAAGCGACCAATACGGCTTCCGACTATAATTCCATTATTCGCCTCCTACTCCTGACCGGTCAGCGGAGAGATGAAATAGCTGGCATGCGTTGGTCCGAAATCGACTACGACCAGGCATTGTGGACGCTGCCGCGAGAACGCACGAAGAACGGGTTGCAGCATGATGTGCCGCTATCCGACCAGGCGCTCAAGATTATATTCTCCCACTCCCGCCGCAACGAGGCACAAGGGCGTCCGCGTGATCTGATATTTGGCCGAGGCAGCGGACCGTTCTCAGGCTGGTCGCGGTGCAAAATGCGATTAGATGCCCAGCTGGGCCGGCCAGCCGAAAGCGGGCACAGTGCCGAGGGAGAGACTGTTGAAAGTTGGCGATTACATGATCTGCGACGTACAGTGGTGACAGGAATGGCGGAGGAGCTTGGAGTTCTGCCGCACGTAGTCGAAGGTGTTGTGAATCATGTGAGTGGCCATAAATCAGGCGTCGCCGGAATCTACAATCGGGCAACCTATGCCAAGGAGAAAAGGGTGGCATTGCAGGCCTGGGCTGATCACGTTGCTTGGATCGTTGCTGGAGACCCCGCCAGTGCGAATGCAAGGTAGATTGTCCGTCGTCAGGGAATTTGGGGCAGGTGGCAGCTTGAAATAAGAGAGGCTCTGGCTCATCGAGTTGATGGAATTATGCAGCCGCGATTTGATGCTGCAATCGTCTTTGTTGGATGGTCTGTCGTT
>JBPCVQ010000337.1:0-5812 GCA_051010395.1 Geminicoccaceae bacterium | reverse complement strand
CCGCGATGGGTGAAGCTGAGCATTCGCCGCTCAGGCATTACATGAGAACCGGTATAGGCTACCCATGGTTAAGAAAGCGTTAGCATACCCGACATCTTTTGGCAGGTCAGTCACCAACTAATCGGCGGCCGTTAGATTTGTGCGGTGATCTTCTCTGAACAACCCTCAATCCCAGGGGCGTTTTTTCTTGGCGTCCGGACGCCCCTTATCCATGGCGATCAGCCGACGCACCCGCTCGCTCGTCGGTGGATGCGTGCGGAAAAGGCCGGAAAAACCTCCAGAACGCAGCGGATTGATAATAAAGAGGTGCGCCGCCGCCGGATTTTCCTGGGCCAGCGGGTTGGACATGCCCTTCGCCTGACGATCGATCAGTTCGAGGGCGCTTGCCAGCCAATCCGGATGGCCACAAATCTCGGCCCCCATCTTGTCGGCAGCAAATTCACGTGTTCGTGAGATCGCCATCTGTACGAGCATCGCAGCAACCGGTGCCAGGAACATGACCAAAAGGGTGCCGATCATGCCAAGCGGGTTGTCGCGGCCGCGTCCGAAAAACATGCCGAACTGCGTAAGAAAGCCGATGGCGCCGGCGATTGTCGCCGTCACCGTCATGATCAGTGTGTCGCGGTTCTTGATGTGGGCCAGCTCATGGGCGATCACGCCGGCCAGCTCGTCTTTCGAGCATGTGTTCATCAACCCCCGTGTGACCGCGACGGCGGCATTTTCGGGATCACGGCCGGTGGCGAACGCATTGGGTTGAGTTGTGTCCATGATATAGACCGCGGGCGTCGGCAGGTTGCCCTTTTTCGAGAGGTCTTCGACCATGCCGACCAGCTCGGGCTCATCGGTCCGGGTTACTGGTCTCGCACCCTGCATGCGAAGCACTGCCTTGTCGGAGTTCCAAAAAGACCAGGCATTCATGGCAAGTGCGATGACGAAGGCGATAGCGGCACCGCCGATGCCACCCAAGAGATAACCGATGGCCATGAACAGTCCGGTCATGGCGGCGAGAAGGAGGGCGGTGCGTGCGTAGTTCATCGTCTCTGAAACCGATCCGTTGGTTTACGATCGACGACGTTTGCATGGCAGCCGCTCGATCTTATGTTCCCGACAGTAGGTAGTTGCTGTTAGCACGCGTGCAAGCACTGCTGAACCTCGCCTTCAAGCCGAGGAACCACAGAGCCGCGCTGCATATTAATCATTGTCACGTCAGGGTTTTGTGCTCTAAACCCATGCCTTTGATGGCGAAAGGCTGAAAATGCCGCGCGTTCCGGCGGCTTCGGTTATCAGCTCGGTTATCAGCGGGGGTAATGACAGCGACATGGTCAATTTCAACCAAAGCGACAGCACAAAGATTTCGGTGACCGATGACGAGGCGCTGGAGCTACATCGCCGCGGCAAGCCCGGTAAAATCGAAATCGCCCCCACCAAGCCGCTGACCACTCAGCGTGATCTGTCGCTCGCATATTCGCCTGGCGTCGCCGCACCCTGTCTCGCGATCCAGGCGGATCCGGCTAAAGCTTACGAGTATACCGCCAAGGGCAATGTGGTCGCGGTGATCTCGAACGGCACGGCGGTCCTCGGCCTCGGCAATCTCGGAGCCCTTGGAGCGAAGCCCGTTATGGAAGGTAAATCGGTGCTGTTCAAGCGCTTTGCCGACATCGACGGCATCGATCTCGAGGTCGACAGCGAGGACGTCGATGAGTTCGTGAATTGCGTGAAGCTGCTCGGCCCGACCTTCGGCGGCATCAATCTCGAGGACATCAAGGCACCCGGCTGCTTCATCATCGAGCAGCGCCTGCGCGAACTCATGGACATTCCCGTCTTTCATGATGACCAGCACGGCACCGCGATCATCGCGGCCGCCGGCCTCTTGAACGCACTCGACGTCACCGGCCGCAAGCTCGAGGATGCCAAGCTCGTGATCAACGGCGCCGGTGCCGCCGCGATTGCCTGCCTCGATCTTCTGAAAGCCATGGGGCTGCCCTATGGCAACGCCGTCCTTTGCGACACCAAGGGCGTGATCCACAAGGGCCGCGAGATTGGCATGAACCAGTGGAAGTCCGCCCATGCGGTCGAAACCTCGGCGCGGACGCTAGCGGAAGCGATCCGCGGCGCTGACGCCGTTTTCGGCCTTTCTGTGAAGGGCGCTTTCACCGCCGATATGATCAGGTCGATGGCTGACAATCCCATTGTCTTCGCCATGGCTAATCCCGACCCTGAGATCACGCCGGAGGAAGTGGCCGAAATCCGTCCGGATGCGATCGTGGCGACCGGCCGTTCGGACTATCCGAACCAGATCAACAATGTTCTCGGTTTTCCCTATATTTTCCGGGGCGCACTCGATGTGCGCGCGTCCACGATCAATGACGAAATGAAGATCGCCGCCGCCCGGGCGCTCGCCGACCTCGCGCGCGAGGAGGTGCCGGACGAAGTCACCTCCGTCTATGGCGGCCGCCATCTTCGCTACGGCCCGGACTATCTGATCCCCACCCCCTTCGATCCCCGCCTGATCACCCACGTGCCACCTGCCGTGGCCCACGCCGCCGAGCTTAGCGGTGTTGCGAGGATGCCGATCAAGTCGAAGCCCGCCTATGTCGACAAGCTGCGCAGCCGCCTCGATCCTACGGCATCGCGCATGCAGCAAATCATCGATCGCGTGCGCGCCAATCCCAAACGCATGGTGTTTGCCGAGGGCGAGGAGGAAAGCGCCATTCGCGCCGCGATCGCCTGGCACAATAACGGGCTTGGCACACCGATCCTGATTGGGCGTGAGGAGGCGGTCACCACGGTGATCGACAGCATGGGCGTCGACATTCCGGATGCCCTCGAGATCCACAACGCGCGTCGCTCCACCGGCAAGACGGACTATGCCGAGCGTCTCTATCAGCGTAATCAACGCCATGGCATGCTGTTTCGCGACTGCCAGCGTCAGGTCAATCAGGACCGCAACATTTTCGGCGCCTGCATGGTGGAGAACGGCGATGCGGACGCCATGGTCACGGGGCTTACGCGCAACGCCATCACCGTGCTCGACGACATCAGAAAAGTGATCGACCCCAAGGAAGGCGATCGCGTGTTCGGCCTGACGGTGATGGTGGCCAAAGGCCGGACGGTCCTGATCTCGGACAGTCTGGTGCATGAATTGCCGAGCACCGATGAGCTTGCCGACATCACGATCCAGACTGCAGGTTTCGCCCGTCGCCTCGGCATGACGCCACGCTGTGCGCTCCTCTCCTTTTCCGCCTTCGGTTCGCGTCAGACAGAAAAGACCAAGCGGGTTCAAGAAGCCGTCCAGGAACTGGATCGGCGTGCAAACGAATCACACAAAGTCGACTTCGAGTATGAAGGCGAGCTTACCGCCGAAATCGCGCTCGATACCGAGCTTTTGGACCGTTATCCTTTCTGCCGTCTTTCCGAGCCTGCCAATGTCCTGATCATGCCGGCCTTGCATACCGCCAATGTCAGCTCGCAGCTTCTGAACCAGCTCGGCGGCGGGACCGTCATCGGCCCTCTGCTGCTCGGCCTGTCGAAACCGGTGCAAATCCTGCCGATGAATGCGTCGGTCTCGGACATTCTGAACCTGGCGGCATTGGCCGCCGATTCGGCTGCTCAAACAGCAGACGAGCAAAATGGCTCCAACGGCGACACGGACGAAAGCATCGCAACTGCCGCCGAGTAGGTGGCGGGCGCCACTTGCTTTACTTTACGTCTGTGTGGCGCGAGCCATCCGAGCCGCTGCCTGCGCGCCGGTGATCGCGATCAGCTGACGGATATCCTCAACACTACAGCCGCGTGAAAGATCGTTTGCGGGCTTTGCTAGGCCCTGGAGAACCGGGCCGATCGCCGCCGCCCCGCCGATGCGTTCTGCGATCTTGTAGCCGATATTGCCCGAATCGAGGTTCGGAAAGACGAAAACATTGGCCGCATCGTCCAGAACCGAGCCCGGCGCTTTGGCGTTCCTGATCGTCTGATCGATGGCCGCATCGAACTGGATCTCGCCCTCCAGGATCAGGTCGGGAGCGGCGGCGCGAACGATCGCGACGGCCTCGTTGATACGATCGATCGTATCGTGTTTGGCGCTGCCCTTGGTCGAGAAGGACAGCATGGCGACCCTCGGCGTCTCTGATGTCATAGCCTGGAAGGATGCCGCCGAAGAAAGCGCGATGCTCGCAAGCTCGTCCGCCGTCGGCGTGATCACCAGCGCACAGTCGGCGAAGACGACAGGACGGTTGTGAGGCTCCGGCAAAAGCATCAGAAAAAAGCTGGATACGGTTTTGACATCCGGCGCCCTCCCAATGATCTGGAATGCGGTTCGAACCGTGTCGGCCGTCGTCGCGACAGCGCCTCCTATGGTGCCGTCCGCATCGCCCTGGCGAACCATCATCGCTGCAAAGCCGAGATTGCCGCGCATGGCTGCAAGAGCATCGTCTTTGGAAACCCCCTTATGCTGACGAAGCTGGTAATAGACCTCGGTATAGGACTCCAGAAGGTCTGAAGTCGAAGGATCGTGAACGGTCACCAGATCCTGCCCCGCCTGATCGCCGGCCAGCCGCCGGAAGACATCAGCCTTGGCGATGACCGAAACCCGCGCCACGCCGTCCCTTGCCGCCTGCAGCGCAGCGCTCACCACCCTGACATCCTCACCCTCGGCAAGAACGATGTGCGGGGAGGCTGCACTGGATGTGGCTCTGATGTCGTCGATGATCGTCATCGAATGTGACTCTCGCGGCTGAGATTGTCCAAAGAGGCCTGGATAGAAAGATAGGTATTCATCATGACTGGCCAAGACGATCCAAATTCGCGCTCTAGGAGCTATTTGTCGCGACCGCCAAAAAAATCAGCGACAGGCGTGCCTCTGGAAGTTTCGGCAGCTACCAGGGGCTTGTCGTAGCAAACGCGGGACGAGAACGCCGCCGATGCTCTCACTCCAACTCCTCCATCGCCACTTTCTCGACGACGTAGAGAAAAACCTCCCCCTCCTTGTCCTGCCTGAGCAGTTTGTGGCCGGTGGCCTCCGCGAACATCTCGAAATCGCGCTTGGATGTAGGGTCTGTGGCGAGCACACAGATGGTGGCGCCGGGCTCCATGACCATGATCGCTTGCCTCGTCTTGATAAGCGGCATGGGGCAAGCGAGGCCGCGAGCATCAATGAAGACATCATATTTGTCGTCAGTCACACCCACGCCCACACCTCAGATCAACTCCCGCTCTTCGAACACCACATCATCTCACCCAGACATCGTTAACCCCTCAGACAAACAAAGCCTCCAATAGCCTATTGGAGGCCCCATTTGGTGGCGAGTTCGTCGAAGAAGCCTTCGGTGTGCTTGAGGTCGACCCAATGGTTGACGTAATTGATCCAGACTTGGTCTCCTTGGTCCAGGAGAAAGGCGCCGGGGCGGCGGGAACGGGCCTTGTCCACGGAGATGACGGCGAGTTCGGGGTAGGTCTTCAGGAGCGAGGCGGCCTCGACGTTTGAGGTGACCGAGACCATGGCGCGACCTGCGAGCACTTCCTGGTAGTCGCGCGCCGGCGCTTCGACCGAGACGATCTTGGCATCGGGGAAATAGCCGCGTGCCTGCGCCTCGAACACGGTGCCGAGGGTGACGGCAACCGCGGTCTCGGCGTTGTTGATGCTGTCCCAGCCATCGAATTTGTCGACATTTTCCTTGAGCGTCATCGGCACGGTGCCGAATTCGACATAGGCATCGGAGTAGCCGGCGACCTTGGCCCTGGCCATGCTCAGCGAGGCGCTGGTGGTGAGGTCATATTTGTCGGCGACCACGCCATTGACCAATGTTTTCCAGTCAGT
>JBPCVQ010000336.1:0-4259 GCA_051010395.1 Geminicoccaceae bacterium | reverse complement strand
TGCCGTCGACTTCCGCCAACTCGGCGGCCGTCAGGCCCTGGGCATTCTTGCCCTTGATGATGTCCTCGTCCGTGACCCATGCGCCATCGGGATTGTTGCCCCAGATGACGCCGCGATTGGTGTACTCATTGTTGACCACGAGGATTTGGCGGCCGTCCTTGTCCGAGAAAAGGGACATGCCGTCATTATTGTCGCCGAAGGCGCGGGCCTGGCTCTCGGCCGTGCCGCGCGTCGCGTGGTCGAATTCCGGAACATCGGAAAACAGCGGATCGCCCCAGCGGCATGCAACATGCGCATTGTAGCCTTCCGGCACGACGATGCTGTCATCGGTCCCAGCGGCGACCGCCTTGAACCCGAAACGGCTGTCGGCAGCTTCGGCGGAAATCGGCGTCAGTGCGGTGGTTGCCATACCGAGTGTGGCCACGCCGCCGAAGGCAAGCACGCCGCCCATAAAGCCACGCCTCGAAATCGCCTCCTCGACGATCGCGTCGAACTCGCTGTCTTCCGGCTTTGGATTGATCACCTCATCAAAGTCGTCGAACGACAGATCATCGAGCTCGTTGGAAGATAGATTGTTTTTGGTGTCCATGTTCTTGCTGCCTCTCCTTGGTGGGGCATGCCATTCACATCCGGGCATGCCGCTTTTGGTTTCTTGTAAGGGAACTGTGACATGATCAAGACGATTAGGCTACGTCGATCGAATGCTTCTGTCAGAATGGAAATATAGGGCAATTTCCGACAAAGGCAGGGCCTACCCCCCCCCCCCCCACTTTTTGCGCTTGACGCTAACCTCAAGACATGCCGTTCGCGTTACGCGATGCGGCGACGAGAGGCTGGATTCAGGAATAAGCGCACAGGATCATCTTCCCTTATTTCGACGCCATGCGCAGTGCGCCATCCAGCCTGATGGTTTCACCGTTCAGCATCGGGTTCCCGATAATCGCCTCCAACAGATCCGCATATTCCGACGGGCGCCCCAGCCTGGGGGGGAACGGCACGCTCTCGCCGAGCGACCGCTGCACAGCCTCGGGCAGTCCTGTCAGCATCGGGGTTTCGAAAATGCCCGGCGCGATGGTGACCACGCGGATGCCATGGCGTGCAAGTTCGCGCGCGGCCGGGAGCGTGAGAGCGGCGACCCCACCCTTGGAAGCGGCATAGGCGCATTGACCGATCTGGCCGTCGAAGGCGGCGACCGAGGCGGTGTTGACGATCACCCCGCGCTCGCCGTCCGTATTCGGTTCCAGCCCGGTCATGCCGGCGGCAGCAAGGCGCATCAAATTGAACGTGCCGATCAGGTTCACTCTTATCACCTGCTCGAACGCGCCAAGCGGCAACGGCCCCTCCCGTCCGACGATCCGCCCCGCCGGCGCCACCCCCGCACAATTCACCAGCGTGCGCGCTGGACCGTTGACTTTGCCGGCGGCGGTGACGGCTTTTGCCGCTCCATCCGGGTCGGTCACGTCGCAAGGGATGGCCTGGCAGCCAAGGCTTTCCGCTGCTTGTTCGAGGGGGGCGCCGGGGAGGTCCAGGACGGCCACCTTAGCCCCGAGGTCAACCAGCCGTCGGCCGACGGCGAGGCCTAGGCCAGAGGCGCCGCCGGTTATCAGGGCGGCAGTTCCGTTGATTTCCATTGTCGGCTTCCCCATGTCCAGTTCGTATGCACGATATTAGAATAGTGTGTTTATAGGTTTGAGACGCACCAGGACATAGGAGGCCGATCGATGACGGGCGATGCCGACTTCATGGGCCTGCCGGTGGCGAACGAGCCGCCGGACGAGCAGCGCTTTTGGAAGAAACTGAAGCGCCTCTTGACCCGTATTCCCTTCGCCGAGGACCTGACAGCGGCCTATTATTGCGCTGCTGATCCCGAAACGCCGGCCTATGTGCGTGCGGTACTCCTGGGCGCCATCGCCTATTTCGTCCTCCCCATCGACATGGTTCCGGATATCCTGGCAGGGCTGGGATTTACCGATGATGCTTCGGTCCTGGCGGCGGCGGTCGCTGCGGTCGGCCGACACCTGCAGCCGCGGCACCGGGAACAGGCGCGGCGCGCTCTCGACCAGATCGGCGGCTGAGCCCACGTCCATCGGAGATAAATCGATTGTCGCCCGGCGAGCGTTCCGGGGCGTGACCATCCGCTTGCGGAACAGCTCTCCATCCGTCTGCGTACCAAATCTGAAGTGACGGGCTGGATCGCGGGGAAGTGAAAATGCCTGCGTGCTTCGGTTTCAGGCGATTGCGTTCGTTGTTGTTATGCTGTTAGGCTGAAAAACAATAGAATGGCGTTCTTTGAGCGCAAGTTCATACAACGCGAAAGGGATAGCGCCAATGAGCGTATTCCCGAGCGGGGAGGCGAAGAGATACTGCCTGTGCATGCAAATCGGAACGATGTGAATGTCCGTGATCAGGCGGTGAGAATGGGCGATGCGAAAGGTTCGCGGGCGTCCAGACCTGCAAGCTGTGTTTACACTGAGCAGAAAGGGAGACAATCAATGTCGAAGCGACTGATGACGGCTGCCTGCGCGATTGGTATCGCGGCCAGCCTTGGTGCTGCGACCATCGATCAGGCCGACGCCAAGGAACGCTGGAAAATGCATTCCGCCTTTCCGACGGAAACGGCCGTGATCGGTCCGGTCGGCCCGCGGATCACCGGTTGGATCAACGACATGACCGACGGTGATTTCGACATCAAGGTGTTCGAGCCGGGCGCCATCGTTCCGGGCAACGCCTACTATGATGCCGTCTCGGAAGGCGCCTTGGATGCAGCCTATGGCACATCCGGTTATCATCAGGGCAAGAACTCGGCCTATGCCTTCTTCTCCACCTGGCCGTTTGGTCCACCAGCCCCCGAATTCCTCGCCTGGATGATCTATGGCGGTGGTCTTGAGTTGGCCGAAGAAATGTTTGGCAGGGACAATATCGTCTTCCACATGTGCGGCATGATCCCGCCGGAGACATCGGGCTGGTTCCGCGAAGAGATCAACAGCCTTGACCAGCTTCAAGGCTTGAAAATGCGTTTCTTCGGTCTCGGCGCCAAGGTGATGCAGAAATACGGCGTCTCCACGCAGCAGCTGGCGGCCGGCGACATCTACCCGGCACTCGAACTCGGCTCCATCGACGCCACCGAGTTCTCCATGCCCGCGATCGACCGTTCACTCGGCTTCTATCAGATCGCCAAATACAACTACTTCCCTGGCTGGCATCAGCAATCCACGACCAACGAAATCCTGATCAACAAGGAAAAGTGGGACGGTCTTTCAGACTCCTATAAGGCCATCTTCAAAGCAGCCTGTAAGGCCAACATCGCTCAAGAGATCGCTGAGGGCGAGTATCTGCAGGCCGACGCCATGGCCGCCAACGCCGAAGACGGCGTGACCAATGTCCGCTGGCCGGAAGAAGTGCTGACCTCCCTTGAAGAAAGCTGGAACGAGGTCATCACCGAAGAGGTCGCGGCCAACGAGGACAGCAAGAGGGTCTGGGACTCGATCACCACCTTCCGGGAAAACTTCAAGATCTGGGGTGAAATGGGCTACTTGAAGTAGCGCACGGATGTGACCGGCCGTCCCTTGGGGCGGCCGGTTTTTCTTGGCTGACGTGTTTTTTCGAGAAGTGACCATCCTGCGGATCGAGCGCAAGTCGACGTTCTCGCCGAGGCGGGATATCGACGACAGCGTCGGTGATGCGTCCGAGCGGAGAGGTGCCCATCGATGAACGGATTGCTCAATCTTGCTGAGTATCTGGATCGGATCCCGCGATTCATCGGCAGATGCGCCGGCTGGGTGGTGCTGCCGCTGATCGCTGTCATCATGTTCGATGTGATCACCCGCAAGATCGACTTCTTGCGCATCGGCATGTCGCAGCTCTCCTTCTACTGGCTGATCGAGCCGATCAAGCTGCAAGACATGGAGTGGCATCTCCATGCCGTTATCCTGATGTTGTCCTTCGGGTTCGCCTATCTGAACAACGCCCATGTGCGTGTCGATATTTTCCGCGAGATGCTCGGACGGCGCGGTCAGGCCTGGGTCGAGTTTTGGGGAATTATTCTGCTGGCCATCCCTTATCTCCTGGTCGCGATCTATTTCTCCTGGCAGTTTGTCAAGATTTCCTATGGACAGGGCGAAGGGTCGGAATCGCTCACTGGCATTACCCACCGCTATATCATCAAGTCGGTGATGGTGATCGGCTTCACCTTTACGATGAGCGCTTTCCTCGCGACGTTCATACGCCTTTGCGCGCTGTTATTCGGTGGTCACGATCAA
>JBPCVQ010000335.1:0-4136 GCA_051010395.1 Geminicoccaceae bacterium | reverse complement strand
ACCATAGGGCTTTGACGAGCAGCCAGTTCTTGTGGTTGCGGGCGTCCTTTGCGGGGTCTCTTCGATCCAAGAGATAGTCGGTTGAGTTGTCGGTCTTCATCGGTCTGTGTCCTCTGGTGTGGGGGCTTCGGCTAGCTTGAGTTCCACGATTGGCTCTGGCTTGCCTAGCGATTGGACGGCTGCTCGCGCAACGGTCAATGGTTCCCAATCTCCAATTTTCCCGTCTGGTCCGCTCAATCGCCAATCCAGATTCTTAGCAAGTGGCCAAATGTTGGTTGCCAGCCAAGCGTCGTTGGCCTCGATGGCGGCTTGAATGATTTCATCCCATTGCTCATCAGTGATGAAGCAAAAGGCCTCTCCGCATTTGAGAGCGACCACCTTCTTTGTGGCCGCTGCTGACACCGTCGTTAAACGCGACTCACTCATGGTCAAGATCCTCCACGTTCAGCACTTCGGTTAGCTGCTTGTGGGTGAACGCGATCGCGTAGCGGATGGCTTCTTCAGGTGTTTGACTGATAATGTCAGCAATGTCGCAAGCCATATCCTCAAATTCAGATGGAAGATCAAAAATAAAAGGCATATCACAAGTAACAGCAAAATATTGGCCTCGCGCAATGACGAAATCTACCGCGTGTATCAATACGCGACCTGAAACAGAAAACCATTCCTTCCCTTTAATGCAGTGAAAACTCATGTATTGTGTCACTTCTTTCTCAATTTTCGCGGCAATATCTTTTTCTGACTGCCAGAGTTTAAGCGCTTGATATTTAGATTTCGTCGCACTTCTGAGCTTCGTCATTCTGAAATGCGGATTGTTGGTCATACCAATCTTCGATGTTTCCCCGTCCGAAGCAACATAGATATAACTAGGCATTGTCCCTCTCCTGCCTCTCGATGGCGATCGCCGCCTTGTACATGGCAAAGCGGATAGCTTTGGAGTTGCTGATGCTACCGGTGCCGCCATGCTCCAGGCTGATCTGGCTCAGATGGCCCTTGAGAATTTCCAGCAACCGCCACGTTTCCGGTGTCATCATCAGTTCGAACCGATCTGCTCTGCTCACGGCTTTTCTCCATAACGGTATTGACACCGGTCACAATACCGGTATAGAGTGATGATGTCAAACACGGAGATCACCAATGACCGAGACCAGAGACTTCCACATCGCCGACATCCTGTCGGTTACGCACGGCTACCTGATTTCCTCGCGCCACATGGACGGCGTGTACGACGTGCTCAACTTCCTGACAGGCGCAAGCCTGTTTACTCATCAGCTGTTGCGGGCCGCCGAGGAAACTGAAGCAGGGCTCCTTGCCCAGCTGCCGCAACGAGTGAAAAACCTGAAGAAGGATGAGCTTCGCCAGATGATCGATGATCTCAAGGCGAAGCATGATGGCAATTCCTGGCTAGAGCCTTTGATTGCTCACCTTGAAGACACATACGGGGCGAGCTTCGCGCTCAGTCCGGTCAACACCTATCAGGCTGACGATCCAGTTGAAGAGCTGCGGGACATGGTGTCTGACCAAAGCAAGGTGATCGAGGTTCGGCTCAACCGTGAATAAGGAGATCACCAATGACCGCGCAAATCCTAGAGTTCCCGATCATCCCGCTGAAGCCGGCGGATCGTGTGGCCTACGATGCAGGCCTGAGCAGATTCCAATGTCCAGAATGCGGGACTTATCGGACGATCGAGCACGGACCTCTTTTTAATGTTCAAGTGGCTCCATTACAGATCTGTGACAGTTGGCATGGCTGCGGCGCCGAGATGCGCCCGGTGGAGAAGTGACGATGGACGAAAAGCCAGAGCTAACAACGCATTTGTTGCGTGATGCTGACCCGAGCGTTCAGCTGCGCATGATAAGTCAGGTTGTTGGGATGCCGCTTGATGACTTTCACCGAGACATTTTGAGCGCTGCCGCCGACACGATCGAGCGCCTGACCAAGGAGCGGGATGTTGCCTGCAAGGACGGCATTGATCATGGCAATCGTCTAGCCAAAGAGCATTACCACGCCATGGCGAAAATTAGAGCCGAGCGCGACGCCCTCAAGGCCGAGGTCGAGCGGTTGAAGGATAAGATCAATAGGGGCATGCCTTATGCCCACATTTGGTCAATCAATTGATGACCCGCCCCGCACTCCTCGCCCTCTTCCTGCTCGCCGGCTGCTCCACACCAACGCCATTCGAGCAGAACCCGGCAGCCTTCCGCATTGCCGATATACCCTGGCCGTGGTGTACCGAGGCCGAGCTCTATCTGTGCGCGCCGCTCGTGCTTGAGGACGGTGAGCTCGGGGTGCTGCAGCATGGCGGACGGATTGGCGATGAGGCCGCCGTGTTCGACACGATCGGGGTCACTGTGAAAGCTTTTTCGGAGGGTGAGTGATGGACGGGTGTTTGGATAGAGGGGTTCTACACATTAAGCCAGGCGTTAAGCAACGATCAGAAGATGTGCCCGAATGCGTGCCCGTACGACAACTCAGGGTCGGCCAATTCTACTTGACCCAAGCGAAATGGTACAACGCTGGGCCGTTCGGAACATACTCCAGAGAGACCGGAATTAGGGATCTAGCGCACGTCGGCCGGTCGCATGGATTCACTTTGGTACAGCACTTTGATCTGAGCTTTGACGATGCCTTGGATGAAATCACTTGGCGCCTAGAGGCCGGCCATGATCCCTGGGAGATCGAGCGGGATGTGAGCGATCTTGAGACGCTATCACCCAGAGCTAGGTTGCTATGACCATCGGCAAGGGCTGGCTAACCATCATCGCCGTGCTCGTAGCCCTAGCCGTGCTCGCCCCGGACTCCGAGGTTGGAGGCACGCTCCGCGACGTGTTCAGCCAGCTGCGCGGCGCGACCTCATCGTTGATGGACACGGCCGGCAGCGGTGCGCAGGACGTCGGCGGTTGGGTGGAGGAGTGAGGGATGTCTAACAAAGACGATGCGGGTGTAATGTTCTGGCCTGGTGACAAAGGTCTAGGCACGCCAGAGTTTCGTGAGGCTCAGGAGAAAATGCGCAAGATGCACCGTCGCTCTGGAAAAACCGCAATGGTGTCCATCAAGACAGCCCCGACTCCTGAGACCCGAGAGATTATGAGGCGTGTTTTCGAGGATGACACCACCTGATTTGCCCTAACGCCCACATGCCGCTAAACTACACAAGTCACTGAGAGTTAAGGCTCTGCATGGGGGCAACGTAGCCAGCCGTTGCCCCCACCTTAAAAAGGGGCTCCAGGAACGAAATGGCCGGTGTGAAAGGCAAGAGCGGACCTGCCAAGGGCAACACCAACGCCCTGAAGCACGGATTCTATGTCTCAGCCCTCATGCCCGGCGAAGAAGAGATCTTCGAGGCCGCCAAGACGCTACCGATCGACAACGAGATTGCTCTTCTCCGGGTCATGGCGCTCCGAGCTGCCAAGTTCCAAGCCGAGGGCGGCGAACTAACTGCGGCGACGCAGGTCGTGTTCAATACCCACATGGGCCGCCTCCGCGATTTCATGATGGCTAAGAGCATCATGCTCCGCAATGAACGGGAGAGCGGAGCCAACGTTGATGAGGATCTTGACCGCACTATCGACGTGCTAGAGCGCACTGGCGCCCACCGTGCCACTTTCAAAGCGAATGGCAAGACCAACGGCAAGGTGACCAACGGCAATGGCACGGGTTAATCCAACCCTCCCCCTCACCGCCTTCAAGCCGGACAATGCCGACATGTCCTCGGGCTTCCTCAAGATCGCCCGTGGCTGCATCAAGAAGGAACAGGGCTACGGGCCGGCACCATCGCTCATCCAGGTGAGTGACGAGATCCTTCCAGGGTTCGCCGGTGTAGACGCGCTGTTCGTCGGAACTGACACGACATCGAGCAACATTTATCGCACCTATGCCGGCACCAAGTCGGCGATCTATGAGGCGCTGGGCACCCCCTTCGTCTGGACCGACGTGTCCAAGGCTGGCGGTTACACCACGCAGCCTGAAGAGCGCTGGAGGAAAGCCCAGTTCGACGAGAACGTGCTGGTGACCAACGGCAGTGACCCGCTGCAGTTCGTCTCGGTGCCGGCTGGTGGGCTCTACGCCGATGTGGGGGCCACAGGCTTGCCCCTAGCAGCGCGCTACATCGCCGTGATCAGCGACGAGCACCTTG
>JBPCVQ010000334.1:0-8486 GCA_051010395.1 Geminicoccaceae bacterium | reverse complement strand
GACGACGCCAAGGGCCGCGCCCTTTTCCAAAAATGGTGCGAGGCCGAAGGGTTGAGCATGGGTCTCGATCAGATGGGCAACATGTTCGCGCGCCGCGAAGGCACGGATCCGGATGCCCTTCCGGTCTATGTCGGCTCCCACCTCGACACCCAGCCGACCGGCGGCAAATATGACGGCGTTCTGGGTGTGCTCGGCGGCCTCGAGATCATCCGCACCCTCAATCAGCTGGGCATCAAGACCAAGCACCCGATCGTGGTCACCAACTGGACCAATGAGGAGGGCACGCGCTACGCCCCACCGATGCTGGCGTCAGGCGTGTTCGCCGGCATTCACACGCAAGACTGGGCCTACGATCTGGTCGATGCCGAGAACAAAAGGTTCGGCGATGAGCTGGAACGGATCGGCTGGCGTGGCGAGGAGGAGGTCGGTGCGCGAAAAATGCATGCGTTCTTCGAGCTGCATATCGAGCAGGGGCCGATCCTGGAGGCGGAGGATGTCGACATCGGCGTCGTCACCCATGGCCAGGGCCTCCGCTGGATCGAATGCACGGTGACCGGCAAGGAGAGCCATACGGGCTCTACGCCGATGAAGATGCGCAAGAATGCCGGCCGCGGATTGGCGCAGATCACCGAGCTGGTGCATGAGATCGCGATGGCGAACCAGCCGAATGCCGTCGGCGCCATCGGCCATATCGACGTCCACCCAAACTCCAGAAACATCATTCCCGGCCAGGTGGTCTTCACCGTCGACTTCCGCTCGCACATCCTGGACACGCTGCAGGGCATGGTCGCGCGCCTCGAGGCCGAGGCTCCCGCACTCTGTAAAGCCCTGGATGTTGAGCTTTCAACCAGGATCGTCGGTTCCTTCGACCCGCCCGCCTTCGATGAGGGCTGCGTTTCAGCCGTGCGCAGCGCTGCCGAGCGCCTCGGTTACAGCCACTGCAACATCGTTTCCGGCGCCGGTCATGATGCCTGCTGGATCAACAATGTTGCGCCGACTTCGATGGTGATGTGCCCCTGCGTCGACGGCCTCAGCCATAACGAGGCCGAGGAGATCTCGCCGGAATGGGCGGAAAAAGGGGCAAACGTCCTGTTCCACGCCGTCGTCGAAACAGCCGAAATCGTCGCCTAGTCGAATGTCGACACCATAAACATGATCATGCAGCGGCTCGCTATTCATATGAACGCGCCGCAGCTCCAAGGGAGATAATGATGTCCAAGGTCATTAAGGGCGGCACGATCGTCACAGCGGATCGGACCTATAAGGCCGATGTCCTGGTCGAAGGCGAGAAGATCGCTGATATCGGCGAGAACCTGAAGGGCGACGAAACCGTCGACGCTTCGGACGCCTATGTCATCCCCGGCGGCATCGATCCCCACACCCATCTGGAAATGCCCTTCATGGGCACGAATGCCGCCGAGACCTTCGAAAGTGGCACCTGGGCTGCCGCATCCGGCGGCACCACCATGCTGGTCGACTTCGTGCTCCCCGGCGAAGACGGCTCCCTGATGAATGCCGTCAAGGACTGGGATCGGAAGTCCAAGGATCAGATCTGCACCGATATTTCCTACCACATGGCCATTACGGGATGGTCCGAAACCATCTTCGACGAGATGGAGCAGGTGGTCGCGCGTGGCGTCAACACCTTCAAGCACTTCATGGCCTATAAGGGCGCCTTGATGGTGGATGACGACGAGATGTTCGCCTCCTTCCAGCGCTGTGCTGCGCTGGGCGCCCTTCCCTTGGTTCATGCGGAGAATGGCGACGTGGTCGCCGCACTCCAGGAAAAATACATGAACGAGGGCACGATCGGCCCGGAGGGCCATGCCTTCAGTCGCCCGCCCGAGGTCGAGGGTGAGGCGGCCAACCGCGCCATCATGATCGCGGATGCCGCTGGTGTGCCGGTCTATATCGTCCATGTCTCCTGCGAGCAGGCCCACGAGGCGATCCGGCGCGCGCGTCAAAAGGGCATGCGCGTCTATGGCGAGCCGCTGATCCAGCATCTGACCCTCGATGAGGGTGAATATTTCAACAAGGACTGGGACTATTCGGCCCAGCGCGTGATGTCTCCGCCCTTCCGCAACAAAGAGCACCAGGACGGGCTTTGGGCCGGTCTCGCTGCAGGCTCGCTGCAGGTGGTCGCGACCGATCATTGCGCCTTCACCACCGAACAAAAGCGCATGGGCCTGAAGGGCTTTCCGATGATCCCGAACGGCACCGGCGGCCTTGAGGACCGCCTCGCCATGCTCTGGACCAAGGGCGTCGAGACCGGCCGTCTCACCCCCAACGAGTTCGTCGCCGTCACCTCAACCAATGTCGCCAAGATCCTGAACGTGTATCCGAAGAAGGGCGCCATCGTCGAAGGGGCCGATGCCGATATCTGCGTCTGGGACCCGAAAATCTCGAAGACCATTTCGGCGACGACGCAAAAGTCGATCATCGACTACAACGTCTTCGAGGGCTTCGAGGTGACGGCGCAGGCGCGCTACACCCTGTCACGCGGCGATGTCATCTGGGAGCATGGCAAGAACTCGGAGCCGCAGGCCGGTCGCGGCCGCTTCGTGTCACGCCCAGCCTTCCCCGCGGTGAACAAGGCGCTGTCAACCTGGAAGGAGCTGACGGCGCCAAGGCGCGTCGAACGCGACCCGCAGAATATCCCAAGCGGGGTCTGATGCGGCAGCGCCCGTAGATGGAACGGATGCCAACGCATTCCGCTGATAACCGTGCATCGATTGGCCCGAACGAGGCGGTTCGTTCTTTCGGACGTGATGCATGTACCGTGACAGGAATGTCGATACGGCGACCCGTGCCTAAAGCAAATCTTAACCCAACGCCTCTAACGTCGTCTTTCAGGTCCATGCGATCCTGGGAGTCCGAGCTCAGAACCACTTATTGGCGGACGGGCGGAATCCCCGGATCGCATGGACCAGGTCAGGGAGCGTACGGCCGGCGAGTTAAGATTTCGTTAGCGGCTGGCCGGAAATTGTCGAAGCTACATCAGACCAGGCCTCGGCGACCGCTGTCGCGTCCTGGCTTCTGGCATGGTGCCGGAGGCGCTCTCTCATGCTGAAGAAGGCAGGCGTCAAGTCGGTGATCGAGGCAGCCAGCCTCGATCTCACATTTGAAACGAATGACGGTCCCGTCCACGCACTCTCGAATGTCGATCTCACCATCGGCCAGGGCGATTTCGTTTCGTTCATCGGCCCTTCAGGCTGCGGCAAGACCACCCTTCTCCGGGTCATCGCCGATCTGGAACAACCCACGAGCGGGGCGCTCGCGGTCAACGGCATGACGCCGGAGGAAGCGCGGCTGAAGCGGGCCTATGGCTACGTCTTCCAGGCCTCCGGCCTCTATCCCTGGCGGACGATCGAGAAAAACATCCGCCTGCCACTCGAGATCATGGGCTATGCCAAAGGCGAGATGGCCGAGCGGACCGCCTCGGCATTGGAGCTGGTCGGCCTTGCCGACTTCGGGCGTAAATTCCCCTGGCAGCTTTCAGGCGGCATGCAGCAGCGTGCCTCCATCGCCCGAGCACTCGCCTTCGATGCCGACATCCTCCTGATGGACGAGCCTTTCGGCGCACTCGACGAAATCGTGCGCGATCACCTCAACGAGCAACTCCTCGCCCTCTGGGCGCGCACGCAAAAAACCGTCTGCTTCGTCACCCACTCGATCCCCGAAGCCGTCTACCTCTCCACAAAAATCGTCGTCATGTCCCCCCGCCCCGGCCGCATCATCGACATCATCGACAGTCCGCTGCCAGCGGAACGGCCACTCGAAATCCGCGACACCCCCGAATTCCTCAAAGTCGCCGCCCGCGTCCGCGAAGGCCTGCGCGCCGGCCACTCCTATGAGTGACGTGGTCACACCATTTGCTCCCGGCGGGTTGGCGCCTGGCCCTTTGGTATGCGGTTCTGGTTTCGAGCGGCGGCGTGATGACACGCTAGCAGTGAAGCGCTCATGAACGTGCTGTCGGAGAAAATCCTTCCGATATTCACTGTGGTCGTCGCGATCATCACGATTTGGTATGTTGGTGCGGTGGTCCTGAACGCGCCCTGGGAGCGGGATCAGGCCGAACGCGCCGGCGTCGAGATCTCGTTCGCCGAAATCCTGCCGAAGACCATGCAACAGGAACGGCCGGTTCTGCCCGCACCTCATCAAGTTGCCGGTGAAATATGGGACACCACCGTCGGCAAGAAAATCACATCCAAACGCTCGCTGGTCTATCACGGCTGGATCACGCTTTCCGCGACGCTGCTCGGTTTCGCCATGGGCGTTGTCCTGGGCATCACCCTTGCGGTCGGCATCGTCCACAATCGCGTCATGGACCTCAGTGTCATGCCCTGGGTGATCGCGTCCCAAACCGTGCCGATCCTGGCGGTCGCACCGATGATCATCGTGGTGCTCTACAATATCGGCATCTCCGGGCTGGTCGCGAAGGCGTCCATCTCCGCCTATCTCAGCTTCTTCCCGGTGGTCGTCGGCATGGTGAAGGGGCTGCGCAGCCCGGATCAGATGCAGCTCGATTTGATGCGCACCTATAACGCCAGCGCCTGGCAGGCATTCTGGAAGCTGCGCTGGCCGTCCGCTCTTCCCTACCTCTTCACATCGCTCAAGATCGCTGTTGCCATCGCCCTGGTCGGTGCCGTCATCGGCGAGCTGCCGACCGGCGCCCAGGGCGGTTTCGGCGCGCGCATGCTGAACGGCTCCTATTACGGCCAGGTGTTGATCATCTGGTCCGCACTCATCGGTGCTGCGGCTTGCGCCGGACTGATGGTCGGTCTGATCGGTTTCATCCAGCGCCTCGTGCTGAACCGCATGGGACTAGCCCGATGATCTGGCTCCTGATCGCCCTCGCTGCCTGGGCCGGCGGCTGGTTCCTCAACGCCATGCTGGCAAAACGAAACACCAGGCTCACGAGCTTCCTCGTCCCCTTGGTATTCGGTGTGAGCGTCCTCACAATCTGGCATGGGCTGGTGAAGGGCCTCGGGGTGCCGGCGGTCATTCTGCCGTCACCGGTCGAGATCTGGGGGGCGCTTATCAGCAATGTTCTGACCCTTTGGGCGGACTTCGTCCAGACCGTGCTGAAGTCGGTCCTTCCCGGCTACGTGATTGGCTGCGGTGCCGCTTTCCTCACGGCTCTCGCGATCGACCGCTCGCCATTCCTGCAGCGCGGCCTCCTGCCCATCGGCAACCTTGCAGCGGCGCTGCCGATCGTCGGCATCGCGCCGATCATGGTGATGTGGTTCGGCTTCGACTGGCACTCCAAAGCCGCTGTCGTCGTGGTGATGTGCTTCTTCCCGATGCTGGTCAACGTGATGGAGGGCCTTCGATCCTCCGAGACCATGCAGCGCGACCTGATGCACACCTACGCCGCCTCCTACGCCCAAACCCTCTTGAAGTTAAGGCTGCCGGCCGCCGGCCCCTTCATTTTCAATGGGCTGAAGATCTGCACCACCCTGTCGCTGATCGGGGCGATCGTCGCCGAATTTTTCGGTACGCCGATTGTCGGCATGGGATTTCGCATTTCCACCGAGATCGGCCGCATGGCGCTCGATATGGTATGGGCCGAAATCGCCGTAGCAGCACTCGCCGGCTCCGCGTTCTATGGTGCGGTCGCCCTCATCGAACGCTCCGTTACATTCTGGCATCCGTCCAATCAGGGATAACAAGCCCCAAAAAAGGAGACGACCATGAAACATCTTTCGACATTCGCAGCCGCAACGGCCCTCGCCATCATCGCAACGGCCGCACAGGCCGCGGATAAGGTGACGCTGCAGCTGAAATGGGTCACGCAGGCGCAGTTCGCCGGCTATTACGTCGCTGCCGACAAGGGCTTCTATGAGGAAGAGGGGCTGGAGGTCGAGATCAAGGCCGGCGGGCCTGACATCTCGCCGCCGCAGGTGATCGCGGGCGGCGGGGCCGACGTCGTGCTCGACTGGATGCCGTCAGCGCTTGCCAGCCGCGAGAAAGGCCTGCCGCTCGTGAACATCGCCCAGCCCTTCAAGTCCTCGGGCATGATGCTCACTTGCAGGAAAGATACTGGCATCACCTCGCCCGAGGATTTCCGCGGTAAGACGCTCGGTGTCTGGTTCTTCGGCAATGAATACCCGTTCCTCTCCTGGATGAGTCAGCTCGGCATTCCGACCGAAGGCGGCGATGACGGCGTCACGGTCCTGAAGCAGGGCTTCAATGTCGATCCGATCCTGCAAAAGCAGGCCGATTGCGTCTCGACCATGACCTACAACGAATATTGGCAGATCATCGACGCCGGCCTGACCGAAGAAGATCTCGTGGTCTTCAAATATGAGGATCAGGGCGTGTCGACGCTCGAAGACGGCATCTACGTCATGGAGGAGAACCTCGAAGACCCAGCCTTCGTCGACAAGATGGCGCGCTTCGTTCGTGCCAGCATGAAGGGCTGGAAGTATGCGGAGGAGAATGTGGAGGAAGCCGCTGAGATCGTGCTCGACAATGACGAAACCGGTGCGCAGACGGAGAAGCATCAGGTCCGAATGATGGGCGAAATCGCCAAGCTCACAGCCGGCAGCGACGGCAAGCTGGATCCCGCCGATTATGAGCGCACGGTCGAGACCCTGATGAAGGGCGGCTCGGACCCGGTGATCACCAAAGCGCCGGAAGGTGCCTGGACTCACGCGGTTACCGACGCAGCTCTATAGAAGCGGGAGCGAGGGCGTCTCGATCGCCTGTCGAGGCGCCCCTCATTACTCCTAACAAGTCACTTCTTACGGCGGGATCATTGATGAGCGACGACGACATCCGTAAGGCGGATATCCGAAAGATCGTGGTGCAGATCGAGGAGGTCAGGCGGGATCAGGGAAAGCCCGTCACCGATAAGCGGAAAGTCACCGTGGCGGCCGCCATCCGCAACCCCTATGCCGGCGCGTATCACGACGATCTCGAACCGCTTTACGACCTCGGTAAGGACATCGGCGGTATTCTCGCAAGGCGCGGGGTCGAAGCGCTCGGTGTCCAGCCCGATGACGTCACCAGCTACGGCAAGGCCGCGATCGTCGGGACATCGGGCGAGCTCGAACATAGTGCCGCCATCCTTCATCCCCGCTTCGGTGCCCCTGTGCGCGCCGCCGTCGGCAAAGGCGACGACATCATTCCCGGCACGAAAAAGGTGGGCGGACCGGGCTCGGTCGCCCTGATCCCACTCACCAACAAGAACAGCATCTGGCAGTTCGACGATATGGACTCGACCGAGATCACCGTGCCGGATGCGCCATTGCCCGACGAGATCCTGGTGGTTCTGGCACTCGGCATCGGCGGACGTCCGCTGGCGCGGGTGAAACCGGACTGACATCGGTCAGCCACGTCCTAGATAATTTCAACCCGGAGAACGCCCGATGTTCAAGGCCATGATCCTTTTGAAGCGCAAGGCCGGCACCAGCCGCGCAGACTTTGCAAAATGGCTGCTGGAGCAGCACCGGCCGCTCGCGGAAGAATTGCCCGGCCTCCAGCGTTCGGTCTTCAATCTGGTAAGCGAGGATGGTCCCGAGGTCTGCGACGGTGTCTCCGAACTCTGGTTCGAGAGCCGGGCCGATTTCGATGCGGCCTATGCGACCGACATCGGAAAAGGCGTTGCTGCGGATTCGATCAACAATGTCAGCGAACGAATACGCCTGTTCGTTGACGAGGTGATCGTCAAAGCCTGACCATCAGCGGATGGTCCGAAGTGGAGGTTCGCCATGCAGAAGATCGATACTCAGGCTGAATGGATCGAACGCGCCAAGGCCGTGTTTCCAGCCGGTGGCTTCGGAAATTTCGATCCTGATATCATGATCCGTGAAGGCTTGGGCAGCCGTGTCTGGGACGAAGACGGCAAGGAATATGTCGATTTCCTGATCGGCTCCGGCCCGATGATGCTCGGCCATGGCCATCCCGAAGTTTTGGAGGTTGTTTTCGAGCAGCTTCCAAAAGGCATGACCTTCTTCACCAGCAACACCGCTGGTATCGAGCTGGCCGAGGCCATCTGCGAGGCCGTTCCCTGTGCCGAGCAGGTGCGCTATGTGGGGACGGGCAGCGAGGCCGACATGTACGCCATGCGTCTCGCCCGTGCTTTTACCAGCAGACCAAAAATCCTGAAATTCGAGGGCGGCTATCACGGCATGAGCCCTGAAGCGCAGATGAGCCTCGCACCCACCCATCTCGCCAACTTCCCAACACCCGTCCCGGACAGCGCCGGCATTCCCGACGGCATCGCCGCCGACATGCTGATCGCCCCCTTCAACGATGTGGATTTCATCCGCTCGATCATCGACGAGCACAGCCCCGAAATCGCCGCCATCATCGTCGAACCCCTGCAACGCCTGGTGCCGCCGGCACCTGGGTTTCTTCAGGCACTCCGAGATCTGTGTGACAAGGCCGGGATCCTCCTTATCTTCGATGAGATCGTGACGGGCTTTCGCCTGGCCTACGGAGGTGCTCAGGAGGCCTACGGCGTGACGCCGGATCTTTGC
>JBPCVQ010000333.1:0-3062 GCA_051010395.1 Geminicoccaceae bacterium | reverse complement strand
GGCGGAATACCTTGGTGAACCCGGTTTCTGCCAAGTTTCTTGCGACCATCTCATGGCCGGACGAGCCAAGCGCAAACGTCTCGCGCACGCCGAAGTCGCTGCTGGACTGCAAATTCTCAGGATCGAGCCCGCGCGCGGCAACGCTCACACCAAGCCGGCCTGCGGTCATCTGCTTGAAGAATTCAAGCCCCTTCAGCACGCCGTCGACCAGATACGGCACCGATAGGTACTCGACCACGCCCGGCCGCTTGGCGTTGACCACGCTTCGGCGGTTGGTGATCCCATGGGGCCAGTTCTCGATCTGGCCTGATACCGCAACCTGCTTCGGAAAATTCGATTGGCTCAGATTGTCGACCATGCCCCTGATAAGACACGTTTCCGTATCGGCCACATCCTTGGTCTTGGTGTGGAGCGTTCGGCCTACTGCGGTATTTTCCACCAAAAACGGGATGAACAGCGCGATCTGCACATCGTGCGCCATTTCGTCGGATGGCTCCCAGATCGTGGCATGATCGCCAATCGCCAGGCAGTGACGCCATTCGGCGATGCCGTCGCCGTCCTTGTCCACGCGCGCCCAGATGTCCATCAGGCGGTAGGTGTCCATCGCCCTGCCGCCAGCCCGGTCGTGGTCCTTGTCCTGGTCGAAGTTGGTCCGGGCGCGCTTCTCCTGGTCCTGCTGCGAGGTCGCCTCGCCCGAACCACTGCCGCCGCCGCCGTGCGTGTCGATAAAGTCATCGTCCATGCCAAGCGCGATCAGATCGGACCGGGTGCGCCTGGTGTCCTGGAAGATGATCCGGGCATCGTCGCTGCATGTGGCCCGGCGATCAAACCGAAGTTCCTCGCCCGGTATGTTCTCGATCACGATACCTTTCTTGGGCTTCTTCCACTTGACCGTCAGGTTGTGATAGTTCCTGGTGACCGTCTCACGGATCTCGGTCCCGTCGTCCAGCTGCACCGGGATCTGCTCGTCTTCCTCCACATCCTCCCGCTCGACGATCTCGGCATCCGGATCGTTTTCGAACTCCGCCAGCTCCTCCGGACCGAGGTTGGTGTAACTCTCCTGCCACACCTCGGTTGCCTCGCTCCAAACGACCTTCATGCCGGCGACCGCCGCCGAGCCGATCGCGGATCGAATTGTGTCGTGCGTGTTGCGATACCCGGGATTCTTGATCGAGTAGACATACCGGGCGTAGTCAGTCTGCTGCTTGGCAAGCTCCTGATCGTTGTCGCTCGATGGGAGGAACGCCACCGGCGTGCCTGCACCCGTGAAAAGCTTCATCAGCTGCGTCATGTAGCCGTCTAGCTCGTCCTCACTCACACGGGACACCACAGACGAGAAACCTGGCTCCGGGTGCGGGACATCAGTTTCGCCGCGAAGGTAGTTCAACGCCTCTTCGCGCTTGGAGCTCAGGTCGTCGTCATGGAAGTCGACCGCATCGTCCACCATCCCGGTGATGATCGACTGGTACTCCTCATCCGTAAGCGGCCCCGTGGCAGCCCTGCGGAAGTCACCTGTTTCGATTGGCATTAAACCACAGCCCCGCAATACGGCACCAAACCACCCCCTGCCTCGGTCTCGAACCGCAGCCAGTTCTCAGACGCAGGCGGGCGATAGTGCGCCCAAAACACACCCAGCGCCGTGCATAGCGCCAGGTCGTCGCGATAGTCGGTCTCGACCACCACCGTGGTGTCATGTTCTTTAGTTGATGCTCGCCGCTGGGCGCCCTCAAGCGCCTCGGCTATGTCCGCCACCGGAATGTTGCCTTTGGGCTCCAGGCGCACCCTACGGGCAGCCAGCTCGCTCGTGAGATCGTTGATCAGGTACGCCCTTCCAATCAGGGTGTCCAAAAGGTTCGGGCTCCAATCGTCCAAGCGGTCGTTGTTGAGCGTCTGTGTCAACTCGGGGTCAAAGCGGTGGTCGCGCAGCACCTTGCGGAATGCCGAGTTGCGCGAGTGGTCGACCACGCAGGTAAGGCCGTACATCTCCGCCTTGCCCCGGTCATAGTGGTCCCACTTCGTGCCCAGCCCATCCTCGATCGCGTCGTGGCGCTCCTTCAGCTTGCCCGCCAGGTCGTGGATGTTGCAGCTGTGACTGTCCGCCTGCACCAGCCGCACCTGAGCGAGCTTCCTTCCGCCGCCGTCACGCCCGGCATAGGCGATCGCCCACGTCATCACGACATGAGCCGCCATCGCGTCACCCAAGCGGCAGCTGATCAGGTAGGCGTAGGATCGGCGGCTACGCGGCATTGGCTGGCTCTTTGGGTTTGAAAACCCATTGTCTGTTAAAGCGCACCCCCTGCCAATGAACCCTCTGTTTGTGAGCAATGTCGATCATGAGCAGAGGGGGGCATGTTGTGACGCGCCAAACGCGCCACCGGCGATGGTTTCTATAGAGCCATTCCAACCGCACAGGCCATCTAACTGAAAAATGGACCGAAAATGCCCATGATCGGAGCATTCCTTCCTCTGGCGGCTCCTTCGGGCCAAACCCAAGAAAGAACAGCCACCCTTCTTGGCGGTAATAATCTCTGCTGAACCACAATTCCGCTTTAGCCAGCATGGGCCGCCTCCTCATCGTCTTCGTAATCTCGGATTTCAAAGGAAAATGGCGTCAAAAGACCAATGGCTCGATCTTTGCTCATGGATTCGAAATGCAGGTCGATTTCACTACGTCCGCCACCTTCCTCAATCTTGCAATGGACCGTGACGGTGATTTCACCCTTGGTGTACAGGCTTGGGCGGATCACGACATCACCGCTTTCGTAACGAGAATAGTGGTAGCTAGACATTAGATATCATCCCGCATTTTGCGCGATTGAATCGATATATCACGCATGGATCGCCGCCTCGATGTCCGCAGATGGGATGTGACCGGTGACCCGCCGCGACACGGGGAACTCCTCAGCCACATAGTAACCAGCCGCGTCGCTGATGTGGGTCAATTCCCGGTTCGACTTCTTGTCGATCTCGCCCGAGCCGCCCTCCAGGAGCAACACGCCCTCGAAATCACGCACCAGATGCGGGCACTTGGCAGGGTCCACCATCATGTGAACCGTCTCGTC
>JBPCVQ010000332.1:0-22592 GCA_051010395.1 Geminicoccaceae bacterium | reverse complement strand
TTACCCCACTGAGCATCGCTCAACGCCGATCGATCCAAAGTCATTCTCCCAATTTTCGACTTTGAATCAAATAGTTGCGACAAAAGCAAGAGGATGAGGCTAATTGTCAACAGACCCTAGGGGAGTGGCCGGAACGCCGGCCGGCGTTGACTTTTTAGAGTTCTATACGGGAGGCGCATGCCTCCCTTGGAGGCTGTCCGCAAGTTCTTGAGAGATATTATCGGCTTGAAGTCGACATCAGGTGAGTAAGACCGACCGTCACGGTCGTCGATCGGTTTGGCCAGCCTCGACAATTCTGATGCCGAGCAAGGGGTAATGGGGCAGCGAGACTAACCGGCTGTTAACTCAGGCCTGATAAGATCCTTCCTGGTCCATGCGACCCTGGGAGTCCGCCCGCCTACTTGTGAAGGTAGGGTAAGGCCCGGACTCTCAGGATCGCATGGACCAGGAAGAGGAGGCCTTGATAGCGTTCCTCTGTTAAGGAAAGGTGAACATCGGTAAAACGTTTCTCACGGCTCAGGACGTTGTGCGGTGGGTATGATGTTCGAGCGGAAGCATAGGAAGAGGCCCGGTGATGAAAGCCATCAAAGCTAATGGTCAGGTTCTGCATTTCAGGGATGAAGGCCCGCGCGACGGCCCGGTCGTCGTCTTCTCGAACTCGCTCGGCACGGATTTCCGGCTTTGGGATCCGCTCTTGCCTCATCTGCCGGACGGTCTTCGCATCATCCGCTACGACAAGCGTGGCCACGGCCTTTCCTCCTGCCCGGATGGCCCTTACACGATCGAAGACCACCGGGACGATGTGGCCGGTCTCCTCGAAGGTCTGGCGATCGAACGCGCCGCGTTCGTCGGCCTTTCGGTTGGCGGTATGATCGGCCAGGCGCTGGCTGCGGCGCGCCCTGATCTGGTGAAAGCCCTTGTGCTCTGCGATACCGGCCATGTGATCGGCCCGCCGGAAGTCTGGGAAGCTCGTATCCAGACGGCCGAGGCCAACGGCATCGGCGCCATGAGCGACGGCGTTCTCCAGCGCTGGTTCAGTGCTCGCTTTCATGCTGAGCGGCCGGATGAGCTCGAGCTTTGGCGTTCCATGCTGACGAGGACACCCGTCGAGGGTTATCTCGGCACCTGTCGGGCAATCCAGAACGCCGATCTGACCGAAGAGGTGGCCAAGCTGGCCATGCCTGCACTTTGCGTAGTTGGCAGTGAGGATGCCGCCACCACGCCTGAGCTGATGCGTTCAACCGCGGAATTGATCGGCGCCGATTGCGTCGAGATCGAAGGCGTGGGCCATCTTCCCTCCGTCGAGGCGCCGGACGTGCTTGCCTCCATCATCGCGGCCTTCATTAAGGAGAAGGCGATTGCCTGACGACACACCCGATGGTTCCGAAGATGGTGTTCGTTCCGGGGACGACGCTCGTCCCGCGGGCGACGCTCGCTCCGGGGGCGACGTTCGCTTGGCTGCTGGGATGAAGGTTCGCCGTTCGGTCCTGGGTGACGCCCATGTCGATCGTGCCGAGGCTGCCAAAACCGCTTTTGATGAGGATTTTCAGCGTTTCATCACCGACGGGGCCTGGGGCTCCGTCTGGTCCAGACCGGGCCTGACCCGGCGGGAACGCAGTCTGGTAACCATCACGCTCCTGGCAGCGCTTGGCCATGACGACGAACTCGCCATGCATCTCCGCGCCACGGCGAACACCGGGGCGAGCGCCGACGACGTCAAGGAGGCTCTCCTGCATGTCGCCGTTTACGCAGGTGTGCCGGCCGCCAATCGCGCGATCAAGATCGCAAAGTCGTTATTCGAGACGGCCGCTGACGACGCGTCGAGCGACCATGCTATCTAAAGCAGCGTCAGCAGCAGGCGCAGCCTTAAGCGAAAGCTACCGCACCGCACGTGTGATGTCACCCGAGCCATGACGACGGACGACAGCAAGCCCTCGACATCCGGGGCGGCAAGCGGTGCCGTCTTCACCGAAGGCTCTGTGCTTCGCCACATCAGCGTGATGACCGCGACGGCGACCACCGGCCTGATCGCCCTTTTTGTGGTCGACTTGATCGACCTCTATTTCCTGAGCCTCCTCGGCCAGGCCGAGCTAGCGGCGGCGGTCGGTTATGCGGGCTCCATTCTGTTCTTCACGACCTCGATCTGTATCGGGCTTGCGATCGCGATGGCAGCTTTGGTGGCGCGCGCCATCGGTGCCGGCGAAAAGGCGAGGGCGAAACGCTATGTCGTCCATGTCAGTGTGGCTTCCCTCCTGGTCACGGTCCCGTTTGCCGCCCTGGTCTGGTTTTCGATCCCTGACCTGCTCGGTCTTCTCGGCGCCGAGGGGCGAACGCTGGAGCTTGCCGTCGACTATCTTCGGATCATCGTTCCTTCGATGCCGGTGCTGGCCCTCGCCATGGGAAGCGGCGGCGCTCTTCGCGCGGTGGGGGCCGCCAGGCTCTCGATGGCGTCGACGCTCGCCGGCGGCCTGGTCAATGCCGTGCTCGATCCGATCCTGATCTTCGGCCTGGCGCTCGGCATCGAGGGGGCGGCGTTCGCCTCGGTCGCCGCACGCTTTGCGGTGCTTGCCGTCGGCGCCTATGGCATCGTCGTCCAGCAGCAACTGCTCGGCCGGTTCAAGGCAGCAGCCTTCGCGAGAGACGTGCGGCGCATCGCAGAAGTCGCAGGGCCCGCCATGCTCACCAACGTCGCCACGCCCTTCGGCAACGCCTATGTGGTCACTGCCATGGCCAGGTTCGGGGATGAAGCAGTCGCCGGCTATTCGATCATCGGCCGTATCATCCCGGTTGCCTTCGGGGTGGTTTTCGCGCTTTCAGGCGCTGTCGGCCCGGTGGTCGGCCAGAACTTCGGCGCCGGCAAATTCGATCGCATCCGTCAGGCCCTGATCGACGCACTCATGCTGTCCACCGCCGTGATCGTGCTCGCCTCCCTCATGCTCTATGTCTTCCAGGACCAGATCGCATCCGTCTTCAATGCGAGCTCCGGCGCTGCCGGCCTCTTCGGATTCTTCTCCACCTGGATTGCCATCCTGTTCGTTTTTTCCGGCGCTCAGTTCATCGCCAATGCCGCCTTCAACAATCTCGGCTTTCCGCTCTGGTCGTCAGTCACCAACTGGGGGCGGGTCACCGTCGGCACGATCCCGCTGGTCTGGATCGGCGCTGCTTGGCTGGGCCCGAACGGCGTCCTGCTCGGCCAGGCAATCGGCGGCGTTCTGTTCGGCGCCGGTGCTTATTATGCCGCCTGGAACCTCTGCTCCGCCGAACGCGCAGCCGAGCGGAAACCGAAGACCGACACCCGCATGTTCCGCGTCCCGCTCTCCGCCCAGACCGTCTATCGTGGCTGGATCGGCCTTTTTGGTCAGGAAGGGCAAGGGCAGGGGGGCTCGAAGACCCATGCCGACCCAACTGGGCATTGAACGTTCCTGATCGTTGCGACGGCCATCTATTCCCGGAGTTTGCAACCCGCGTCGATGAGCTGCCGCTCCGGTGAGAAAATCGAGTGATCGAGCGGCCTCGACATTGCCTCCGTGATGCATAAAGCGGTCTTGCCAATCACAATGTCTGGCCACCGCACGAGACCGGATCCCGGGATGATGGATTTGGTTTCAGTCATGTACCAACCTGGAAACCCGGGCAGCGCCGGCAGGGTCAGGGCTCAGCATGATCCAGAATGGCCCCATCTCATCTCCTGGCGAAGCTCCGGGGGCTTTCCTATCAAACGGAGATTCGTGGCTTTAACGTTTGCTTAACATCGCCTCTTCATCCTCGTTTCCTGGTCCATGCGATCCTGGGAATCCGCGCGTCCAGCAGGAAATCCGGGCGAGGCTTGGACTCCCAGGATCGCATGGACCTTCGTGGAGCTTAGCGGCTGCGGATCGACGAAACGTTAACGCCGAGCATGGCTCATCGCCGCAGTGATGATCCAAGGCAAAGGCAGCTCGATCGAGTCGAAGCACAAGAGCGCTCAAGAGCCATGACGGTTGGTGCGCGTCCTCGAATAACGGATGAGGCCGGTGGTCTCGCCATTTCAGGCAGGCGGCCCGGCCACCCGATTGCCGCTGATCATGTCGCTCGCCTTCTCGCCGATCATGATCGAGGCGGCGTTGGTGTTCGAGCTGATCAGCCGCGGCATGATCGAGCTGTCGGCGACCCTGAGCCCATCCAACCCGTGCACTCGGCATCGCGGATCGACCACCGCCATCTCATCGACCCCCATCTTGCAGGTGCCGACCGGATGATAGTCGGTCTTGCCGAAACGTCGCGCATAGGCCTCGAGGTCTTTCTTGGTCTTCACGTCCCCGCCCGGCATATGCTCCTTCCGAATGAACTTGGCGAGCCCTGCCTGACGCGCAATCTCCCGCGTTTTCTCCAGTCCGCGGAGCGACATCTCGAAATCATAATCCTCCGCCCAATAATTCGGATCGATCACCGGCGCCAGCCCCGGATCAGCACCGCGCAGCGTAACCGAGCCGCGCGATCGCGGCCGGAGATGGCAGGAGTTGATGGTGCAGCCATAGCCGCTTGGGACGGGGGGTACGCCTGCCTCCAGGCCGGCGCCGGGCAAAAAGTGAAATTGCATGTCAGGGCTCTTCGCTTCGGGGTCTGCGTACCAAAAGCCGCCAGCCTCTGCGAGATTGGAGGTCACCGGTCCGCTCTTGAACAGCCCATATTCGAGCGCCGCCCAGAGCATCTTGTGCGGCCGCGTATGCTTGTCGTAGCTGTGCGGACCGTTCAGCTCATGAATGCTGTAGACATCGATATGGTCCTGCAGGTTCTTGCCGACGCCCGGCAGATCATGCACCGGTTCGACACCGGCCGTCTTCAGTTCATCGGCAGGGCCGATGCCCGAGAGCAGCATGAGCTTTGGTGAGCCGATGGCGCCCGAAGCGATGATCACCTCCTGTTCGGCGCGTGCTTCCTGCATCTGTCCATCAGCGAAATACGTAACGCCGATCGCGCGCCCATTCTCGATGATGATGCGATGTGCCAGGGCATCGGTGACGAGGTCGATATTGCCGCGCTTCATGGCAGGATGCAGATAGCCGACGGCCGTGCTGCAGCGGCGGCCCCGCCGCTGGGTGACCTGATAGAGGCCGGAGCCCAGCTGCTCGGCGCCATTGAAATCGGCATTGTGCGGCAAGCCTGCCTCCTGCGCCGCGCGCACGAAGGCGCGGCTCAGGGGATGCGGGCTGATCTGGTCGGATGCCGCGAGCGGCCCTCCAGTGCCGTGATAGCCGTCAGCAAGGCGATTGTTGTCTTCCGCCCGGCGAAAAAAAGGCAGCACGTCCTCGAACGCCCAGCCGTCGCAGCCCTCTTCGCTGGCCCACGCGTCATAATCCTTAGGATTACCGCGGGTGAAGACCATGGCGTTGATCGAACTGCCGCCGCCCAGCACTCTTGCTTGCGGCAGCGCCATCACATGCCCGTCCCGCTGCGGCGACGGTGCGGTCTCATAGCCCCAGGTCAGTGGTCCCGTGGTCATCTTGTAGAAGGCGACGGGACGATGGATATCGGGATTGCGATCGGTCGGCCCAGCCTCGATCAGCAGCAGCTTCGCATCCAGGTTCTCGCCCAGCCTCGCAGCCAGCGCACAGCCCGCCGAACCGCCGCCGATAACAATATAGTCATACATGTGGGCCGCCCACCTCGTTTACTTTTCTTCTCTGTTCAGACTAGCCTTCGATCCCAGGATCCGCCAAGTGCTGACAGATCCGCCTGGCACTGTCCGTGTCGATATTTCCACAAGCGGGAGAGACGCTACCGTCGATCCCACGAGCCTGAACTTCACGATAAATTAACCAGTGTCAGGCAGCATCGATTTCCTGGTCCATGCGACCCTGGGAATCCATCCGCCCGCTGACAAAACAAGGGCGAGGCGCGGATTCCCAGGATCGCATGGACCAGGAAATCGGGTCGCAGGGCGCGACGGCCTTGACTTGGCGGTCGCGACGCGCGACAGCGTGGACTTGGTGCTGGCGTCACCCGTCGGTGTCGAGATCCAGTCAAGCCTCCGGCGGCTCGCCGGTGTCGAGGTCCAGTAACGCCTCGAGCGGCACGCTCGGGTCGATCCAGTGGTCGTCTTTGGGGTTGATCTCGACCTCGGGCATTTTTTCGTAGTTCGATTCGTCGAACGGCGGCATGTCCGGCTCGGGTGTGCCGAGGGCCCGGAGATGCGCCTTGGCCTTTTCCAGACCCCAGTGATAGGCCCAAGGCGGCCCGTCGCACCAGGCGGCGCAGTACGCTGCGGTCGCGGCCTCGATCGCGCCGGCCTCGTCGCCTTCCGCGCGGCAGATATCGGCCAGGACGTTGTAGGCGTCAGCCTTGTGGAGCGGGTAGGGGCCTTCCTCGGCGGGCTCCCAGATCTCGTCCAGCCGCTCGCGGGCTGCTTTGGGATTGCCGCGCGCAAGTTCAAGCTCGGCGATGGCGATCAGCGCCGGCAGCTCGAACTCGACGACATTGACCGCTCGCGTTTGGGCAAGCGCGTGGTGCAGCCGTTCCTCAGCTTGTTCTTGATCGTCACGTCCGAGCGCTGCGCGGCCCTGGAGGAGGGCAGCGTGGATGAAATCCCGCTCTTGCCTTTTTATATCTGCTAGCCGCCATGCACGATCAGCCCAGCGTCCGGCGGAGGCGAGGTCACTCTGCCAGAGGGAGAGCTCGGCAAGAAAGGCACAGGCGATGCCTTCCATATTTTGGTCGCCACGTACCTTGAAGATCGTTTTGCTTCTCGGCAGAGTAAGGTAAGCTAGCTTGCGACCGCTGACGGTGGAGCCCAAGCGGCCGAGCTCTTGCAAACTTACCGCTTCTTGGAATGTATTTTTCAACTCGTGACTAATTACTAACGCTCGCCGGAGTACGCTTGCAGAGTCATGTAAGGCTCCGAGTGCTCGTTGTGTCCGGGCCGAGTTCGAAAGGCTAATACCAAGGTTATTCTTCTCTCCCCGCCTTTCAGAGATAGGATGGCATAGCTGGTAAAGTGCCATCGCTTGGCCAGGCCTACCGGACAAATCGTAGCTGGCAGCCAGCGCGTCTAGCGCCCAGGCTTGAGCGCTCTCACTCGTAAGCTCTGCAGGCTTGTCCGTGCCGTCCGGAAACAGCCGCTCCAGCATGGTGATACGCTCTCGGTGCGCAGCGAGTCGCCAGAGGGTCGCTTCGTCCAGCCGACCATGGAACAAATCGAACGCATCATCAAACCGCCCCAACTCCACCAGCGTATGATAGCGCTCGATCGCCGGCGTCAGATCGGCGAGGCTTTCGACTTGCTTCCACTCAGGCACCGCCATTGGCTCGAAATGAGCGTCAATCGCTGCATGAACCGTGTTGCGTGCCTCGCCGCCGGCGAGCTGCCAGACCACGCCGCGCACGATCGGGTGGGCGTCGTAGCGGTTGGCTTTTCGGTCCCAGCCAATCAGCCCGCGATCCTCCAACTCGGTGAGCGCCCGATCCAGGGCCGTGGCGTCCGGGCAGGCCTTGTTCGCGCCAATCAGCAAGGCCTTCAGCGTCTGGTAGTGCGCTGGCATGCGAAAGCCGGTGATGGTGTGCAGCACCTCGCGCACAGGGCGGTCCGATCCCTGGAGCGCGAATTGCAGGATGTGGCTTCTTCGCTGTTCGAGTGGAAGGTCAGTCGGATCGAAATCGGGATGCGCTTCCTTCCAGTCGGCGAAATCGCCGGGTTTCCCGCGATAATTGGCAATCTCGCCGGCAAGGGCCTGGAGGAGCAGCGGATGCCGCTCGAAGCTGTCGAAAAGCGGCAACAGCTCGGCGCGCTTGCCGGAAACGCCAAGCGCCCGCCAAAGGTCGAGCGCGTCGTCATTCGAAAGGCCTTCCAGAAAATAGGTGACGCAGCCAGGGCTCGGTCTGCCTTGTCGGGTTTGCAGCGCACTCGGATAGAGCCGTGTGCTGACCAAAATCCGTGATGTGCGCACCGAGGCCAGCTTCTGCAGGAAATGCCCGGCGCGCGGATCGATCGTCCGGCGAAGCTGATGCTGGCCGAAGAAGGATTGTTCGACGGTCGCCGGCAGGCCATGGGCGCCCGCCACGCGGTTCGCGGTCTCCTGATCGAGATCGTCATCGGCGAGATGGCTGGCATCCATCCGGCAATAGGCGAGCAGAATCCGCTCCAGCCCGTCCAGTCCGAGGAGAAACGGCTTCTCGTCCAGATGCCGGAGCAGCAGGTTTTCCTTCTTCTGCCAGTCCATCTCGCGGATGTCGTCCTCATGAAGGTCGCTGACATAGCCAAGCGCACGATCCAAGAAGCTCGCGAAGTCGGCGTTCGACTCATAAAAGCTCCACCAGAGGCGGCCTTTAAGTTCCGGCATCTCTTTCGGCGCAATCTCGTTGAACCACTTCCAGGCAAGGGCGCTCTTCCCCATGCCGCCGATTGCCACCAGGCAGAAGATGCGGGCATCACGGAAGCCGGATCTCGGCTCGCTCATCCAATCAGTCAGTGCGTTCAGCTCCTTTTGCCGGCCGACCAGCGCTTGCGTCTCGGAAAGGGTGTAGGGATGAACGATGTCCGCTGTCGGCGGCATCGGGGTCGAGGAGCGGCGATGGAGCATTGCAAATGCGCGCTTGGCGGCGTCTTCTCCATCAGCCTCTTGCCGTTCTTCCCTGAATTTTTGCAGCGCTGCGATGACGTGGCCGTGAAGGTCGGCCGCGGTCTCGAAGAACGCAGCGACGCGCTCCTTGCCAATGCGTTCTTTCAGCGCCTGCAGCTTCAGAGCGCCCGCGCCAGTATCGAAATCTTTTGGAGGGACGGGCCGATTTTCGTCGATGAAGAAGATCAGACGCGGGATCTTCTTTTCGACCGCGCGATCATACTCCATTTCGGTGATCGACGTCTCGGCACCATCAGGCATGGACCCGTAGCGATGGGCGAAAATGCCGATATAGACCTCGGCGCGATCGACCATCTCCAATGACGTCTCGACGGCGTCCTTATCGAGCGCCGTCAGATGCTCCATCATTTCACGGGGTTCAAACCCCATGCGCTCGCACGCCTTCCTTACCTGCTCGCGATGTTCGGGCAGATCCCGCGCCGTGCTGGAAATCATGGCGATGGGGCGAGGTTTAATAGGGCGGGACATAATCAGCTCCGGCAAATGCTCGCTCTAATTGAACAAAGCCTATAGCAAATGCCGCTACGGAAGGTCGACAAAAGATCGGCGGGGACGTCCGCCGGCGTGGACAAACGTCGGCTTCCAGCGACGTCTCAAGGCGAGCTCATCGTGCGTTCGATACGAAATTTGCCCAGGCATCCTCAGAAACTGGCCGCATACCGTCGACCTTGGTGATGGCAGAGGGAAGTATATGATGTGGTCACACCACATCGATGTTGACGTCATGCAGGGCCTTCGCACGGTGAATGAGGGCAAGGCCTGCCGCCACCGAGAGAAATTTATCGCCGTGGACCAGCCGCTCGGCGCCGAATTTTTTTTCGAACTGTTGGCGCACGGTCGGCACGAGGGACGTTCCTCCCGTCATGAACACCTTGGAGATGTTTCGGGCGGGCATGTCGGCCTCGGCGAGGGCGTTTTCCATCGTTTCGGTGATCGATCGAAGGTCATCCGCGATCCAGCTTTCGAAGCGGTCGCGATCGATGGTGGCTATGATTTCGACGGGCGGGTGGACGAATTCGAATGTGGCGCGTTCGGTGTGGGACAAGGCGAGTTTCGCCTTGTTGACGGCCTGGTAGAGGTGAAAGCCCAGCTCATTTTCTATGATGTGCAGAAGGCTGGTGAGCAGCTCCGGCTCATCGCTCGTCCGCCGAATGTCTCTGATTTCGCGCAATGTCCTGGGGTTGCGCAGGAGTGACAGATGATGCCAGCGCTCGAACCGGGCATAGTAATGCCGGGGCATGGCCAGCTGCTTGCCCCAGGAACGATAGGTGCTGTTCTTGCCGAGCAGCGGGCAGACAACCTGCTGGACGATGCGATAGTCGAAAGTGTCGCCGGCGATGCCGATACCTGCGTGACCTAGCGGGGTGGTGGTCGGTCCGCTAACACCGGGTTCGAAACGAACGACGGAAAAATCACTTGTGCCACCGCCGAAATCGGCGATGAGGCAGGTCTCGGGCTGTTTGAGTCTGGAGGCGTAGAAATAGGCCGCGGCCAAGGGCTCGAAGGCAAGCGATACGTCACTGAAGCCTGCCAAATCGAACGCCGTGTTCAGGCGTTGGACCGCGAGGTCCTCGTCCGGCCGCTCGCCTGCGAAATGGACGGGCCTGCCTGCGACGACGCGGCTTGGCAGGGTGCCGATGCTTGCCTCCGATGCCGCTCTCAGATGCCTGAGCAGGATGGCGATCAGATCCTCGAGAGAGTGAGTGACGCCGAAAATCGATGTCTGCTGAAACGCCTTGCTCGACAGAAATGTCTTGATGGATTGGACCAGGCGCGCCTCGCTGCCGAGTTCGACATAGTCGGCGATCGCTCTCGGGCCGGCAGATGTCAGGAGGCGGCGTGAGCCCTGCTCATCCTCATCGGCAAAACAGAGCACCGAACGGAAGCTCGAGGTGAGCTGATCGTTGACGGGAAAATGCGCTGTGGTGATATCGCCCGCTTGGTCAGCGACGGCGATGGCGGTATTCGTGGTTCCGAAGTCGATGCCGAGATACATGGCAGGGCTTTCCACGTGGCGAGGGCGCGGGTTGGGGCTTGGTCAACCATTGGTGATCGCCCAGAGTCCGCAACAATATCGGATGCTCAGTGGCGAGGCGCGCATTGATAAGGCCCTATCATGTCGCTGTCGAGGATCATTCCTTGGGCGACTTGGTTGCGGAGATGGTTTCTTCTTCATGGCCGGCGTTTTTCAAAGGTCGAGAGCGGAGCCCAGCTCATCCGGCCGGCCATATCCCTCAAACCGCACCAGATGCGCCCGGCAGTGCTGGCAATCGGTGCTGCCGAAGCCATGGATTGGAAACGCGACACGCACCCGCCTCGACAGGCTGTCGATCAGACGGCATTCCGATCCATCGGGAAAAGGGATCGCCTGAACATCGGTCGCCATGCGTGTCAGCCAATCGATGTGCCAACGCTGTTTGGCAGGCCGCCCGAGATGACGCCGGCAGCGGGCGCGAATACCGCCAGGACCATAAGCACTGCCGGCATAGCCGTAGTGCCCTTCAGGCAGGAGCTGATTGTCGAAGCGTGGCGGCAGTGGCGTGGGCCCGCCCAGCTGGATCAAGAGAAGATAGGCGCCAGGTTCATTCGGCAATGAAGCGGCATCGCTTGTCCCGATCGACATGTCATGTTTTCGACAGGCGGAGTAGGGCAGCACCAAGCAGCGTTACGAATGTCGTGGCAAGTTTGGTGATATTGAGCTTCTCCTTCAGGAATATGACGCCGATCGCCAGCGCAAAGACGATGCTGGTCTCGCGCAATGCCGTCACCAGAGCAATCGGTGCATGGGTGAAGGACCAAATGACCAGGGCATAGGCGAGAAACGAGGCGCTGCCGCCGAGGATGAAAATCAAGCCGGCGCTCGATGGAATGCGCTGGAGCGTGCCCGGTTTGGCCAAGCTCAGATAGGCGGCAAAGAGTGCTGCATTGCCGAGGGTGAGCCAACAGTAAAAGCCGAGCGATGTGCCGGCCAGGCGGGCGCCAATGCCATCGATCAGCGAGTATCCCGCAATGAAGCAGCCCGTAATGAGCGCCAGTCCGCCGGCGGCGAAGTTGCGCAGGCCATCTTGCTGACGCACCAGGCCGAGGCTGATGATGCCGGCGCCGATCACGACGACGCCGGCAACCTCAATGCGCTCGAGTTCGACGTCAAGGAACAGGATGGAAATTCCCGCCACCAGCAGCGGGGCCGTCCCGCGCGCTATGGGGTAGACCTGCGTGAGGTCGCCAAGTCGATAGGCGTGCAGCAAGAAAAGTTGATAGCCGGAATGCAGCACGATGCCCGCCAGGATATACGGCCAGCTCTCGATGGTTGGCAGAGGCACAAAGGGAAGAGCGATGATGGCGATCGGGACATGCCCGAGGACCACGGCAGCCATGCTCAAATGCTTGTCCCCGCCGCCCTTCGCCAGGGCGTTCCAGGTGGCATGCAAGCCAGCAGCAACGATAACCGCCAAAAACACGATTGCATCCACAGTGGTTATCCCTGGATTGTGTAGCCGAGGCCGAACATTCGGATAGGTGCGCTCTCAAAATGCCAGTGGGCTCAGAGGAATGTCCACACTTCACGGAAACCCGACGACAGGCACGGCCGAGACGTTCAGTGTATCCGCGGCAAATCTTGTATCCTGGCGCGGCGCATCGGCTCTGGGAAGTCGAGGGCCGAAAGCGGGCAATCCTGATTCTGTAAAGAGAGGGTGCCAGCCGATATTGTGAGCAGGCACCGAATTCCAGCAGATGAACCCTTGGAATTCGAAGGGCATCCGACCTAATATTAATATTTAATATCAATGAAATGTGCTGGCGACTGGCACGAAAAGCCGACAACAAATCGCGACGATACGCGAGAAACGGGGGAGGCGACTATGGGAAGCAAAGGCATAACGCGACGAAAGATTATCACACGCACCACCGCGGCGGCTGCGGCCAGCACATTTCCCATGCCCTGGGTCAGGCGCAATCGAGCGCTTGCGGCGGAGCCGATCGTCATCGGGCTACTCGCCGCGCAGACGGCGCAGGCGGGCGTCGCCGATCATCAGGACCACTGGAACGGCTGCGTGTTGGCGCTGGAGGAAATCAACGCAGCGGGCGGCGTTCTCGGACGCGAGGTGAAGCTTGAGGTGGTCGACCTCGATCCGCTCTCGCCGGAGAGCTGTCAGATCGCCGTCGGCAAGCTGGTGGACGCCAAGGTGCATGCGATCACCACGGCTTTCACCTTGGTGCCGATCCCGACCGCCGACGCCTCGGTCAAATATAAATGCCCGTTCCTCTGGGGCGTGACCCAGCGGGATTACACCGAGCAGGTGAAGGCCAATCCGGAAAAATACAGCCACTGCTTCCAGACCGACCCCTCCGAAGTGCATTACGGCTACACCTTCCCGATCTTCCTGAAAGACATGAAAGACCAGGGGCTCTGGACGCCCACCAGCAACGGCGTGCACATCGTCCAGGAGCAGATTGCCTACAACCAGACGATCTCACGCACGCTGAAGGAGGCGCTGCCCGACAGCGAGTTCGAACTCGCCGGCGTCACCGACATCCAGTTCCCGGTGCAGGACTGGGCGCCGGTCATTCAGGAGATCAAGCGCATCGGCGCCGGCACAGTGATGATCAATCACTGGGTCGCGTCCGAATATGCGGCGTTCTGCAAGCAGTATCAGTTCGATCCCCTGCCGGACTCGATGGTGTATTTGCAATATGGCCCGTCCCAGCCCGAATTCCTCGAGCTCGCGGGTCCGGCAGCCGAGGGTTTCGTCTGGAGCACGGTGCTCGGTGTCTATGCAGACGAGATGGGCATGGCGTTTCGCGAAAAATACCAGGCGCGTTTCCCCGGCATCATGGGCCTCGTCTACACCGGCAACGGCTACGACACCTGCCATATGCTGAAGAACGCTTGGGAGGCGGTCGGTGATCCGCAGAAGTTCGACAAGGTCTCGGCGCACATCAAGACCACGCCCTATCGCGGCGTCTGTGGCCTCTACGACATGAACAACGACTGGCAGGAATGCGCCCATTATCCCGATGACGGCCATCCCGTCAGCGCGACCGAGCTCAAAGACGGCATGGGCCAGCTCTACGTTCAGGTGCAGGACGGCGAGCACAAGATCATCTATCCCGATCCCTTGAAGGAGGCGGCGCTCCGTCCATCCCCCTGGTGGTCGTAGCATCAGCGATGGCGTCAGCGACGCAGGCTGAACTTGGAGATGGCGCTGAGGCCTCGCCGCTCTTCGCCTGCGAGGACGTTAGCCTGGATCTCGGCGGGCGCGAGATCCTCCGGGACATTTCGCTCGTGGTGCGTCCAGGCGAGGTGCTCGGCATCATCGGCCCGAACGGCGCAGGCAAGACCAGCCTGTTCGAGGTGCTCTCGGGGCGCATCCCGGCGAAGGCGGGGCGGGTGACGTTCAAAGGCCGGGACGTCACCAGACTCCCCCTCTATCAGCGAGCCCAGCTTGGGCTCGGCCGTACCTATCAGACCCCCGTCGTGCCCGAGGATCTCACCATCGGCGAAGTCCTGAAAGCGGCTCGCCAGGCCTATCGGCCCTATCTGACGGCTGATCATGCCGAATGGGGGGCCGAGCTGGTGCGCTTCAACATCCATGAGGACCGGCCGGCCGCACAGCTCGACACGCTCGATCGGCGAAAGCTGCTGCTCGCCTGTCTCCTGATGCGTCGCCCGCCGATCATCCTGATGGACGAGCCCGCTGCGGGCCTCATAAATTCTGAAGTCGACGAGTTCGACGACCTGATCCGCATTCTCTCGAAGGAGATGAATATCACGGTCATCATCGTCGAACATCGGATCGAGCTTCTCGCCACCATCGCCGATCGGGTCATGGTGATGGATGCGGGCGAAGTCATCGCCGAGGGTGATCTCGATGACGTGCTTGACGATCCGAAGGTGCATGCGGCCTATTTCGAGAACGTCGAGGAAGGTAGCCTGGTGGAGGATCAGGCCGGATGAGCGCGCAAACGGGGCATGGCGAAAAGCGCGAGGTGCTGCATGTCAACGGTCTCTCCGCAGGCTATGGCCCGATGCGTGTCATTCACGATCTCGACTTCATCGTCCAAAGCGGCGAACGCATCGGCCTGGTCGGGCTGAACGGCCATGGCAAGTCGACGCTCTTTCTCGCGATCGCCGGGCTCACCGGCTGGCAGCGTGGATCGATCCGGCTGAACGGCGTCGAGGTCGGGCGCACACGAAGCCAGGGCCCCGGTCGCTACACGCATCTGGTGGTGCGTCAGGGGCTCGCGCTCATTCCGCAAGGCGACGAGATTTTTCATGGGCTCTCCGTGGAGGAACATCTGGACAGCGGCGCCTTCACACCGAAAGCTTGGCGGGAACGCGGGGCGCGCAAGGAAAGAATTCTCGCCATTTTTCCGCCGCTCAAAGCTCTCATGAAAACTCCGGTCGGCCGCCTCTCCGGTGGCGAGCGGCGCATGGTGGCGCTAGGGCGCGGGCTGATGGCGGAAGCGTCCCTTTACCTGGTTGATGAACCCTCGCTTGGCCTCGCCCCCAAGATCGGTAAGGGCGTGATTGATGCGTTGATGAGCGTTGAGCTCGGCGACGCCGCCATGGTGATCGCCGAACAGAACGTCGCCATTCTAGAGGGCCGGGTCGACCGCGTGATCGGCATGCATGCCGGCAAGCTCAAGGGCGAGGCCTCGGCATCCCTTTCCTATCAAACCAGGCGGGATCATTGAGATGAACTGGGGCTTCGTCATCGCCAATGGTATCACGCTCGCCTGCATTTACGGCACGCTAGCGATCGGCATCTCGATCACCTGGTCCAGCCTCGGGCTGATCAACCTCGCCTACGGTTTCATCTTCGCCATGTCCGGCTACGGCGCATGGCTAACCGCACAATTTCTCGGGGCCAATGGCTTTCTGGTAATGGGCGCTGGTATCCTGACCGGCGCGGTCGGCGGTCTTCTCGTTTGCGCACTCGCCTTCATTCCGATCCACGACAAACCGAATTTCACCGTGCGCGGCATGATCGCGACGCTCGCCATCAGTCTGATCGGCAATCAGGCACTGCTCTGGTATTTCGGCCCGCGCTCCAAGAGCTTGCCGTCATTGTTCGGCTTTTGGAAAGTCGAGATCCTCGGCGTTGTGCTGACCTCGGACAAGGTCGGCGCGATCGTTTCCTCCATCCTGCTGCTGACGATCGTCCTGATGTGGATGCGCTCCTCGCGCCGCGGTCTCGAAATCCGTGCGATGATGATGAACCCGCACGCCGCGGCGCTGGTCGGCATCGGCGTCAGACGCACCGGCTTTTATGTCATGTCGATCACCGGCGGGCTTGCCGGTCTCGCGGCAGTGCTTCTCTCGCAGACCTACTACGTCGCCCCTTTCGCCGGCATCACGCCGATGATCAAGGGCCTCGCCGTCGCCCTTTGCGGCGGGCTCGGCAGCGTACAGGGGGCTGTACTCGCCGCCATCTTGCTCGGCTTCAACGAGGCGCTGACCTCGGTGGCGCTCGGCGGCCAATATGTGCTGATCACCCAGTTTCTGCTGATCATCACCATCCTCCTGATCCGGCCGCGCGGCATCGCCGGCATCCTTGATCGCGCTCGGGAGGCTTAGTGGTATGACCACATCAATTACTTCCCACTGTTATGGCCCAAATCGGCGGTCTGCAGCCAAGTTTTCAAGGTCGTTTTGCGGGTGCGAACTATTGAGGAAATATCCCTAGCGATGGCGACGCATTGGAAAAACCCCGTCCAGGCGTTTGATCCCGACCGCGAGCCGCCGCCTGATGTGCCGACCGCCGCCTATCGCCGGCCAACCGAGACATGGGAGGAGACGGAGAGCTACAAGGTTCCGACCCATGCGGTCGGCAGGCTGCGCTATTATTATAAATGGCCAGGCCACGGCGAACGCACCTGGTCGCGGCCCCGCTGGTGGCCGACCCGCAGGCGCATGCTCGACATCCGTGGCGCGTACAATTCGAAGACGCTGCGTCGCCAGAAGACGATCGCGGACAAGCGGCCGATCTGGTGGGTGCTTGGTCTGATTGCACTGATGATGGCACCGCTGTTCGTGCCGGAGAACCAACAAAATGCGCTGCTCACAGCAGGCGCCATCTTCGGCATCTATGCTGCGATCAATCTCTGCTGGATGCTGATCATCGGCACCGCCCAGATTTACTCGCTCGCGAGCTATGCCGTGGTCGGCGCCGCGGGCTATGGCGCCGCCTACTTCTCAATTCAGATGGGACTTCCCTGGTGGTCCCTGCCGTTGATCGGCAGCATCATTGGCTTGATCTTCGGCATCATCATCGCCTTGCCTGCCAACCGGCTCGACGGCTTCTACTACGCACTCCTCACCCTCGGCCTAGTCGAACTCTGCCGTGTCTATGTGCTCCAGTCCCGCCTCTTCGGCTCGGCCACCGGTGGGCTCTACGGCGCTGACGGCTACATCCCCGAAGCCTGGAGCCAGGAAGGACAGCTCCTTCTCGGCTATTATGTCTGCTTCGCGCTGATGCTCGCCGCCCTCGTCCTGTTCCGCTTCGTCAACGGCAAGCGCCTCGGCCGCGTGCTGCGCATGGCGCCGGAAAAACGCGAAGCCTTCGCCGAGGCCTGCGGCGTCAACTACCGCGCCGCCCGCATCCAGGTTTTCTTGATCTCGTCGACAGCGCTCGGTTTCATTGGCGGCTTCTACACCGCCCACTTCAAGGGCGTGTCCCCCAATCTGTTTTCCTTCGACACCATCCTCCTGTCGCTCGCCATGATGGTGATCGGCGGGCTGGGCACGGCGGAAGGTGCCGTGGTCGGCACGCTGATCGTTGTGTTCATCGACCGTGTCCTGGTCGATCTCGGGCCGATCCGTTTCGTGCTGATCGGTCTCTTGATGCTGTTGACCGTGCTGTTCCTGCGCCGCGGTCTGTTCGGTATCAAGGAACAATTCCAGGCATGGCGCGACAAGAAGAAGAGCGAGAACCGCTCATCACGAGCGGAGAAAGGCGGCGAGATGCTTCCGGAAGAGGCGACCGAGACGGCGGATAAGGACGAGATCTATTTTCGCCGTTACGACAAGATGCAGCGGGATTTCCTGAAGCGGCTGATCACCGATGAGCTGATCGAGGAGCACAAGGCAAACCCGCTGGGCCAGCACAGTGAGGCGTTGGAGCGTGTGCTCACCTATTTTCGCCGTCAGCCTCAGGAAGAGAAATACGCGATCACCGTGGTCGAGCCGTTCAAGGCGTATCGCATTGTCGCGATATCAGGTGTGCGCGGCGTGGCGCCTCGCCTGGTCGAGGACGCGATCTATGGTTCGCCGGAGGAGGCGTATCACGTCCTCTTCATGCGGCGCGTTCAGGATCTCCTGGAGTCCTGAGATGAGGGCTCGCTTGAAAAAGAAGAACAGAGGTCAAAGAAAAAATGGCTGAGATCAAGGTTTTTGGTTACGCGAACAAGATCTCGGTCAAGCCCGGCGACGACATCACCTTCTACGCCCATGCCGACGGCACCACCGAAGCCGAAGCCCAACTCGTCCGCCTGATACACGGCGATGAGCATCCGGCCGGCCCCGGTTTCATGGAAGAGGAAATCGCCTCCGAGCTGGACGGTAGCTGGTCCGTCAAAAAGCAGTTCACTCAGGTCGGCAATTTTCTGACCGTTGATGATCCGTCAAAAAAATTCGCCATCGACGGCAGCCTCACGCTTTGCGCCTTCGTCCATCCGATCATGCATGGGGACGGCATCCGCCAGGCTCTACTTGGACGTTGGGACATTTACAAGAATGAAGGCTTCGCTCTTTGGCTCAATCAAAAGGGTGTTCTGGAATTTGGTGTCGGCGATGGCCGGGAGGTCGATTATCTCGGCGCCGAAGTGCCGCTGATGCGCCATGTCTGGTACTTCGTCGCCGCGACCTTCGATGCCGGCAGCGGGGCTGCCACCCTGTATCAAGAGCCCATCCTCGGCCGCTACAACAACCGGCTCGGCAAGGTCGCCCCGGTCGACTATCGATCGCATGTCCAGGAAAGCTTCCGCTTTAGGGCGAAGAATGGTCCAGACGTTCCGTTCATCACCGCAGGCGCTCGCGACTGGCATGAGCTTCGCGGCCACTTCATCGCCCAGACCTTCAACGGCAAGATCGATCGCCACGGCGTGTTCGACCGCGCGCTTAACCGAGCCGAGCTCGATCACATCCGCGATCAAGGCAAGCCCTCCTCCATGGACGGCGTCGTCGCGTTTTGGGACACGACCATCGGCTATACCGATTGGGGCATCGGTGACGAGGTGATCGACATCGGACCTAACGAGCTGAACGCCCTGGGCTGCAATCGTCCGGTCCGCGCCATGACCGGCTACAACTGGAAAGGGCGGAACGACTGCTTTCGTCTGGCACCCGAGGAATTCGGCGGCATCGAATTCCACAGCGATGCGATCATCGACTGCGGCTGGGAGCCGAGCCGTAACTTTACGGTGCCTGATCTCAAGAGCGGTGCTTATGCAGTTCGTCTCAGAGCGGGAAGAGGGGAAGGGCTGGGCGAGGAATATATCGTTTTCTTCGTCCGACCATCGGTGCCGAAGGCGAAGATCGCCTTTCTGGTGCCGACCGCCAGCTACCTCGCTTATGCCAACGAGCATCTGAGCTTCGACAGCCAGATGGTGCAGCCGATCATGGGCCAGCCGCCGATCGTCTCCGAGGTCGACATCGAGCTCTACCAGACTCCCGACTTCGGCCTCTCGACCTACGATGTTCACGCGGACGGCGGCGGCGTCTGCTATACGTCCTATTTGCGCCCGATCCTCAATATGCGTCCGAAATGCCGGATCGCCGCCATGGGCATCACCTGGCAGTTCCCGGCCGACCTCTCGATCATCGCCTGGCTGGAGCACCAGGACTACGATTACGAGATCGTTACCGATGAAGACTTGCATCGCGAAGGCGAGGCGGCGCTCGCTCCCTACAACTGCGTGATCACCGGCAGTCACCCGGAATATTATTCCGAGCGCATGCTCGATGCGACCGAGGACTATGTCGCCGCAGGCGGGCGCTACATTTATATGGGCGGCAACGGCTACTATTGGCATGTCGGCTTTCGCGAGGGCGAGCCCTGGTGCATGGAAGTCCGCAAGCTGGAGGCCGGCACCCGCGCCTGGCAGGCTCGGCCCGGCGAGCATTATCTCGCGAGCGGCGGCGAGCGCAGCGGACTTTGGCGTCATGCCGGCCGCGCCCCGCAGAAGCTAACTGGCGTCGGCTTCATCGCCCAGGGCTTCGAGACCGCGCGACCTTACCGGCGCATGCCCGACAGCTGGCACCGCCGGGTCGACTGGATCTTCGAGGGCATCGAGGGCGAGATTATCGGCGATTTCGGCCTCGCCCATCACGGTGCTGCCGGCATCGAGGTCGACCGCTACGACCTCACGCTCGGCACGCCGCCGCACACCCTGATTCTCGCCTCCTCAGGCGGTCACAGCGACAACTATATGCTCGTGCAGGAAGAGTTGATGTTCAACTATCCCGGCGCTACAGGCACAACGGACTACCGGGTGCGTGCCGACATGGTGATTTTCGACGCACCGAACGACGGCGCGGTGTTCTCGACCGGCTCGATTGGTTTCGGCCAGTCCCTGCCGCACGACAAGTTCGACAACAATTGCTCCAGGCTTTTGAAGAATGTCGTCGATGCCTTCGCGAAATCGGGACCGCTACCGGGCGCCCACTGGACGGCAGAAGAAAAGCAGTGGCGATAGAGATCACAGATTGAAGCCGTTGGTGACCTGCTGACTGCTACGATCGACGGAACCGCAAGAACGTGTTGCCCGTCTCCACCGATCTGGTCAGGGTGAGCGTTTCACCGGCTTGCCGGCAGTCGAGACCGCTATTTGCGATCCACCGGCGAAGCTCTTCTTCATTCCTGTATCGCAGGTCCAAGGCGACGATGCAGGGGGCGCTGCTGTCTGCGATGGCGCTCGGGAGCGTGCCGAAGTCGTTTTCGACGGCCCGTCCTGACTGTATCCGAATGGGGCCATTCGCCGTGCCGACTTTGAAACCACCGTCGATCTTTTCGGTTGTTCCGTAGAGGCCTTCGAGCTTGCCGATCAAGGCTTTGTGGTCCCCGGTCTCAGCCAGGATCGTCATGCCGCAAATACCGAAAACCGTGTTCGGATGGTTCAGCCATTCGGGGACGTAGATCAGCTCGGGCCGGTGCTGCTGGCAAAGGAAAAAAGAAAGGCGCGGCCATCTCGCATCCGGCATGAGGGCAAGCGTCGTCTTGGTGCGCCCGGTCTCGCCGTTCGGCAATGTCACGTCGCGGCCAAACTCGAGGTGGCCGCTCAACGTAAATCCGGCCTCCTCGGCGTGTTTGGCGTCGGCCATGGAATCCGTGCTGTGCAGCGCCGTGAGCGCGATGCCCTCGCGTTCTCGAAGATGGGTGTGGACATGACGGCCGAAGCAAAAGTCGCCGGCGGGGATCTCGTCCAGCAAGCCCTCATCATAGATCCCCATGATTTCGATCAGGCAACCCTCGAACATTGCAAGGCTGGTGCTGGTGCCCCAGGGATGCTTACCGACGGCGGTCATGTTGAAGCCGAGTGAGATCATCCTGTCCCTTAGGCCTTCGATATCATTGACCGCAATCAGCGGATGATCGATGCCGAACGAGGCGTTCATTTCCCGCACTTCCTCATCATGAACATGACCCCAAAAAGCGCCCCGCAGAACCCGATGATTTGGCAACGCCACCCAGTGGTGTGCCTGGCACGAAAGCCCCCGCAGCTTTCCCGAGACAGGCTCGCATACCCGTGGACATCTTGGCGCTTTCAGCACATGCGGTGGGAACCAAATGAGGTGGCCACGCCACTTAGGAGACGTAGCCGAAGGCTATTCTGGGCGTGGCGGCGCTATCCAGCCAGACGCTCTTTGCAGCCGTGTATTCCATGAGAGCATCGGTGCCGCTCGAGCGTCCGAAGCCGGAGTTGAGGGATCCGCCGAATGGCGAGGAGACGTGGATCGCCTTGTAGCTGTTGATCCAGAACGTGCCGGCACGAACCGCCTCGGCGACCCGATGCGCCCGCCCGACATCTCCCGTCCAGACGGCGCCGGCGAGCCCGAAGGAGGTGTCGTTGGCGATCTGGATCGCCTCCTCCGCATCGTCGAAGGGGATCGCTGTCACCACCGGACCGAAGATCTCGTTCTGCGCCGCGTCGGCCTGGTTGGTGAGGCCGCGAAGAACCGTAGGCGGCACGAAGAAGCCAGCATCCGGCCGGGAGGGGCGGGTGAGGATTTCAGCGCCTTCGATGCGGGCACCATCGATCATGCCGCTGATATGCGCCAATTGGCGCGCATTGCTGATCGGTCCGATCTCGGTTGTCTCATCCAGGGGATCACCGAGCCGGATCACATTCATGCCGTTCGATAGCATCTCCAACAGCTCCGCATGCACCGCGCGCTGGACCAGCAACCGTGAACCGGCGACACAGCTCTGTCCGGCGCCGGAGAAAATCGCCGCCTGCGCGCCGAGACAGGCATGCTGCAGATTGGCGTCTTCAAAGACGATATTGGCGGACTTCCCGCCCAGTTCCAGAACCGCCGGCTTTAAGGCCCCTGCTGCCGAGACGGCAACCCGCCGTCCGGTTTCCGGAGAGCCGACGAAGATAACTTTTCGGACGGCCTCATGTTCGATGGCTGTCTGCCCGGTGGTCGGCCCCAAACCGCAGAGAACATTCACAAGGCCACTTGGCAGCCCGGCTTTCTCTGCCAGCAGGACCAACGCGACCGTCGTCAAAGGGGTCAGCTCGCTCGGCTTGATGACGACGCCATTGCCGGTGGCGATCGCGGGTGCGATCTGCCAGCCCGCGGTGAAGATGGGTGCGTTCCAGGGGGTGATTTGAAAGACGACGCCTAGGGGTTCGCGCAAGGTGTAGTTCAGATGTCCGGAGGGAACGGGAATGACCTCGCCATGCAGCTTGTCGGCCCAACCACCATAATAGGCGAACATTTCCGCGACCTTGGCGACCTCGATCCGGCAA